>JABDKD010000084.1 GCA_013003215.1 Pyrinomonadaceae bacterium
AGCTGGCAGAGTTGACGGAGTTGGCAGAGTTGACGGAGTTGGCAGAGTTGACGAAGTTGACGGAGTTGGCAGAGTTGGCAGAGTTGACGAAGTTTGCAGACTTAGTAAACTCTCGAACTTAGTAAACTCTGTAGACTTCGGAAACTTTCCGAACTTACTAAACTCTGTAGACTTCGGAAACTTTCCGAACTTAGTAAACTCAAAAAGAGACGGACCCCAATTTCATGGGGTGCCGTCTTTTTCGGGAAAACTGGTACGGAGGAGAGTGTTCAAAGCCTTTCATTCACAATCAACATCTCAGGAGAGGCATCGAAACTACGCCAGCTGCTCCCCGAACCAAATTCACTTGAACTACTGAGCCCTGGCCGTCGCTGAATAGATTTTCACGCTGCCATTGGTCGTAACCGCTCTGATCAAAGCGCCACCGCCGTTGATAGCACCACTCACTCGTTTGTTTTGGCGATAATAGGTTTTGCCTTCTTTCTTTGGGAGTTGGAGCTCCGGAAAATCGCTCTTAAAGCTTCCGTTTACAGTGCCTGCTTCAACATTCGCTGCAAAGTTTGCCGGAATACCGATCTTTACGCCGCCGTTTACGGTTTCGAGGTCAAGTCCTCCGCCTGTCCAGGCGATACCGTTGAGTCCAACTTTGATTCCGCCGTTGGTCGTTCGACCTTTAACATCACCCGCAACGTTGCTGAGCTTGATTCCGCCGTTCACGGTTTTGAGATCCATCGATCCGTTTACGCCATCAACACTGAGTCCGCCATTCTTTGCATTGAGCATCAAATCGGTGTTTCTCGGAACGCTGATCCTGAACGAAACCGACGAATTGTATTTCTCCGAATCGTTGACAGCACGAATAACGCCGGCTGTTTCGATACGTGTGGTTTGCACCAGGTTATCTGCCTCCGCCTGGGTATCGGCCCAGGCACGAACACATGCTTCAACCAAAACATCACTACGATCAGCGCCCTGCACTTTTATTCCGCCGTTTGTCCGACCGTCAACTTCGAGGCGCCCTGTCGATGACAAAGTGAACTGCCTTGCATCTACTGATGAAGCCTTCTTCTTGTTGCCGTAGTTATATTCCTTACACCAGTCACCCGCTAATGCAGTCGCGCTCAAAATCAATGTCGCGGCCAAAACGACCACAGTCTTGCCTGTTAAAAATCTCATCTAACTCTCCTTTAAAATATGTATTAGCCGCAGATTGCTTTTCACTTTCTTACCGTTTTTCGAACGGTTTTGTTACTTCTTACCTGAAAAACACCATTGGAAAGAGATTTATGACACTAATATTTTTCTAGCCGGTTAAGCTGCCAAATACAACCGTTCGAAATTCTCGACGCATCTCATGGGCAAGTTTCAGGAACCCGCAAGTAAACACCACAAAATCAGCGTAAGTGATTGTGCGATGTAGACTTAGAGTTTAGAGATTGGAGCGCAGGCGACTCGCCTGCCATGAGCGACGCTAGTTGCGAATCGCGCTTACAGTACGGGGAGCGGTAGCGACCCGCAGTCACCTTCGAACCAATGGTCTTGCCTACTTACACGCAGCAATTAGTAATCGTGTTTGCAGGTCGCTACCGCTCCCTGCACTGAATCAACCGATCTCCTCGCCAGGATCACATTCGCGATTCGCTTGAATTCTCATTTGTATAAATCGCGACTTTGAACATTGAACCTTGAACTTTGAACTCAAACCGACCCATGCAACGAATATTCGTCGCAATCGAAATCAACGAACAGATCCGCACAATCGCGCGGCGGCAAATCGACTCACTTGAGGCTCATGCTGACAAGACTCGTGTTAGTTGGGTCAAACCCCAAAACATACATCTTACGCTAAGGTTTTTCGGTGACGTTACCGACGACGAACTTTCTGCAGTGAATGAGGCAGTCGCGGCATGTGCGGGACAAACCGAGGAATTCTGCTTTCAAGTAACAGGAACGGGAGTCTTCCCAAACATGAGAAAGCCATCTGTTCTCTGGCTCGGGATCAGAGATACTGACGGAAATCTCAACCAACTAAAGGAAAACCTTGATCAAAACTTCCATGCGCTCGGATACCCGATAGAAAAACGAAAGTTTCACCCGCACCTTACGATTGCCAGGCTTCGTCAGCCTCGCTCGGCAATCCAAATTGCGAAGGCGCACCTCGACCAAACGTTTGATTCGAGTGATGTTATCGTCGACAGATTGGTTATTTACCAGAGTCAGCTCGAAAGCACAGGTGCAGTCTATTCAGAGAGATTTTCAGCTGAACTTCAATCCCGTAAGGAATCTTGAGCTCCGGCTTTTAAACACAAAAAGAGGCCGTCCGGAGTGCAACGGACGGCCTTCATTATCAATGTGCGTGAGGCTCACGCACATTGCCCCAAAGATTAATTATTCGAGTATTTGAGTTCCTACTGAACCCGTAAGTGGATTGACGGTAAAGCGGATCAATCGCGTGACACCATCTTGATTCGTGTTATACGGATCCAATCCTCCGCCGCTCGGTGAACGCGTGCCCGCATTTTCGTTGGGTGAGCCTTCAGGCAGCAACTGATCGCTAACGATCGTGTAATTCACCGGGCCATTGGCGAATCCAAGTACTCGAAGTACATAAGTTGTATTAGGTTCAACCGCAGACGATACGAACTCGTTTGAATCGACATTTCCTGAACTATCAAGGACCACCCCATCCGTTGTTCGGAGTTCAAAGTCCAGATCGGGCCCGATCGAGCTCAAAGTAGCTTCGATTGAGATCGCGTCATCTTTCGTCGTTACAAGAACGTCATCCCAGGTAATCCCCTTGTATGTCGGGTCACCCCAGGTCGCGCTTGTTCCGGCTGTCGCGGTCGGCTCTCCTGCTATAAGCGCACCCGTGTCGGTTTGCTGATAGATCGAGTAGATTACCGGATCAGGCGGATTGCTCGTTCCATCACTTCCATTCGAACCGGAACCGTTGTTGGACTGAGCAAACGTTTTCGCAAATACCCTCGCATCAAATGTGAAGAGTTGTGCGTTCGGATTGTTGAACTCAAATCTCTTCGCCGAGGTGCTTTCGCCGACATTCAGTGACTCGTTGTAAACGAACGTGTCTCCATTGGAATCCGCGTTGCGAACGGTCACTGTCGGGCTCGAGATATTCTCGATTGAGAACTCGATTGCCCTGTACAAACGGTTGTCATCCGCATCCAGCCCTCTTGCATATGTAAGGGTGTTGTCAAAGGCGAAGATTCCACCGCTAAACGAAACATTCGAGATAGCAGCATCGATTGCTTCGGTTACTTCCTGACGACTAGCCATCGGATTGGCTTCTGCCGACATGTCGGAAATACCGATCTGACCATTGTCAGCGACACCAACCGCCCGAACGACGTACTCCCATTCGAAAAGATTATCGAGCCCTCGTGGCGCGAATACTTCGTGAATCTCGCCGCGGTCAATGTACTCCAATTGATCGGCGTCGACGTAGTCGATGTGCGTGAAACCGGTTGTGGAAGCGTCCCCGTCGTTGAACTCACGCTTACCGTTCGGTTCGCGCTGGTTAGCGAAATCGCGTTTACGTTTGAGGATCTCATACGCAACAGCTCCGTCAACCGGGTTCCACCTAACCTTGTTTGTGCTAGCTGAAGCCGGCGCTGCATTGACTCCGGTCGGAGTTTCCGGTGCAGACTGGTTGCCCGCATATGGCGTCACCTGCGTTGAGATGGTTGCCCTCCCACCCGTTACGCCGACCGCATTTACGCCAAGTTCGTGGGCTGCAAATACCTGCTCAATCAAGGCACGGTGTTTTCCCGGCGATGAAGGGTCAGTCGAATCGCTCGGGTACAGCATCTGATCTGCAATGATCATAGCGTCGCGCGACTTCACAAGAGTATCCGGTGCCGTCGTTCCGAGGATATACATCGAACCGAGGAACTGGCGCTCGAAAATGTTTGTACCTTTGGTAATCACTTTGAGCGCCTGACCGTCTTTCGGTCTCGGTCGCTTATAGCTCGTGTTATCGGGATACATGCGGTTCAGCATCTCCCTGATATCCCACATCGCGGACATATAGATTTCACCGTCATAGTGTTCTTCAAATTCGTATCCGCCTGCCCGGTTGTCCCATGTACCGATATCCGAGTACTTAATTGTGGACTCAGCGCTTCGAATATAGGCAACTGCATCCGGATCCTGACCACGGCTTCTGCGAAGATCGCGGTAGCCTTTTGCGTTGATTACATAGTCACCCAAAGAAGGACCGTCGATGATCGTGAATGCCCACATATCTGCCTGACCTTCGTTCAGCGCGTCTCCCTCGATCCCCTCGAGGCCGGCGATCGGGCTTGTAATCGCATGCATCCCTTCGTGATAAGGAACGGTACCTTCAAGGGCGAGATCATTGAAGTTATAGCCGTGACCATAAGACGTTGGGTTAGCGACTACCGGTGACTTTGTCCCCGAATAGCCTTCGATAATGGCGGTCACATTCAGTGCAAAAGCGTTGTCCATTCCGAGAGCCCTTTGAACAAACTCGGGGTCTGCAGGGTCCGGTAGGTTACCGTTGACAGCGTCCAACGCCATATAGATGTTTGGAACGTGAACAGTGCCGGGAAGCGGTATGGTCTTGTTCGGATAATCGTCGGGGAATGATCCTTGTGAACCAAAAGATCCGGGGTCACCCGCAACGTGCAGATGATCAATATATTCGATCAGGTATGTGATGAAGAAGAACGCATTGATCTCGTCCTGGTGTTCGGCCGGCTCAGCGAACTGATCCTGTTCATTGGTCCTTGCTTCAAAGTTTGCCGGGTTGTTTTCGCGAAAATGCCAGGTACCAAAGCCTGCCTGTGCAAACGGCTGCTTTGTCGCCAGAGCGTTGTTTATCAATGCATGAGTCCCCGTAAGTGTTCCGTTTTGACCGGTTACAGTGTTACTTGGGTGGAACTTGCGAAGTGTTACGCGCTCCTGGCCGCATGGTGTTCCATCACAGTCGCTGATGATGCTCTGGTCCTTTAGTTCCTGGGTAATCGTAGGATATTTTGGATAGATATCAGCCGTGAACGGAACTGTGTCCGGGACTTCGGGAAGTTGGAAATTCACGTAATCCTTGCGTGCTACCAACTCGCCTGTATGAGCATCAATCGAAGTCAGATAAAGCCCGAACGGATTCGTTGAGAATCTTGGGATCTTCCACACAAGCCTGTAACCATCTGCCGTCGGATAGATACCAAGCTTTGGCTCAAGTTCGTTTACATGGCCGGCTTGTTCCTGAAGAATGGCGAGTCCGGACTGAAGCAACTCATTGGCTGCGTCCGGCAAGCTAACGTGAAACTGATTAAGATCCGTTTCCGCCTTTTGTTTGGCTTGAGTAGCGGTAATCGAAGGGGTCGTGTTTACGTTGACATCTCTGAAGTGCGGTCCCGATGCCATGATCACCCTGTTATCAGCATTCATAACAATGCCGATTCCGCCGTCTTTTACCGGAATTCCGTTGAACGTTTGTTGAAACCGGATCATGTGCCCGCCAAGCGCTGATCTGCTGCTAAAGACTTCCAGGTCGTCTATATTCGCCACACCAAACAAAGCGGCGTTCTGCGAAATAAACGAACGTGCCGCGTCTTCCGGACTTCCGGGAAGCGACTCGGCGGCAAAATCATAAATAATCTCAGGAGAGCCGCTAAACGCATTCCAACGTGAGCTGAGTGTAGCTCCGCCCGCATTTGTTCTAAGCGTATCCAATGCGGTTACCTGTGCGCCCGTCGGCTGCCTGAAGTTGGTAAGATTCGCGGATTCATTCAGGTCGTAATCAGGTGCGGGGCGACGATATAGGTTCTCCATTTCGGGTACAGCGCCGTTCTCGGAGGCATCGACCGTTATGAATGGAATAACCACTGCTGTGATTAGTAGAGCCCATACCGCTAACGATGCAGTCAGCTTTCTAATAATCTCTTGGTTGTAGTTGCGTTTTAGTTTGCGTTTCATTTTTGCTCCTCTGAATTTCTTAATATGTTTGAAGAATATGGATCTTCCTTGAGAAACACTTGAACCCCGTTTTTGCACGCTTGAGGAAGACTTGAGGTTCAAAGGTTTCTAAAAGAATGGCGTGAGATACAAAGCCCCCACTCGGAATCTCACGCCGGATTTCGCCCACTACCCTCTGCTGGGCGAAATATGTTTAGCCGCCTGTCGTGAACAGTATTCGGTAAGTCATAAGCCTGCCGGCAAGATCGGCGCGGCTCAGTGTTGATGTAGGCTCAAAGCGGGGTCCAGGCAATGCCTGGAATGTACCGTTAGGGAGCTGGACCAATTCCGCCGGATAAGCTTCAAACAAACCGGAATCGATCGCCAACTGGACATAACCTCGCAAGTTGCCCGGGATTTGGTGATTGTCTACGATTGGCGCTCCGTCAGCAGTTACTGTGCTGTTTGCCAGATCTCTTGCCGCTTCGTCTTTACCGAGCGCCTTAACGAGGGCAACTGCAACATCGATTCGTGATACCTCGGAACCTGGATCGAACGTGTTCGAACCGGAGCTCATGAGCGGGCTCGAGATATAGCCGTAGTCACGAATCGTTGAACCGTTTGCTGTTACGGATTCCGCGAACCGGGCCGCGTCGCCTGTCACGTCGGTAAATTTCGGTTCGGCGCCGACGGTCTGTCGCAAATCGGTATTGATAAGCAGAAGATTCGCAAAATCTTCGCGGGTAACTTTCTGATCCGGTCGGAATGAACCATCAGTGAAAACATCCATCAATCTGTTCTTTAAAGCAGCATCGATATCTTCAGCTGAGTCATGTCCGCTCACGTCGGGAATGTTCGCGATTTCGAAGCGAATTTGCTTTATCGTGCCTTCGATCGGACCCGGTAGAGCGGCTCCGCTTGTAGGAAGACTGACTCCCGGAACCGCTGTAAGACCTCTCGCGCCGCGAGCTTCAAGTCTCCAGGTGCCCGGCATCGGGTTATCAACAATAATCTGCCTTACCGGCGTATCAAGTATGGGTAGACTAATACCGCTTGAATAGGATCTGCCGGCGGGATCATAGGCCACGATTCCAACCACATTCGTTTCACCTGTCTCCGGATTCGTGTTCGCATGTCCAAAGATGTCTAGGACATTCATTCCTTCAGAAACCGTGAAAGGAGTCGAATTCGGGGAATCAGGACCCGGTGTTGCAACAGGATTGAAATCAATATCGAAATCATCTTCCGCTTCAACGATCTTCTGGATCTCCAGATTGAAGTCAATTTCCTGCGAGCTTGAATAGTTCTTGTTTCGGTTGAATGTCTTATCTACTGCAGCGTATGCGTTTAGGTATCCCGCTCCGACTTCGTATTCTTCGTACCCCGGCATTCGTGTAGCCGTTTCAACGAGTATCTGTTTGATCTCATCGGGAGTAAGTGTCGGGTCGGCTTCCAGCATCAAAGCGATTGTGCCGGCTACGAAAGGAGTTGACATGGACGTACCCGAGATCTGCGTATAGAAGGGGATCATGCCCGGTCCCAACTCGGTATCCGCCGTTCCGCCATTCGCTGTCAGGTTTGAGGTCGATCTTGTAGAAACGATGTCTGATGTAAACCTGTCTGAGAAAGACTCAAAGAACCTTCCGGTACCCGGTGCGGTAATCGTCGGGGCATCAAAATCGTCAAGCGGGTCACTGTTGCTCAAACGCTCTTCTTTCGGAAGTCCGCGCGATGAAAAGTCCGCGAGCTGCCCTTCTTTGGATCCCGCCGCCACACCAATAACCCATGGAGCCTTGGCATAGGTATTCATCGTTCCTTTTGCCGGACCTGAGTTCGAGGCTGAAAAAACGCTCGTGATACCACGGTTATACGCGGTCTTGGATGCGATCGTAATCGGATTGTCCGGATTGAAAGCACCGTTGCTTCCGTATGAATTCGAAATTACCTTGATGTTGTAGCGGTACTGGTTTGCAAGCGCCCATTCCCATGCGGAAAGACCGTTGATTACGAAAAGCGCCGCACCGAGTCCGGAACCAATGATCTTGGCACCCGGTGCTACACCGGCGTATTTACCGCCCGATCGGATTCCCGTTCCGCCAATGATTCCCGCACAGTGCGTACCGTGTCCGACGGACTGGTCGGTGTTCTGTACGTTTTCAATTGAAACATTTGTTGTGAACCCTTCAAGAGTTCCGGCCGCGACTACGGTTTGAACGTTCTGTATAACCTTCGGTCCGAATTGTAGATCCTGGTGAGTTGCGTCAACGCCGGAATCGATAACCATAACGCTGAAATCGCCGCTGCCATCTACCGGCATCGAACCATTGCGAGCCATAAATCCGGGGTCGATCCTGGCGCGGTCAACTCCGGTCATCACTCGGGACTCTTCCATGTGATACTGCATTTTGTCGTTTGACCAAATCGAGCGCACGGAAGAATTGCTTTGAAGTGCCCTCAGCTGCCTTGCTGTCATTGGGGAGGCCACCATTCCAAGGTTTGGAAACGTGATCCCGTCTTCTATTCCAACACCGCGCATGATATCCAGATGACCTTCCTGCAGGCCGTTGGAACTGTTAAACGCAACGATTGCCATGCCTATCTCCGCTCCATCGGGAAGGCTTGCAACCTGCTCCTGTAAACTCGGACTGAGCGTCGCTGCCCGAAGGCCGACCGCAAACAACGCGATTACGACCATTAACATGGCCCCAAACTTCGTAATTTCCTTGTAATTGAATCTTTTCACTGGTCTTCTCCTCTTGAATTCTTTTGCGGTTCGTCCGCCATCTGAACCAAGAATAGAAAACTGTGTTTGAGAAATACTTGAGCGTTTGTACCTCAGACTTGAGGTAGACTTGAGGATTCCTGAGCAGGATTGAAAAAGATCTGCTAAGTCTTTTGTTTTATTCAATTAAGACAGGCACCCGAATTCGTGATTCCTGGGTGCCTTTTTCGCATTTTTGCCGGATCTTAGATCAAGGTCAGAACTTCCAAAGGCGCCGCGTAAACGCGTTACGCTTGAATCCGACAGGTTCGCCGATGAGCTGGAAACCGGTGAGCGATTCATCCAGCCTCAGAACGTGTTCAGACGGTTCAAATGAATACCGGCCGTGGTCGATCGTTATTCGATAAACAGCTCCCGGTTCCAGATTCTCAAACCTATAGCGTCCGAATTGACTCGAGACAGTTTGAAATCTGGATCCAGTCTCCAGGTTCGAAATTGATATTCGGGCACGCGCGATAGGCGAATTGTTGCTATCGCGGACCGACCCTTCTAAAAACAAGTGTGCCGAAGTTGGAGCAAGAGACTTGACCGCAAAACCTGCCAAAGCCCAGTTGTCTGCCGAACTCATGGTCCAGCTCATTGAAACCGGAGAAGTGGGAGCTTCGATACTGCCGCCCCCAATATCAAACGCAAAGCTAAAGAATGAACGACCGTTCCAACGAAGCGTTTGCGAGGGGCCTTCCAAAAAGAAAATACCGGTTGGCGAAGCCGCCAGAACATCAATCACCGCATCACCTGGAACTCCGTCAGGTACGACGAGCGTAGGCGACGAATCGTTTCCTGAGGCAGTTATAAAAGTGCCTTCAGGAGTTGTTTGATGCACGCCCGAAAAAGACTGCGCACCTCCGACAACATAATTTGCGGTACCCGCAAGCAAAGTCACTACAACATTTGAGGTTCCGCTTGGCGGATTGAGAAGTCTATAGATCTCGACCGAGTTTCTGTTGTCAATAGAGAGCTGAGTTCCCACAGATGCCATTGCCAGTCCATCGTATGTAACTCCGGTAACTCGGGGGGACGGAAACGCAGGTAGCGTAGTTGAAGATGTTGAAACGCCTACATAAATGGCCCTGGAAGGATTGGCACCAACGGTATGCGCCCACGTAACTGATGTAACCCCGGCTCCATCAAATTGCCCTCGTGATGATACCGGAGCATCAAGCGAAACTGAGGCGGCAATGGTCGCGGACAAAACCCCAATCAAAAGAATTCCGAACAATAACTTGATTCTACAAAACAACATAAATACCTCCGAATCTCGAAAGCCGTTTCAACCCGTCAGCTCTCGGTATTTCTGAACCGTTTCGGGGGCCGGCTCTACTCCAAGTTCCTTTTCCAGTAGATTTTCGAGGGTATCAAAATGTCTTTGTACCGCGGCAACACTGCCCGAGGAGGACAATGCCTGCATCACAATTCGATGCATGTCTTCCCTGTACGGGTCGTGACGAAGTACATCTCTAGCATGCTTCTGCGCCTCTTGCCAATCTTCATCCTGAAAAGCGAGTTCGGCCAAAGAACTTACGATTCGCGAATACTGCTCCGCATAATAGATTCTTAGCTCTTCTGCCCAATCGTCGTAAACACCGCTCATGAATTCTCCGCGGTACAAAGAACAGGCTTCTTCGGCGTGTTTGCGGTAGGATTGATTGTCTCCCTTGCGCTCTGCTTTGCGGGCAGATTCTATCGCGTTCTCGAAGATATCGGTATCGATCGAGTAACTGAAGTCGGGGTTTAGCTGATACGAACCATCCCTGAAGACAATAAAATTCTGCTTGAACGACTGATTCGAATTCAGTGCTTTTCGTATGTGAGAGATTGTCGGATGAAAGTTCTTTTCGATCGCCTTCAGGTCATCTTCCGCCCAGAACATGTCTATCAATACGTCCTTTTCTACACGTTTATTCTTGTTAGACGCGATACAGGCGAAGATGTCTCGGGCACGCCTAGTCGTCCATGCGTCCGAGGCGAACGGAGTTGTTTTGTCGCGATAGATCTCGACACTTCCCAGGAGTTTCACAGTGAGGTCCGCTATCGGGAGTGCATCCGCTCCGGAGTCCGGGACATTTACCTCGACGGCATGCCGCGGTTCAGGCTCAAGTTCGCGCAAATCGACAGGAAGTAACTCCATGATATCCTCGTCACTGAAGAACTCGGGATTCTTTTGTAATTGCGTCTTGAGCCAATACTCGTAATCAAATCTTGCCGTCAGGTCGAGTGCCCTCTGTAGGTGGAGGAACATCTCTTTGCGCTTTCCGACATTCTTTAGAACTCGCGCCAAAAGCAAAGAGTTCTGTGCTTCTTCGTAGTTGAAATTGTGTTCTTTATGATAACTCAACAGTAATTGCAGGTCTTTCACCAAACCCTTGGTCTCACCCTTCTCAAGTTTTATTTCGGCAAGCCCGAGTTCGACCCGCTTTATCCCGAATTCATAATTGAGTTTTTGGCGTTCTTCGAGCAGTTTCTCCAATAGCGCCTGCGCCTTGTTGAGATCTCTCCTTTTCTGGTAGTAAATCGCATATTCTTCTTCAACTTCCTGACGAAACCGGTTTACGCCAGCGTCATCATATGCTTTCCGGGAACCTTCAAAGTGTTCTACGGCCTTCTGGTATTCACCGGTATCACGATAGTAATGACCCAGCGCTTCCAGGATCTCGCCACGAATCGGTTTCATATTGTAGGCCCTGCAAAGATCCAACGATTTGGTGAGATTCTGCAGCGCATCTTCGAACTCACCCCTGTAAAGATGCATTCGCCCTACATTCAGATAACCATAGGCCTCTTGAGGCAACGGCTTGGATTCATCTCTGAACATCCGCCGCAGCCACCTAAGGGCCTCGCTAAATTCTCCGCGGAAGCCGGTCGGAATTGCCAGATTGTGAGCAGCTATTCTCATAAACCTGTCATTCGAGAATGATTCGGCGAGTTCGAGTGCGAGTCTGAACTGCTGTTCCGATTTGGCCCAATCGCCCTGTGCCGCGTAACAAAGCCCGCGAGTATTGGCGCACTTCATAAAGGTCTCGCTTTCCTGATTAACAAATGTCTCCGCACGGTCCAGGTACTCAAAAGCGACCTCGATATCACCTTGTCGACGCGCGAGACTCGCAAGAGAATAAATGGCTTCTCCCTGCCCTGTCTTGTCTTTCTCCTTTTCTAAGGAATCGACCGCGAGACTCAGGATCTCTTTGGATTCCTCAAACTCGCCCTGATGCCGCTTGGCCTCAGCCATATGTAAAAGCGAGCGGGGAAACTTCTTCAGCGATTCAGTAGGAATTCGGTCTGTATAAATATTGAATGTTGTGATTTTGCCCTGATCCAGGAGCTCTTCCCCTTTCTCGGAAATAACCTCTGCGGCATTTGTAAATTCTTCTGCGTCAAGCAGATACGGAAGCGCTTTCTGCCAAGCGTTTGACCCAAGGAAATGCTCTGCGATCCGCAGCCGTTCCTTAGCTATCGCCTCTCGTCCAATTTCAGATCTGAGACGGCGCAAAAGAAAGTCACGGAACAGTGGATGCATTCGGTATTCTTCGTCTGACTCACCCTCTCCGACACTAGTCACGAAAACGTTTTTCTGCACTAGCTCAGGAAGCACGGAGGCACAACGCTTGTCCGGAAAAACTCTGCTGCAGATCTCAAGCGGCATGGAATCCAGCAAAGACAGGTCAAGGAGTATTTCCTTTGTCTCCTCGGACTCACGCTCGAGTACTTCCTCCGCAAAATAATCAAAAATGTCTTTCTCGGACTTCTGTAGAATCTCGTGAAGATCGATTCGCTCACCGTCGTCCCCTATGTCCAGTTCTTGTTCAGCTACCTGTCGAACGAGCTGCAACGCGGTCACCCATCCTTGGGTCCGTTCGCTGTACTCCTCGATTTCGTCTTCGTCGAGCTCTACACCGAGTGATTCCTTGAAGAGGTCTTTAACTTCCTGATTTGTAAAAAGGAGGTCGTCTCTTGATATCACGAGCGCCGAAGACCGTGATCGATGCTTCATAATTGCGAGCGGAGGAATATCTCGAGTCGTGACGATCAGTCGCAGAATATCTGAGGAATATTGAAGCAGGCGGTCAACGAGGCGATGAACAATCGTATCCGTCCCTATGTGATGATAATCGTCGAGAACAACGATAAACGGTTGCTCAAAATGCTCGAAGATCTCGTTTAAAAGCAGATCGACTCCAAGTTCCGGGGTTTTCAGGAATTCATCTTTTGATTCCTCCAGATACGAAAAGACCGATTCTCCAAAACCCGGCCTGATTCCACTTATCCCTTCGGTCAGGTATCCGAGAAATGCGAATGGGTCAGCATCTGTGTGGTCAAGCTGGTACCAAACGGTTTCGGTATCTTGTTCCCGAAGAAATTCGCTAATTAAGGTTGTTTTTCCGCAACCGGCTTCAGCGGCAACCAGTGTAATCGGGGAACTTAGATTTGATTCAAGCCGGCTGGTCAGCCTGGGCCGCGGCAAATAGTCCGAAACCGACCGTGGGGGAAGTAATTTAGTTCGCAGGAAAAAAGCCGGGCGCCTTTTCGCTTTACTCACAAGTCTAGATCCTCATTTGGTATGGGCGCATTATGTCATACCAACGGAACTATATTGAAACTCGTTCTTCGATACTCAATGCTGCGGCGAATTCCCTCAACTTTGAAATCCTTCCAAATGAGCTGTTTTGGGCTGACTCAGCTTCCCCGGATGACAGGCCCAGCTTTTCGAAGAGAATCTGTGTCTCCGAATCGTTGAAAGCGAGCTTTCGTTCATCAATAACTCCGAGTCTTTGTTTGGACCGGAGCCGCCACAGAGGTGTTGGCGGTTTGCATCTGGTTAGAAGCAATAGGTGCATATTGGGCATCAAAGAATGAATCAATGAGAAAAAGAACGCACCAAACCAATCCGCATCGAAGATGTTGTGCACATTATCCAGAACGATCAATCGAGGCTGGCCCGAATCTAATACTGAGAGACGCGAAAAAAACGTCTCGACCGAGTACGCAATTGGCTTCGGGAAATCCCTTGATTGCTCGGTTTCCTGCATCAAAAGCGGATCTTTAAAACTGGCTCGGAAATATCGGAAAAATGCTGCCCATTCCACATCTGCCGAATCGACATTAAACCATGCAGCCTGTTCGTATTTCCCTGCATAGTGGGCTGCCAAGGTCGTTTTTCCGGTACCGGCCCTGCCTAGCAAAAGGGTCGCGCCGAATTTTGACATGGAATTATCAAGCAGGCGTATCAATCGAGGTCGCGCCACAAAGTCCTTTACCAACGGTGCCAGGATCTTGTCCGGTATAAGCCGAGACGGGTTATGTGAGTTAACGAGCTTTCGCGTAACAGCCGGTATTCCATGAGAATCGCTGTTCGTGTACTCCGAGTCTTCGTTGTAAATGTATTGCATCGTCATACACGAAAACTTTAGCGATCAAGACTTGAGAAATCCTTGAGGACAAAGAAATTTTTTACGAAATTATCCTTTTTTTTCGAATCCTCAAGTTTTTCTCAAGGCGTGGGACCTATAAATGTAAGTGTAAAACGGAAGCAAAAATGGAATCCGTAAGATGGCTCCCCGAAATTTGGAAATAAAAGGAGTAGTAACAATGAAATCGTTTTTGGTAGCACTTATTTTTTTTGGTCTCTCAGGTTTCGCAGTCCA
The DNA here is from genome assembly GCA_013003215.1 of Pyrinomonadaceae bacterium. Taxonomy (GTDB): domain Bacteria; phylum Acidobacteriota; class Blastocatellia; order Pyrinomonadales; family Pyrinomonadaceae; genus Aridibacter. The sequence continues at coordinate 14,359 of JABDKD010000084.1, forward strand.
GGCACAGAACTCTCAGCTGAAGAAGGGCGGTTCGCTTTACCCTGATGACAGTAAGAAAACCGGAAGGTCAAAGACACGACAAAGAAAAGTAGAAGAGAAGAATTCAGAAAACCGGGAAGATGTCCTGGTTAAATCCGGGACAATTTTGGACGCAAAACTTCTGAAGTCCCTGAATGTTAAGAAAAACGAAGTGGGTGATGAAGTAGTGCTCAAAGTCACGAAATCTATGAAGCAAGACGGAGAGGTTCTCGTACCAAAGGGAACAAAACTTATCGGACGTATCACTGAGGTGAAGCGAAAGACAAAAGATGACAAAACATCGCGGTTGAGTATGGTATTCGACACGCTGCAAAATAAGTCTCTGTCCGCACCGATTAACGCTTCAGTGGTTGCAGTTTCGAGCGTTTCACAAAATGTCCAAGGTCCCGAGCTATTCGGAACGTCGAATTCAAGTGCCTCAGGGCGGTCATCATCCGGGGGTTTGCTTGGCGGGGTTTCGAATACCACAGGTGGAGTACTAAATACCACGACTTCGACCGTGGGAGGCGTTACCAACACCGTAGCCGGTACCGCGAACACAGCTACAGGAGTATTCGGAAGCGCCTTAAAAGGCATTTCCCTATCGCAGTCGCTCAACGCGGAAGCCGAGGGAAGCTCGACGCTCTCAGCTCAGAACAAGAATGTAAAGGTCAACAAGGGAACCCGTTTCAAGGTTCAGTTGAATAAGTCAGTTCAAAAATAATCAACTAAATCGGGGTGGAGAATTCCGCCCCGGATTCGAAAAGAAAAGACATGTTTTTCAAAACGTTCAGCCCCACTCGAACATTGTTATCCTCAGAGGCGAGAACCCCGCTCAAGAGGGCATTTGTTCTCGTCGTCTGCCTGCTTATGGTCGTTAACCCGGTACTTGCGGGGCTGAACGTCGTTCGTTCAAACGGTGTCACGGTATCAGGAACCGACGGCGTTAGATTCGTAGGAGTATCGGGAGTATCCGTTACGGGTACAGACGGCTACCTTTCCTACAAAGCGAACGGAATTGGTCTGGTGGCCCCGAATGGACAGCCGGTCAGTATGAGCAACGGTGTAACCGTATCGGGCGCCGACGGTTTCACCTATCTCGGAACAGACGGCGTTTCCGTAACAGGTGCTGACGGTGTTTCAGTAACAGGCGCTGATGGAGTCACGGTAACCGGAACTGACGGCGTAACGGTAACTGGAGCAGATGGAACAACATACGATGCTGAGTGGCTTCGAATCCACCGACCCGACGGCGTAACGGTAACAGGAGTAGACGGGGTGAGAATCGCGGGAGCGAACGGCATTTCGCAAATCGGAACGACCGGAGTAACGGTAACAGGGGCCGACGGGGTAACAGTCTCGGGAACGGATGGTGTGTCAGTGACAGGCGCTGATTCGATAGTTGGAATAGGACCTGATGGCGTCGTCTTTCGACTTATTTCTCCAAACGGGGTAACTGTGACCGGTACCGACGGACTCTCATTTACGCTCGCGAACGGAGTGACTGTTACCGGAGCTGACGGAGTCACAG
>JABDKD010000247.1 GCA_013003215.1 Pyrinomonadaceae bacterium
AATACGAACCGAAATCACTAAAATTCAGCTCTTCTTTGCCTTCAGTAATATGACCCTCCATAAACCACGCCGCAGGCTGAAGCCGGTTATACCAAGGGTATCTGGTGTTGTTGCTGTGGCAATCGTAACAAGCGGTTTTCAAAATCGTCCGAATTTCGCTCGGTACTCGAAAGGTCTTTTCGAAATCCGTTTCCAATATACGATTGCTTTCGTTGCGCTTCGAGGGAATAAATTGCAGCCCCACAAATAATACGAATGCAAAAAGAACCGCAATTTTCGCCGTCGATTTCAAGTTGAATCTCATTCTTTCTCAAAACCCCTGGCCAAGGTCTAGCAATGTCCAAAAAATGAAGGCACTTGCTACGTGGTGACTAGTTTTCGCAAATCCGGATTTTAGCTCTCAGACTTCGTTTTCGCGCCAACGAGTTCAAAAAGATCTTTTAGATCCGTTGTCAATTCTTCAAAGTGTTCCTTTTGATGCTTAACATCACTCTTAACAATGTGTTCAGCGTGCTCTTTGGCGGTATCAAAAATCTCGGTGAATTCTTTGCGTTTTTCTGTGTCCAGGTCGGAAGAATCGAATTTCTTAAGTGCGGCAATCATCATTTCCGCCCCGTCTGCAGCTTTCTTCTTATCAGAAGCGTCTAGCCCGGCTTTGATCTGGCTGTGTGCATCTATTAAGGAACCTGTCCGATCGTTTCTATGATTGGCAAATTCAGACATGTCCGGCATTTTGTCCGCGTTTCCATGATCCATACCGTTGTGATCCATGTTCGTGGGCATTTCATCGGTACCCATTGAAGTGTCCTTCTCTTGGCTGCAAGCCGCAAAAAGCATCACTGAACCCACAATCAATACAGAAACAACTAACCACAATCTTCCTTTTTTCATTCTTTCTCCCGTATTCCCAGACTGATAATCAAAAACACTTTCGCACTCCTGTGACGAACGAGCAACGCACTAAGTTCTCACTTTTTAGTCTCGCAGAGTTAGCGGTATGACCAAACTTTCGATTATTTGTTACATCGTCACAGCGATACCTGTTCTTTCTCCTATGTTGGATGGCCTTTCGCGAGTAATGAGACTGATCTCAATTACGCTTAAAAACAACCACGAGCCGCGCCATCGCAGACCCGACTCGTGCTGCTGCTTAGGAGTTTAAGCCCAACTTCAAAGGACTCGCTCAAACAGAAATTGAGTTTAAGGTAGCTAAGTTAAACGAGAGGTTAAAATGTACCAACTATCTACTTCGTCGGAAGGTAAACCGTAAAAAGGGTACCGCTAGAATCTGATTTCGAGAGCTTTAGCCTACCATTGTGCAATTCGGCAATCCATTTCGAGATTGCCAAGCCTAAGCCGGCCCCGCTCCCGACAAGTGATTTGCTATTGCTCGATCTCGACTTGTCGACACGATAGAATCTTTCGAAGATATGATCTTGTTTTTCGTGTGGAATTCCAGGGCCATCATCATAGATTCGGATCTCGTATTGACCATCCTTCATACTCGATTCGATTTTGATTTTCGATCTGGCGTGTTTTAGCGAGTTGTCAATTAGATTCGTAAATAGGCGCCGGAGCAAGAATTCATCCGCCTCCAGAGGCATATCCCCGTTTTGGGAATTACTGATGGATACATCGTGTTTCTTACCCAATGTCCGAAACGCCCTGACCGTATCCGCCAAGATGTCGTCAACAAATATCGATGACAAGGTCGGTACGAATTCGCCGGAATCGGCCCGTGCCAATGTGAACAAATCCTCAATGATTCTAGACATTCGCTCACTTTCCTTTTGCATTATCGCGATCGTCTCCTGATATTCGATCACGTCGCGATCTTTCTTTGTAAGGCTAACTTCGGCTTCTCCCCGAACAATTGATACGGGTGTGCGAAGTTCGTGTGAAGCATCAGCCATAAAGCGCTTCTGTTGCTCAAACGATCGGTTCAACCTGGCGAGGAGATCGTTAAACGTCTTTGCCAAACGCCCGAGCTCGTCTTCTTCATTTTCTATTGGAAGCCGTTCATAAAGATTGCTTGAATGAATGTGCGCAGCCTTCTCGCTCATCTCTGCGATCGGTGCGAACGACTTCTGCGCCAAAAAATAACCCCCGAAACTAGTCAGCAATAGTGCAACGGGGACAATAAGCAACATCGCGTTGCGGATCTGTCTCAAATAGGCTTTTTGTTCGTCCAACGGATGAATGACAATCAAATAGTAACTTGACCCGCCCATTTTAAATGGGTGGTAGTGCACACGGAATATCTCGCGATCGTTCGAAAACCCGTCCAGGTTTGCTTCCTCACTTGAGGTGAACTCGTTTAACCACCTTTGAGCGGTATCGTTCGAAATATTTGGTTCCGCTTCCAGAGTCCTTGTTTGCCACAGCAGTTTTCGAGTTTGGGAAAATACAAATACCTTATAATTCTTGAAGCTCACATCTTCCGCCGTGTGGCTTAACGCCTCAGAGACGTTTTTCTTCTCCTGAACGTCTTCGAAATGTCGACGTGCAGTTGTTTCGAATGAAGTCCCAACTTCGGATAATGCTCTGTCTGTCTGGTCGTATATGGATGTAGTAAATATTACAAAAGCCAGGATTCCCAAAATCGCGAGAATCAGCGCCAATACGGCAACATACAAAAATGTTAGTCGTGACCTCGCGGACTTAAATATCTTCATTGCTGCGCCTATCCTCTAACATGTACCCTGCGCCTCTGCGTGTCTGCAATAACGTTGTGTCAGCTTCTTGATCAATCTTTTTCCGAAGCCGGTTAACGATTACCTCGATGGAATTTGAAAATGGATCGTAGGTCTCGTTCCAACAATGCTCAGAAATCTCCTCTCTACCAATGACACGGTTCGCGTTCCGAGCTAAATATTCGAGAACGGTGAATTCCTTTGCAGTCAATGGAATCTCTTTACCTTCACGCCAAAGCTTTTGCGAGTTAGAGTCGATCTCCAGATCGCTTACAGTAAACCGAGATTCAACATAAGACTTTTCCTTGCGTCGCATCAGTGCGTGAACTCTTGCCAGGAGTTCACCATACGCGAATGGCTTTGTTAAATAGTCATCTGCTCCAGCTTCTAAACCCTCAATTCTGTCCTCGACTTCATCCTTCGCAGTCAACATCAATATCGGAATCTGGACGCCCTTTTCACGTAACTCCTTGCAAACCTCGAATCCGTCCTTAATTGGGATTATCACATCAAGGATGATTAGGTCGTAAGTATTGATCGACACCTGGTAGAGAGCATCTTCGCCATTAACTGCTACGTCTACCGCAAATGCAGACTCCTGCAATCCTTTAACAATAAAATTGCTTATTCCTTCGTCGTCTTCAACCAATAGAATTCTCACAGTATTCCTTTCCTTTGCCAGGTACAATAGAGAGCCGATCAATCTTCAACCTTAGCCTAAAAGTACATGTCCGCATCTGATCCCGTATCCACATGATCTGATTCAATCTGGATTGTAGAAAAATAGAAACCGTACTCTTGCTTTAACAATTCAGTGGCTCTTCTTAATATCTTGTCCGATTTCTCAGGCTGGTCAATCTGGAGATGAGCCGAAAAAATATTCTTATTCGATGTCAATACCCATGCATGCGGATGGCGTACCATGACAACACCGTTGATAGAGTTCAGCTCATTTCTGATTTTATTAACATCCAAAACCTTTGGAACGGTCTGCATTAGAATGTTAAGTGTATCCCTTATGATTCCATATGATGCGTAAATCAGAACAATTCCAAACGCCATTCCGAGAATCGGATCGATCTTTGTCCAACCTGTAAAGTAAATCACAAGAGCCGCAATAATTATTAGAATGCTACCGACAAATGTCTGGATCACATGCCAAAAAGCGCCCTGCATATTCAGATTCCCCTTTTGGCGTCTATACATTAGCCCGAATGCGATAAACTCGGTAATCAGTCCGCCCCCTGCAGCTATCATCATTATCCCTGCTGGCAGTTCGAAGTCTCCGGAAAGGCGCATAGCGCCCATATAAAGCACGTAAACCGCCATCAAGAGCAGAAACAGGCCATTGAGCAACGCACCGACTATTTCCGCCCGTTTGTAACCGAACGTGGCGTGTTTATCGGCGGCCCGGGCAGAAATCCTGTTGGCAATTGCCGCGATGAGTATTCCTCCAACTGCTGAGAACGTATGAAATGCATCGGAGATTACGGCAACCGAACCTGAGTAAAAACCCAGCGCCAGCTCAATCACGAAATACACCCCCGTCAGCCAGCCGGTGATTTTTAGTACTCTGCCATTTGCCTCGATGCCATGGACATTCATATGATTCCCGGCATTTTTGTGTTTTGGTTCCGAATTGTTCATCTTGACCACAAATTAGATTTCCGTTCTGTATATACAGACCAAAATTCAGATTAAGCAAAAAGAAAGATAAACAGAGTATTAAACGCGAGGTGATATGCGGGAGACTGATGTGCAATTTAACCTTGCGTTTATTTACGGCGGACTAAGATTTGGGGACAAGAGGGCTCTACGGGCATGAAAAATGGAAAATCTAAACGAACAGATACGCGTTTTTAACCGGCCTGTGAAGTTGGGAATTATCTTTTCTGTTGGGGCTGAACTGATTATTTTTGTGTTATGGGGCCTAATTCTCTATCCCAACGGCAACATTGTCTACAAATTCCTATGGGCTGTCGTCTTTTGCGGAGTCGGAATGGGTGCAACCGTTGGCGCCTTGATTCAGCTTTTTGTGGTTGGCAGGCTTACGAATAGCAAGGCGATACTAGCTTGTGCTTTGCTTAGCGTCGGAGTGCTCGGCATAGCATGCAATTTGCTCTGCCTTAATTTGGATTCGCATTTTCATTATTTTGGCGGTGTAGATAGCCCATACTTTTTTGTCGCAGGTGGTGTGATTCTGGCAGCGGTCAGCGGTTCGGTCGCGGGCTGGCTCATTTTTTCAACGAAGGGAAAGCAGATTTTAGACAATGTTGGAATCTAGAAAGCCTGAGTTTGCGTGAAGGTCTTAACAAAAAGAAGCGAAATTAATAAAAGGAGAGAGAATGTTAAAACCAAATACCTTATGGTCAGTATTCTGTGTGAGTCTTGTGGTCATAGTTACGTTGACAATTGCGTCAAATTATTCGGCTGCAATTGTGTCACCGGATGACGAAGAAGCCGTTATGAAAGTCCTTATGCTTGAAGGTGAATCAATTGAAAAGGGTGATCTGGAGACGTTGGATAAGATTTGGTCGCACGATGAATCCGTTTTGATTTTTGAAAGTGGCGGCGCAGACAAAGGATGGAAAAAATATCGTGACCATCATTTGGCTCCTGAACTAAAAGCTTTCAAAAACACAGAGTTTTCTATCACTGATGCTCAAGTCAAGGTGGACGGAAATACCGGATGGGCAACTTATAGATATTCTTTGAGAGCAGACTATAAAGAACGGAAGATCAGCAGCAAAGGTCTCGGCACGATGGTTTTTGAAAAAACCGAGGGCAAATGGCTGATAGTGCATTCACACACAAGCGTCTCGCGGAAACCCGCTAGTTAATTTGCGAATTTTATGAGTCATAGCGGATATGTACCGGCGCTGAGGTTTGATTGGCTGACGCCGGTTTATGATCCGGTCGTTCGCTTAACAACGCGTGAAGCAACATTTAAGAACGCCTTGATCGGACAGGCAGAGATGCAAGGCGGAGATTCCGTCCTCGACATCGGATGCGGCTCAGGCACGCTTGCAAGACTGTTGCACGAAGCATTGCCGGAACTAGATATACATGGGATAGATGGAGACTCGAGCATCTTAGGGATTGCGAAAGCGAAAATATCTCCTAACGGCGAGGGAATCCATTTTGTTCAAGCGCTGTCTTTTCTTTTGCCGTATCCGAATGAGAGTTTTGATCACATATTCTCAAGCCTCTTTTTTCATCATCTTACATCTGAGGATAAATTGACCACGCTCAAGGAGATATTGCGAGTGCTTAAACCCGGTGGCGAGTTTCATGTGGCCGACTGGGGAGATCCTGATAATTTTCTCATGAAATTGGGCTCGTATATGGTCATGGCACTCGACGGAACCGAAACTACCCGCGACAACTTCGAAGGGAGGCTGCCCGAGCTGGTTTTGTCGGCGGGATTTGAAGATTTGAAGGAAACGGCCGCGTTGAATACTGCCTTTGGAACGATACGGATTTTCAAGTCAACCAAAACCAGGGAGTGAAGATTTGAGTGCTGACTGAAAGTGAAATCGATATTACAAAGCCTGTTACATTCACGGCAACGGATCTGATTTTATAACTATGATTTTTAGAAAGTCACGGAATTTCTATTGGGTACTGTTCGCCGTAGGCTTTGCGCTAAATCTTGTCTGGGAGTTGAGCCAGATGCAGTACTTTACCGCGCTTTCAGAGATCGGGTATCCCAAGGCGGTACTTTTTTGTACACTCGCCTCGGTCGTGGATGGCGTGGCTGTGGTTTCTATCTTCATTGTGCTTGAGAATCTTTTTGATAACGGACGAGGTGACTACGTAATTGCCGCCGCGCTAGGAGGACTGACGGCTGTACTTTTCGAATTGGCAGCAAAGAAATTAGGGCTTTGGACCTACGCAGCTAGCATGCCGGTTATTCCGTTTATTGAAGTCGGTTTGCTGCCGATGATTCAGCTATTGCTCCTCGTACCGCTGAGTATTTTTGTGACTAGGAAATTAGACAACAGGATGTAGTGATGCTAACGACAAGCGTGCTCGCGAAGAAGGCAGACGTACCAGTCTTTACGGTTCGGCATTACACACGAATCGGGCTCTTGATTCCCATTCGGCGTAATCGAAACGGATACAAGATCTACAAAGAATCTGACATTTCAATGTTGAGGTTCGTTGCGAATGCGAAAGGTCTCGGGTTTACCTTGAAAGAAATCGCACACATTCTCGATATGGCCAAAGTCGGTGAAACTCCATGCCCAACGG
>JABDKD010000249.1 GCA_013003215.1 Pyrinomonadaceae bacterium
CCGTAACGGCGTCCTTAAACGCGAATCCATTCGCAAAAACCCCCACCAGCATCGCGGCGACGGAAGATACAACGATCACAAGGGCCGCGGGGTATTTCCTGAACATTCCGATCAGCGCGATCAAAGGTGGAATAAGTGCGGGAAGCCCCAGCGCGAACAGCGCAGAGATCTCTTTCTGCGTCTGCAGTGCTTTCTCCGGAATCCCGCTTGAACCTGAAGGAGCTGCGGAGATACCTACTGAAAGAAATACCACCAGGGCGACGACAAAAGAGGGAAGGGCTGTATAGACCATGCTCCCTATGTGATCGTAGAGGTCGGATCCGGCACCGATTGCACTGATGTTTGTCGAATCCGAAAGCGGAGACATCTTGTCTCCAAAGTACGCCCCTGAAATCACGGCGCCGGCTGTAACGGCGAGCGGGGCTCCGACAGCCGCGGCGGTGGCCATAAGTGCTACTCCAACGGTGCCCGCAGAGCCCCATGAGGTGCCCGACGCAAGGGACATTGCGGCCGTTGCGAGAAATGCTGTGAGTACTATGAACCGCGGGTTTACGAATTCAATTCCGTAATAAACAAGCAAGGGAATCGTGCCAGAGAACATCCAGCAGCCAACTAGAACGCCGATTGCCAGCAGGATAATGATCGCGGGAAGGGCAGCGGCGAGCTTGGCTCCGGTTTCTTCCTGGATGTCATCCCATCCCTTCCCATGCCTGAACGCAACCACACCTGCCGCTGCTGCCGCCAGCAGCAGAGAAACAATCAGCAACGGATTACTAAACCCCCAAAGCAGCGCCCCTCCGCCCAGCGACACAAAAAGAATAAAGATCGGAAGCACGGACTCCAATATGTTTGGCTTTGGGTTCATTCTAAGGCCGATTCAAGATCGCTGATAAGGGTTTCGGCTCCCTCGAGTCCGATTGAAAAACGGACAAGGTTTGTCGGAAGGGGTGTCGGGTTTGATTCGTCATCAAAACCAAACGATGGGATAACCAAACTCTCAACCCCGCCCCAACTCACCGCTTTTCCAAACAACTCCAAACGATCCACAAAGCCGCAAAGCTCGTCGAAACCCTTTACATCGATCTCCGCGGAAAACAGACCGGTATGTCCGGTCATTTGTTCATCAAGAAGCGGATTACTTTCGATTAGGGGATGATGAACTTTCCGGATGCCGGGATGTGAATCCAGGAATTTCGCTATCTCAAGTGCATCTGCCTGAACCTGTTTCAAGCGGTTCGGCAACGACATAAGTCCACGGAGCATAAGCCACGCGTCATGCGGAGACATGATTCCGCCCAAAAGCAGATAAGACCTGAAGAATATACGCTCGAGCAGGTCGTTGTTTGTAATCAGGGCACCGCCCACAACATCGCTGTGCCCGCCGATATATTTGGTGCAGGAGTGAACCACCAAATCGACCCCAAGGTTCAGGGGCTTTTGAAAAAGCGGAGTCGAAACCGAATTGTCGATGCATGTGAGGATCCCTCGCTTACGTGCGGCAGAGACGATCTCTGCGATCGGGACCAGATCGAAAAGCATTGTTCCGGGGCTCTCAAAATAGATGAGCGCGGTCTCGGGCCGTATTAAATCCTCGAATCCGGTTATTTCGTCACCGAGGACCGAAGTATGGGTAATACCAAACGAGTCCAACATTTCGGCGAGCTGAATCGTTGGTCCGTAAATGTTGTTGATAAACAGGATATGGTCGCCCGCCTTAAGTAGACCCATGAAAACAGCACTGATCGCAGCGATCCCGGAAGCAAAACATTTACATGCTTCGCCCCTTTCAAGCGCAGCAAGCCTTTCCTCGAGGACTTTGACGGTCGGGTTGGTCCCCCTTGAATACACAAAGTCTTTGTTTTCGCGTTTTAGGGATTCGTGGAGCTCTTTGGCGGAAGACTTTCGGAAAAGCGATGCCTGTGCGATTGGAGGGAGAATGGACCCGTGATACTCCGACGCGTCCGCATCGCTTCCTATACAGGTCAATACATCTTTTTCATCAAACATAGACCGGTTCGTGAATGCTCATGGTGTCCCGGGTATGATCTCGCTCGCGGACCGGTTCAAATTGCGTTTATTGCCACTTGCCTATACGACGCATTTCTTTTTCGTATTCACGCGCCTCACGGTTTTGAGGGCTCGAGTACCCGATAACTTTCCACGCGGCAAGAATAATGATGAACAGAACGACTCCAAATATCCATACCCATAGGGAATCAAAAGGCTCTGGCGCGGTGCCGTCCGAAAAACTGTAGATTTTCGACAAAACGAATGCCGCGCAGGCTCCGACAAAAACCACCGGCATCAATCGTCCGGCCCAAGGAGACGCGAGGAGCGCTAAGACAGTAGCGAAAACGATTGCCTCAAAAACCATTGGGATTGAAGAGGTGCCTTCCGGCACGTATCTTGAAAGGACAAATGTAGCAACGACAATACTTATGAGTACCGTTGCAAAAAACTCGATACTGTAGATCCGGCGCTTACGTCCCTGGCCTTCGATCTTCTCGAGTTGTTCATCCTGAAGTAAACTCATGACTCCTCCTGTCGCACAAAAATCTTTCGTCGGTTCCGTCCGTTGAGTATCCATTAAATATCACATAATCGCCAAATCTCTCAATTACTTTCGATATCTTCAAAGCAAACACAAAAAATCCCGGATAGCAGACAGGTACTATCCGGGGGCCCTTTGCGAACTACTGGCTTTCGGTTATGTGAACGCAGTCGCAGCCGGGGCGAAATCAAACATATCTGAACGATGATCTTTGCGTATCTATGCGATCGACGTCGGAAACGAAATGGCCGCGGCAAAGAGTGCGATCGCGCTATAAATGATTATTCTGACTTGTATGGATTGCATGTTTTGCATAAACGCTGTTCTCCTTGCCTCAGCGGGCCTAGAATTCCTGGTTACCCGTTTGAATGGCGGTTTCAATGGGGTTGTCGCTTCAATCTCCGGGATCCTATTTATACAAGCGTCATTTGCGCAGTGAATAGGATCATCGAATCCGGATTTTTTTCGCCGGGAAGAGATATCGCTCGTAATCTGGTATGTTTTTGAATTCCAGCTGGAGTTAAATATGCCCGAGTACTTAATCAACAAGCCGCCCGGAAGACCCGTAGCTCACTTTGTCTTTGCTCATGGCGCAGGGGCGCCCATGGACCACGCCTTTATGAACAGCATTGCGGAGGGAATCGCTTCCCAAGGAATTCGCGTCACGAGGTTCGAATTTCCATACATGGCGAAACGGCGGATTACGGGAAAACGGGGAGGTCCGGGAAGCCCGAAAGTATTGCTTCAGACCTGGCGCGAGGTGGTTGCTGAACTAAATGGTGAAATACCCTTATTTATTGGGGGAAAATCGATGGGCGGCCGCATCGCTACGATGGTCGCGGATGAACAAGGCCTGGAGGGAATAGTTTGTTTTGGGTATCCTTTTCACCCTCCCGGCAGATCCGAGAAGCTTCGCACTGAGCACCTGGCATCGATGCCGCTGCCGATGCTCGTGATCCAGGGCGAACGGGATACATTCGGAAACAAAGAAGAAGTTGGTGATTATGATCTGGCTGAAACGATAGAGTTCGAATGGATGCCGGACGGGGATCACTCTCTAAAGCCAAGAAAGAAGTCAGGTTTCACCGAAGAAGAAAACCTCGAGGCCGCAGTTCAGGCAGCCGCAGCATTCATAAAGAAAAATCTGCCGGGCCGTTAGCCCTGCCCGCGACAACTCAAGGTGTGTGTTCCCAAGGAGGTATTGGTCGTAAACCTGCGCCCGCACTTACCGCACCTCGGATGAGTTGAAACATGCTTTCTGAACGATGCCTTGCTTGAGAAACTGTTGCTGCATAGCGGGCAGGTTGCTGACCAGCGACTTGTTGCCGTCAACCTGGCACCGCCTTCGGAAACCGATGTCAATGTTGCCTTTTCCATTCTCTTCCTCCTTGAGATAGACGTACCTACACTCTATGCATAGCAATACGTGTGCCATCTCGCAGTGCCTGTAACCATTGGGTTTCCTGCTGATTACAGTGGAATCAAACGTCCTTATCGTGGAAAAACCCGCCAATCGACGAGAAAATTCACGCACTTAAATGCTGTACTCCCTATTGATTCACCTTGTCAGCTATCGGCGGGTACATCCATGAGTGTGTGAGTCCGGGGTGACGCTTGCCGTAACGGTCGGGGATGTCCCGTGTCGCGTCGCTTGGAATGACGAGAGGAATGATAAGCAGGAACGCAAATGCATTCCGTCTCCATCGAGCTGGATCAGGCATTTCGGCGCGCATATCGGTTTCGGTAAATCCTTTTCGATTGCGGTATAGGCTAAGTCCGAGCATCAGGAGTCCGAAGCCCAACATTAAGAAATTAAACGTCTGGCCGGTCGGATAACCACACATCGCGATCGGATAGTCGCGGAGCATGTCGATCGGGATCCGCAATCCGGCGTAGAGCACAACGAACAGCGCGGCGATTCGCCCGTCCGGAACACCTCGTCGCCGGATCCAGATCAAAACCGGGATCAAGAGAAAGTTTTTGACCCCGTCATAAAGTACTGCTGCGTGTCTGTAACCTTCTGCCTCCGGGAACTTTACAGCCAGCGGGAAGTCGGTGAGACTGCCATAGATCTGTCCGTCAATGAAGTTGCCGATACGGCCGCAGCCGAGTATCAAACAGGCCGAAATTGCCAAAACATCAAGCAGGGGACGAACAGGTACCTTTTTCCAAAGGGAAAAGGTCAAAACAGCCGCGGCGCCGCCAAAGATGAGCCCGTGCGAGGCAAAGCCGCCGATCCAGATCGCCGGGATCAGGTATAGATGTTCGCCGTAGAACTCCCATTCGTTGTTGATCACAACCAGCGCCCGCCCGCCGATAAGCACCCCGAGGGCAAGCAGCATGCTGAGTTCGTAGACAGAGGCCACCGAGAGTCCGAGCCGCTCCCGATTCAGGCGGATTACGAAATGCATGTTGAGGAATCCGAGAGTGAAACCGAGGCCGTACCACCAAATGTGGACGCCCGCGATGGTCGTGATTATCGGATCTATATTGTGTACAAACGGGCCCTGCATTTCTCAAAAATGATCGCAGATGCCCGTCCGTTTGAGGGCTTCGGTGTTACAGTTGCTGGTGCCGAACAAGACCTCGCCTTACATATAGGTTCCTTCGACGCGCGCCTGTGGACGTATCCTAATGTGGTAGTGTTCGCTGTGATTCTTTTGATGCGTCGTAAGACCCTTGTTTCTGAATTCCTTATCGTTAAAAAAGATAAATTTCGTATCCATCGCGGTCTTTATCGCGCGGCATTGCAGTAGCGCAGCCTCCCGGTGAAAACGCCTGTCATAGTCACTCGCTTTTAACTGGTCAAACTTATGCGTGTCCGGCGGAAGCAGTGGAAGACGCATGTCGAGATCAATTCCGCACTGGTGGCTCTTATGTCCCCTTGTTTTTCCGCCTCTCTTCTTTGAACAGTCACGTATCCACATCGCGGGGCATTCCGGGACCGGCGAAAGAGCGGTTAACGCACGATAATACAGACCCGCCGCATGTATGCTCCAAAGCATCCAGGTACTCGCCCATGAATTTCCATGGCTGAACTTCGCTATCTGCCATCCTACTCCGCCCTTGCCCTCGAGATTTACCCAGCCCGGCGCGTTTTGAGCCGCGAGCCATTTATGTGTCGTGCCATGCAGATCTACGCGGCTGTCTCCTTTGTCCATCTTAGACCGGCCCTTAAAGATGCACTGAAACAATTGAATGACGTGAAGAAACTCTTTGTCCTTGCCGTTCGTGACGTGATCAATGCCCTGAAAACCAAGTTCTACCAGTCTGTTTCTGACCTTCAAAACATCCGCCGGCTCGTTATGAGGAATGCCCTTTTTCGAACTGCCTGCGCCGACCGATCCCGTTAACCTTAGTATCGCCATCTTTATTCTCCTCTAGTTGTTGTTACGACGTTCCCGAAATATGATTTTGCGCAAACGGCCCCCTCTTTAGGCTTGGGCAATAACTTCCTCAATTCACAGGAAGCGATTCCGAGAGTGAAACTAGGCGGAAGTAAATCGGGTTCTAATAATACAGTATCGGGTCAAGGGTTAATTGAGTTGCGGGCACGAGTAAACACCGTCGATCTGAAACTGAGTTATCGACTAGTCCAACGCAAATCGCAAAGAAATACCTTGAAAAGCCGAGGAACGGAGCGTTTCACAACCCGAAATCGATAATCATTCAAGTACAAAGGGATCGGTGAGTTTTGGTAATAAAGCAGAATTGTTTCAAAAAACCGCAAAGAGCCGACGATGGCATTCGCCAATCGCCGGCTCTCATATTTACAAATCTTAAGTCTTACTCGCACGGATTTTCGAACCCGGTGCCAGCCGCAATTATTATGCGTTTCGCAGTTGGGGACGATTTAGTCCCTCCATAGCAGATTTGGCATTTTCAAATCGTTTTTGATTCGATTCTTCTATCCAAACGGATATAGTTGCGACAATCTTATTTGAGGTTGACTCTGCGGAGTCTCTCTTTATAGCGATCGGCTTATTTGTTTTGCCGATGTCTTTCTTCTTGATCACTTTGATCTTCGTATTGTTCTTCATCTTGATTGAGTCTTCTTGTAAAATAACTATTCGGGACTGCGCGCTTCTTTTCGTCGCGGACCGCCCGAATAGCTTTCTGTTTTTGAAAAGTGTTTCCTTAGCTTGCGCGCCTTCTGCGACGGCCGCGATAGGACTTGTTGTTACCCCACTTCGGTCCCCCCGGGCGTTTCCTCCCTCGAGGAGATGTGGCTTGAGGCTTTCGATCGATATCGGGCTCAAACCCCTCAACCTTTTCGCGTTTAATCGATTTGCCGATCATTTTCTCCGTTGCACGGACCCATTTTTGGTCAGCACCGGTAACGAATGTACAGGCAATTCCCGACTGCTCCGAACGCCCTGTACGGCCAATACGGTGTGTGTAGGCCTCAGGCGTGCCCGGCACGTCGAAATTTATGACATGCGAGACATTGCTGACATCGATCCCACGTGCCGCGATATCCGTAGCAACGAGGATCTCAAATCGTCTTTCACGAAATCCCTTCATCGCGCGGTCGCGCTGTCCCTGAGACATGTTTCCCTGCAGGTCAGATGCCTTGTAACCTGTTTTCCGCAACTGATCCGCAATCCGTTTTGCCCGTCGTTTTGTCCGGACGAAAACGATAGCGCTTTCGCACTCGTCGGCCCGGAAAATATGATCGAGCATGTCACGTTTTCGGTTCTCGGGAATCAAATACAGGGCGTGGTCGATTGTCGTTGCAGGTGCTGAGTTCGCCAGTTCGACGACATGCGGGGTTTTCAGTACCTCATCCGCCAGCTTCCTGATCTCTTTGGGCATTGTCGCTGAAAAAAGAAGGTTCTGCCGTTGTCGGGGAATCGCCTTCAGGATCTTTTTGATATCGGGAAGGAATCCCATATCAAACATGTGATCCGCTTCATCAAGGACAAGAGTCTCGACCTGGTTCAGGACCAGTCGTCCCTGCCTCATAAGATCCAGAACACGACCGGGGCAGCCGACTACTATGTCGGGGCTCTTTCGAAGAGCATTTGCCTGGCTGCGTGTCTTTACACCACCGAATATTGTCACGATCCTCAGGCCCGTGAATTTCGAAAGCGTGTGGATCTCTTTGGCGATCTGCGTCGCGAGTTCGCGGGTCGGCGCAAGAATTAACGCACGCGGAGTGCCCTTGCGATGCTCTTTTAACCGGTGCAGAAGCGGAAGAGTAAAGGCAGCGGTCTTACCGGTGCCCGTTTGAGCGAGTCCTAGAACGTCTTGTCCTTTCATGCTCGCAGGAATGGTTTCGTTTTGAATGCGGCGGGGTGTTTCGAACCCTGCCTCGCGCACACCGCGCACAATTGAATTTGCTAACCCGAACCGGTTGAACCCGGTTGGGGCCATCGTTGCTGATGATTTCATTTAAATAAATTTTCGCTGTACCCGGACAGAAGCTTCCGTCAGGTATGGCCGTTGTCCGACCCGTACAACAGAGATGGGTAAGATAAAAAGTTCGCTGCGTGATCTCGTAATCCGGTGAGATATGAGGAGATACTGTTGTCGCCGCTTATCAGGCCGGTGCCTGATTGCAATGGATGACGATAGGGGTTTCCGCTCCAAAAAGCAAATGAAAAAAGCGCTTTTAGGAAAATATCGAGAATCAGGTCTGTTGTTTGAACGAGTTGCGGACAAGGTGGATTCCCTGTAAATTTGTGGCGATCAGTTACTTGTTTGTATGAATTGCGTTCACTACAACGTCTTTAGAGGGGTTCTCCTTGGAGTGTTTTTATTTACTCTCCCCGGAATTGCTGCCGCTGTGCCGGAAATCTGGAACGAGGGAAGTCTTACCTTCACAAAGACCGCGCCCGGCCAGCAAGACTGCATAACACCTCAGACCTGTCTTACCCGATCGACAGTCCTATATAACTCTGTCACTGAATCGCCCACCGGAATGCAGCCCTGTCCCGGTTACACGGGGCCGGGAAATACAGAGTGGGCATACGGCGATATCTCGGACTGGAACACGCTCACCTATCAGCCGTTTTTTGAGATGATCGGCTGTTCTCCGCCCAGCATGATCGGTAACCCGATGGTTGCCCACCTGATCGCCGAAAATATCTATGTCCAGATCACATTCAACTCCTGGCGGCAGGGCGGAGGAGATTTTCAGTACACGAGAACTACGGGTCCCGGAGCGGTTCAATCGAGGGCACCTTTTGATTTTGACGGCGACGGCAAGACCGATCCTTCAATCTACCGTCCGGGTGAGAACGAGTGGTGGTATCTGAAGAGCTCGGACCAGGGCAACAGCGCGTTCAAGTTCGGAACCGATGGAGATATACGGGTGCCCTCGGATTTTACCGGAGACGGGCGGACAGATATCGCGTTTTGGAGGCCCTCGACGGGGGAATGGTTTGTCCTGCGGAGCGAGGACAACACCTTTTATTCAGTGCCTTTCGGCGCGAACGGTGATATCCCGGCTCCCGGTGATTATGACGGCGACCAGGAATCGGACACAGCCGTATTCCGTCCTTCCAACGCAACATGGTTTATTCAGAATTCGGGTGGCAGCGGCACCACCATACGTACCTTCGGCGTTTCCGGTGACATGCCGACCGTTGACGATTTCGATGGTGACGGAATGGACGATATCGCCTTGTTCAGGCCAACGGTCGGTGAGTGGTGGCAGTTCAGGAGTTCCGAAGGAGTCGTCGCATATCAGTTTGGTGCTGTGGGCGACAAGACCGTCGTTGGAGACTACACCGGTGACGGTTCTGCGGATATCGCATTTTGGCGGCCATCGACCGGCGTTTGGTTTGTACTGAGATCTGAAGACGATTCCTTTTTCTCGGTCCCGTTTGGAATTTCGGGTGATCTCCCGATACCCGGTGATTATGACGGAGACGGAACAGCTGATTTCGCGGTTTTCAGGCCGGGTTCACAAACGTGGTTCGTACAGGGCACGACAGCAGGATACTACCAGTTTGTATTTGGCCGCACCGGTGATATTCCGGTTCCAAATACGATTGTGAAGCCCTAGCGCAGATCAGAGTTCGGAGTTCAGAGTTCAGAGTTCAGAGATCAGAGATCAGAGAATCCGGAATTCCTTAACCGTTCCGTGGGGACCGGAGGTCTGCTAGCCGTGGGTAGCGTGAAGCGCGCAGCCAAAGGGACATCAAATATAACCAATTTTCCGTCGCGTCAGCGACGCTTGAAAATAGATTCGCGACATGCGTCGCTCATGGCAGGCGAGTCGCCTGCGCTCCAGTCCGGAATTCCTTAACCGTCGCGTATCGACAGGATGATTTCAGCCGTGGGTAAGGCCGAAGCCCTACTGAATGGAATGATCCAAACAATTCCTCGTCGCGTAGAGACAATCGCAGGAATGGTTTCTGGTTTTAATGATTCGTAGAGGTCCGATCGACACTTCCTGTAAACTCATCAAAATCAACAAGAAACTCGGTGACAGGGAAGTTGTACCGCTTGTTTAGCAGTTTGACGGTATAGATCCGGAAGGTCTGCACATCAGGAAACCTGTAGTAGCCGGACTGATTTGACGTCGAGTGCCGCGTATTACCCTGATCGTCGATCAGCATAACCAGTACGCCGCCGGCACCGTGACCCCGAGCGGCTGTTAAACGCCCTCGAAATGTAGCAAGGACAGGTTCACTCTCAGCCAGCGTCCATGGTGAAAAAGTTGTAAGACCATAGACAGTGGCGCGGTTTGTTGCCTGATCCAGATCCGTCGAGTAGCGTGTCGCGACCCCGCCTGTGATTCGAAAAGCGCTATAAACCCTTTCGTTTCCAACAACCTCGTGAGCAGGGTACTCGAATGTGATATCTGCCTTCGAAATGCCATCATTGGTCAGTTCCCACCAGCGCAGGAGGCGATCGTCTGAGAGACCATCCGCTGGACCGGAGTAGGCGCCTGATCTTGGATCGACTGTAAAATTGCCGGCTCCCTCAACACTTGCCAATTCAACCGGAGAATAATTCGGGTCGGTTCCGACCGGGAACCGGTAAATCCCTTCTGAACCGACGCAGCGTTTGAGCCGGCCCGAGATAAACGATCCGCTGTCTCCTCCATCGATGGATGATGCTTGGCATGAGGTAACCGTTACCAGTCCCGGCCCCGAAATATTCCCGTTGTTCAATCTCAGGGTCCCGTTGATTGTTACGAAGTTGAAGTCTGCAATATCGGCACCATTCAAACTAAGATCACCGTCTACGATGAGAGACCCGGGCCCCAATAGGCTGCCGTTCTCGAGAACGACATCACCAGTAACAGTTAGTGTCCGACCCGTTCCAATAGTCAGTGTTCTGCCGTCTTTTACGATCAGGCTGCTGATCGTTACATCGGCAGATGTGATTGAAGCGTCGGTGGCCTCGATTGTGACTCCATCCGTCGCAGTTGGGATCCAGCCGCTCCCCCAATTAGATGCGGTGTGCCAGTCGGTATTAGTGGAGCCGAGCCATTCGGTTTGTCTCCAACGCGCAAAAAACGGGGAGACGTTGCATCCCGCGGTAACAAAAAATCCACCGACATAAATGCTGTCGCCGGCTGCCGCTATCGAGTTTCCATAACTGGGCGAGAAGCCCGCAAGGCCTGATCCGAGCGGAGTCCACGTCGTACCATCCCATTTCGCGGCACCATTTCCGGGACCGCCGCCGGCCTCTGTAAAATCACCGGTGGCATATAGATCCGAACCGACAACTGCGAGAACGACACTTCCCGAACTTCCGAAAGGATGCGGTAAACCGGATCCAAGCGCGGACCAGTCTGATCCGTCGTATTTTGCGACTCGTGCGGCCGAGATTCCGCCAACTGCGTTGAAACCCCCGGAGACATATATATCCGATCCGGACACCACGATGGAGCTAACACCGCCTCCGGTCATGCCTTGTCCGAGCGGCGTCCAGGTCGTCCCGTAATATTTCTGAAAGTAATTCGGGCTGTCAATTGTATTCGTAACGGCACCGACATAAAGGTCATCACCGACGGCTGCTATTGCGGTAACTGATGTTGTGAAAGGAGAACCGAGTCCACTCCAGGTCGTTCCGTCCCATTTCGCAATACGGTTTGCGGGGCTGCCGCCGGCGGAAGTAAACGAGCCACCGATATAAACGTCGGAACCAATGACAGTGATCACGGAAACGCCGCCCCCGCTGACACCGGACCCCACCGTTGACCAGCTGCTGCCATTCCATTTGGAAATCCCGCCAAAAGAACTCCCTGCGTAGATATCGCTTCCGGAAACCGCTATAGCGTTAACTGGATTCTGAAAACCCGATCCCATTGCAGACCACGTGTTTCCATCCCATTTCGCGATATTATTTGCGAGGACCGAACCCGCGTAATCAAAGTCCCCGCCGACATAGACATCGGTACCGGAGACCGCGACAGCCCGCACATTCCAGTCGATGGAGCTTCCCTCAAAGGCCGACCAGGTTCCACCGGTCCATGTAGCGAGTTCCTGGGCGTAGTTACCACCGGCGGTCTCAAAATTTCCGCCAACCAAAAGGGTGTTTCCGAGAAATGCCATTGCGGAAACGCCTACTTCCCAACTCGGAGGCGGACCGTCAAGGCCGGCACCCAATGTACTCCATGAACTTCCGTCCCATTTTGCGATACGGTTTGCGGCGTTACCGCCCGCCTCAGTAAACCGTCCGCCAACATAGATTTCTCCACCTGAGAGCGTGATCGAATCGACCCACCCGTCTATTCCCGACCCAAGGGCGGACCATGCCGAGCCGTCCCATTTGGCGATGCTGTTGGCCGGACTGCCGCCTGCACCGGAAAAACCTCCACCCACAAAAATATCGGAACCCGAAACGGTGATAACCTCAATGGTGCCAATTATTCCTGATCCTACCGGCGCCCAGGCAGTGCCATTCCATTTCGCGATTCGGCTTGCCGCAACACCGCCCGCCATCGAAAACCTTCCCCCCGCGTAAACATCGCTGCCTGATATGGCAAGTGCCTGAACGAAGTCGTCCATCCCGGTACCCATATCGTTCCAGGAGGTCCCGTTCCAGTGAGCGACATAGTTTGGAGATCCCTGGGCCGAATTAAACCTGCCGCCGACATAAACGTCATCACCCGAGACCGCGATCATTCCTACCCAAAGCCCTCCCGGATCACCCATCCCTGCACCAAGAGCCGACCACGACGTGCCATCCCATTTGGCGACGTTGTTTGCGGGGACGCCTCCCGCCGACGCGAATGCACCCCCCACATAGACGTTTCCGTTTTCGACCGCAATCGCATTCACACTGCCGTCTATACCGGTCCCAAGCGTGAACCAATTCGTTCCGTCCCATTTTGCGATGCTGTTCGCGGGAACGCTGCCGATCGCGCTAAATGATCCCCCGACGTAGACGCTGCCGTTGCCGTCGGTGACTACCGCGCTGACCGAACCGATTACACCGTTTGGGGAAAAAGTGCTGTCCCAACCGTCGCTGCAGGCACCAGTGATCGCCTGACCTTTAGGAGTAAATCTCGGTTCGCCTTTTGGGCCATACGAAAGCTTGAAGCCGGTTGGGTCAAAGGTGCCGGAGGCGTTCGTATCCAACGTTCCATCCGGGTTGAGGACGGTTGAAAGAGAGCTGTGATTAGTTGAAGGGACTTGCCCGTAGATCGAGCCAACCGCAATAAATACAATTAGAAACAGGAGCAAAAGGCCGGTTTTTCGCAAGGTTCGCATCAGATATTCCGTGCGGATATTCTATTACGGTGCGGGAGCCCGGACAAGCAATTTGTGATGGAATCAGAAGTGCGGCCTCATCAAGCCGGATCACATCTAGTCTAGTTCCGAATGGTCCCGGATTCTGATAGTTGATATTTGTTAAATGATATCTGTTACTTAATGAATGAATTGGAGCCGGTGAACGGACTTGAACCGCCGACCTGATGATTACAAATGTTTCGACTGCGTTTTATTCACTTTCCTTCCATTCTTCTAGCACCAACAAATTATGCTTTTCGTTCCCAATCGTTCAGATTCTTATTCTGAATAAGGAATCTCAATTTTCTTAATTTTCGGATCGGCACCAGCTAGTTGGGTATACTCTTATTGACCTACCTAGATTCCTACAAATTCGCATCGGACTACTGCGATCCTTCTCGTATCGCATTGATAAGTTCGTCGTTTGCTCCAGCATTTCTCAATGTTCTTTCATTTGCCGGTGTGAGTTCAAAACCAACGCCGCTACGATTAATCATTGTCACAAGGAAATCGTTTTTTTCTTTCACCGACATTCCCGATGATGTCGACAACAAAGCATTAAGCAGATTCGCCATATCAATCGAGTTAGACTTCGCCGCTTTCTCTGGCGCACTAGATCCTTGATCAGACTTTGTCTTTTGGGGTTCTGCATTGCGTTGATTCGACTCCTTAATTCTTTCGTAGTGAACGCCCTGATACGAATTGTTGTAGATATAATCGGTGTAGAGGTACATTCGGAAGGGGCCGTTTATCCAGTATGGCTTTCTGTCCTTATACTCTGGCGGATCTTGAACTTGCCATTTCCAGTTCTCACTATTAATTACGTTTGTAAACTCTTCATCCGGTCCAGGAAGCGCAATGCGAAAATGGACAGTACCAGGCCCCAAACAATCATCGCCAGTGACCTTTGTTGCGATTATTTCGCTGGCAGTCACCGTAATTCTGACTTTTTGCCAAGATGCTGGTCTCCAGGAACAGCCAAATCCTGTCATCTCCCATAGCCCTTCAAGTTCCTTGTAATCCCGAATCTTTACGAACTTATTATAATCTTTCGCGAGTCTTTGCTTTCTTAACTCTTCATCTCGACTCGTGTCGTTAACCCCTATCTTTTGAGCAACTACTGAGGAGGTCAGGCACAGCAAACAGAAAATGAAGGCGATTAACAACCTGGGCCGCGCATTCAGACCTAATATGCGTTTATCGTTATTGATTCTATGTTTACCGGTGCTCATACGTGTACCTCCATTCCGTTAGAGTCTTACGCGTCTATAAACTCCTAATTCATTTTCAGTAGTGGCATACAGTACCACCATTGCCATTGGGACGATGATCCAAGAAATATTTTGCCTAGTGTCTCGATTCCGAAATCATTGGAAACGGAGCAAGCATATCAAAATGATATTTGCCGATTCAATTTTTCATTCATTTCGACCATAAATCTAGAAATAACCGTACCCACATACTCTCCATTTTGGGCAGATTCTTAACGAAGATTAAGTAA
>JABDKD010000086.1 GCA_013003215.1 Pyrinomonadaceae bacterium
ACTATACACAATGCGATTCGATGCTTATAGGGGACAGATGCGAGGCAAACACATTTCCTTATATAGAGGTGAACAACAACACCGCACGTGTAGAACACGAGGCGACTACTTCGAAGATCAGCGAGGACCAGCTTTTCTATTTAAGGCAGCGCGGTCTTTCCGAAGAAGACGCCATCTCTTTAATCATCAACGGTTTCTGTAAAGAAGTATTCAGGGAGCTGCCTATGGAATATGCCGTGGAGGCTCAGAAACTCCTGGGTCTCAAACTCGAAGGAAGTGTTGGTTAACGGGAGACTGAGATGACGGGTTCACAGAGAGCCGGATCTGTTCAGACAAAGAAAAGCCGCGATGCTTTGAGCACCGGAGAGGCATTGCAGAAGCTTCTGGAAGGGAACAAGCGGTTTCTGGAGAAATCGCAAACGTCGGTAGCGGCTTATAGGAATCAAATATCGGAAACCGTCGAAGGTCAGTTTCCGTTTGCGGCGATTTTAAGTTGCGTAGATTCAAGGGTTTCGGTTGAGCATATATTTGACTTGAACAATGGTGATGCGTTTAACGCACGAGTCGCAGGAAATATTGCAAATCCGGATATCCTGGGAAGCTTTGAGTTTGCGACGAAACTGGCAGGTTCAAAGGTGATCATGGTCATGGGCCATACGGGTTGCGGGGCCGTGGAAGGTGCTTGTGACAACGTAACAATCGGAAATCTTACGGTGTTGCTTTCAAAGATCAAACCGGCCGTTGCGGCGATTGGCGAAGGTTGGACCGAAGGCGAAAAGAGTTCGGAGAACGACAAGTTTGTAAATGCAGTCGCCATCGAGAACGTAAAGCGCGTGAAGGCGGACATACTTGAAAGGAGCGAAGTGATCAGGAATCTTGTCGATGAAAACGAGGTCAAACTTGTCGGCGCGATGTATGACATCTCGACCGGGAAGGTGTCCCTGATTGAGAGCTAGGTTGACCTGCCCACCTTTCGTGAATGGTTTGGCCTGGTCTCCGGAGATAAACGATGAATCCACTAGAGTTTTACGGAATTGACTGGTTAGCAACTTCTTGTGGTTTGCTGGGGGTCTATTTGCTCGGTAATCAAAACAAATATGGATTTGTTGTGTTTATGGTTGCGAGCGCCAGCTGGATCGTCTTCGGTTCGATCACCGGCAGCTATGCGGTGATTATCGGGAGCATGATCTTTTTAATCCTCCATGCGCGCGGGCTCTACAAGTGGGTCAATAAGGATATTCAGAATGCGTAGGCTTAAGGTGGGGCTGCAAAAGCTAATCATGCGTTGAACAGTGTATTACGGAAATCCATGGTTTTAGATTGCCACTAGCTTCAGCTAGTCGTACCAGGCAAGTCGCACGATTGAGGGGGCTTAAGCCCCTAAAGATGAACCATCTTCGATCTATTCCACTAGCTGAAGCTAGTGGCAATTTAATGAAGAGCTGTTGAGGTTTTCAAAATACTGACGAACTCATTGTTTGGACCACGACCTTTGGCTGATGGAAGGAAGAATTGAACTAGAGACAAAAAACAAATGTTATTAGAAGTTAAAGATCTATACGTCGCGATCGACGGAAAGACAATTTTGAAAGGACTCAACCTTCAGATCAAGAAGGGCGAGGTTCACGCGATCATGGGGCCGAACGGTTCCGGTAAGTCTACTCTTGCTAAGGTTTTAGCGGGTCACCCGTCCTATGAGGTCAAGAAAGGTGAGATCCTTTTTGAAGGGAATGACCTGCTCGAACTCGAACCTGATGAACGAGCGAGGGAAGGAGTGTTTATGGCATTCCAGTACCCGGTTGAGGTACCCGGTGTTTCAAATGCACAGTTCCTTCGTCTCGCCTACAACGAGAAGATGAAGCACTCAGGCGGTGAGGAACTCGATCCGCTCGAATTTGACGATCTGCTTCGCGAAAAAGCGAAAATAGTTGAAATGGACCCTCAGTTTTTTAAGCGCTCCGTAAACGAAGGCTTCTCGGGCGGTGAGAAAAAGAGAAATGAGATCCTCCAAATGGCGGTACTCGATCCGAAACTGGCGGTACTCGATGAGACGGATTCGGGACTGGATATCGATGCGCTTCGGATCGTTTCAGAGGGTGTGAACAAGCTGAAGTCAGAAGAGAATGGCGTCGTTCTCGTAACGCACTATCAGCGTCTCCTGAACTACATCGTACCGGACTTTGTACACGTTTTGGCGGACGGCAAAATCGTGAAAGAAGGCGGGAAGGAGCTGGCACTCGAGTTGGAGGAAAAAGGCTACGACTGGGTCAAAGCTGCCGGTAACTAATGGACCAAGTACTGCGCATCGGGTTACCCGTCTATTTTGTAGCGTTTTTCGTGATCGCGTTTTTCTGGCGTTCGTACCAGGTCTACAAACAAACTGGAATCAATCCATACGTTTTTGGCAAGACTGATTCAGCCTATGATTTTATAGGCGTCGGATTCAGACTAAGTCTGTTGTTAAACGTGGCTGTGGTATCGATCTTTTCCTTCTTTCCGCGGTTGTACGAGTACGCTGCGCCGATCATTTGGCTCGAACACGAGTGGCTCAAAGCTGTCGGATTTGGACTGATGTGTGTTTCATTGATATGGATCGCGGTCGCTCAAGGGCAGATGGGGAGATCCTGGCGGGTAGGCATTGATAAGGAGAACAAGACGGACCTGGTCGAAGAAGGCCTGTTCAAGTATTCGAGAAACCCAATCTTCCTGGGTATGCGGTTTACGGGTCTTGGTTTCTTCCTGGCGATACCAAACGCCATCACATTTGGAACCTTTTTGATGGGCGATATCTTGATGAACGTCCAGGTAAGGCTTGAAGAGGATTTTTTAAACGGGATTCACGGTGAGAAGTACGAGGAGTTTAAGTCTCGTGTAAAGCGTTGGATCTAAAAAGTTTGTAATGACGGTAAAAGCAAAATTGGCAACTGGATATATCAAAGAATTCGCGCGGAGCATCGAAGCTTCCGCGCAGCAGGACTGGCTCAAGGATTTGAGGCGGAAGGCTTTTGAATACTTTACGGAAACAGGGTTTCCGACATCACGGGACGAAGACTGGAAGTACACTGACGTGAAGGAAGTGGCCGGCGGACAGTGGTCCGTGGCCAATCATGCAAATGCGATATCGGAATCTGCGGGAAACGCCGTGAACAAGATAGTTTTTGTGGACGGTATCTACAGTGAGGACGCGTCGTCCTTAGGCGAATTACCCGAAGGGGTTGTGGTCTCGAAGTTCGCTGAGTCCGGTGACAACGAAGTATTCCAAGAAAACCTCTCGAAAATCGTCGAGCCGGAATTTAGCGGGTTTTCAGCCTTGAATACCGCGTTCATCGATCAGGGCTTATTCATTCACGTTCCGAAGAATACAAAGATCGACGAACCGATCCACGTGGTGATGGTTTCGACCGGGGAATTCACGGCATTCCCCAGGCTGCTGTATGTAGGCGAAGAGGGCAGCGAAGCTGAGGTTCTTGAAGTGTTCACACGGGAATTCGAGGGCCCCTACCTGACAAATGCGGTTTCCGAAGTGAAGCTTGAAAAGAACGCGAAGCTGATTCACACGAGGGTTCAGCGCGAAAGTCACGCCGCATTTCATATTGGTGTTACTAAGGCGGTACTTTCGAGGGATTCGGTCTATGACGGGACAAATCTGAACCTGGGCGGAAAGCTTGCCCGGCATGACGCAAATCTCGAATTTACGGAAGAGAATGGCGAAGCGTGGGTCGATGGTCTTTATTTGATCGAAGACGGCCAGCACACGGATACCCATTCAAGGATCGATCACAAGGTTAAGAACTGCCTGTCCCATCAGAACTACAAGGGAATTCTCGACGGAAAGTCCCGCGCGGTGTTTAACGGGAAGGTATATGTTCACGAAAACGCGAGCGGAACAGACGCCGAGCAGTCCAACAAAAACCTTCTGCTCTCCAACGATGCGCGGGTTGATACAAAACCACAGTTGGAGATATTTAATGACGATGTGAAGTGTGCGCACGGTGCGACGGTCGGGCAGTTGGAGGGAGAAGAGCTTTTCTATCTCTTGACCCGCGGGCTGAATCAGGATCTTGCACGAAACTTGCTGACGTATGGATTTGCAGAAGAGATCATCAACAAGATCACGGTGCCGTCGATCAAGAAGGATCTGGACGAGGCTGTGCTAAACAGGCTTCATGCCAAGTTGTAAGAATGTTTTTACCGCGGAGAACGCAGAGCGCGCGGAGTTAAATGAAGAATTGTTTGCCGGATATGAGTTGGCCGATTTAAGTGCGATGCTAAAGGAAACGGGAATAGAATCCTCGGCGATCTCGGCGTACTCCGCGGTGAAATATCGAACATGAAAGCAGTAAAAGAAATGAGTTTTGACGTCGAAAAAGTAAGGCAGGATTTTCCGGTTCTTTCCCAGGAAGTAAACGGGAAACCGTTGGTGTATCTGGACAACACGGCGTCGGCGCAGGTGCCGAACCTCGTGATCGAACGCGGTGCTGAGTATCTCAAAAAGGAACACTCAAACGTACATCGTGGTGTTCACTATCTTTCCCAGAAAGCGACCTCAGCCTACGAGGCTGCGCGCGAAAAGGTGCGACGGTTTATTAACGCGGAAGAGGCAAAGGAATGCATCTTTGTCCGCGGGACAACGGAAGGAGTCAATCTTGTTGCCTTCGCATACGGACGGAAGTTCATAAACGAGGGTGATGAGATCGTCATCTCGCAGATGGAACATCACTCGAACATCGTTCCGTGGCAGATGATCGCCGAGGAGCGCGGCGCGAAGATCCGAGTGATCCCGATGAATAAAGCGGGAGAGCTGATCCTTGAAGAATACGACGGGCTTCTGAACGAGCGCACGAAAATGGTTGCGATCGGACATGTTTCAAACGCTATCGGTACGATCAATCCTGTTAAGGAAATGATCGAGACGGCTCATAAATACGGTGTTCCTGTGCTGATCGATGGTGCCCAGGCGGCGCCGCATTTGCGGATCGATGTCCGTGACCTCGACGCGGATTTTTACACATTCTCGGGTCATAAGATGTTCGCACCGACAGGAAGCGGAGTCGTTTACGGAAAGAAGAAATGGCTGGAACAAATGGGGCCGTATCAGGGCGGCGGTTCGATGATCCGGAATGTCACTTTTGAAAAGACGACCTACGCCGGCATTCCCGAAAAATATGAGGCCGGCACGCCCGCAATTGCTCCAAGCATTGGACTTGGAGCGGCAATCGATTATCTCAATTCGATCGATCTGGATGCGGCGTTTGCTTACGAACACGAACTACTCGAATACGCTACGGAGAAACTTTCAGCGATAGAAGGCGTAACGATTGTCGGTACGGCGAAACAAAAGGCATCGGTTCTCTCGTTTACGATCGAGAACGTACACCCGCACGACATCGGCACGATCCTTGATCAGCAGGGAGTTGCTGTAAGAGCGGGTCATCACTGCGCGCAGCCGGTAATGGAGTTTTACGAGGTGCCTGCAACCGCCCGGGCGTCATTCGCTTTTTACAATACGAAGGAAGAGATCGATAAGCTCGCCGAAGCCGTACAAAAGGTAATTGATGTATTTGGTTAGGAGGATCTATGGCAACACCGGAAACTAAGACAAATGACGTGATGAAGAGTACGCTAAGCAATGCGTATTCGATGAAGCTTGGTGATCTTCGAAGGGAGATCGAGGCGTATGAGAATGACGAAAACATTTGGAAAGTAGCCGATGGGATCATCAACTCGGGCGGCAACCTCTGTCTTCACTTGATCGGAAATCTAAACCATTTTGTCGGCGCTATGCTTGGCAAAACAGGCTATGTTCGTGACAGG
Organism: Pyrinomonadaceae bacterium; assembly: GCA_013003215.1. GTDB lineage: Bacteria > Acidobacteriota > Blastocatellia > Pyrinomonadales > Pyrinomonadaceae > Aridibacter. The sequence continues at coordinate 5,815 of JABDKD010000086.1, forward strand.
GATCTGGAGTTTTCAGACAAGGGCGTCAGCAGGAAAGAGTTGTTGAGAAGGATTGACGAAGTGACCGGCATTGTTCAATCCACGATCGCCGGGATGAGTACCGAAGAGTTCACAAAGGATTACCCGGAAGTGCTTTTCGAGAAACAGATGGATAAAGCGACAGTGCTGGCATATATGTCCGGGCATCTTTCATATCACCTCGGGCAGCTGAACTATCACCGCCGGCTTCTTGATCGGAAGTGATCTCACCGCAGAGTCCGCTGTGGACGCAGAGGATTGAATTCACTGTTTTTAGGGTAACCATCCATTCCGATTATCTGGCGAATCTTTATATCTCTGCGTTCTTTGGGACCTCTGCGGTAAACTATCTGCGATGAACAAAATTGACTTAAAAAGCGAACTCTCGCAAATTAACGAGCACTGGAGTCCCAAAGTTGTGGGTGAATTGAACGGCCAGGAAGTAAAGGTTGTGAAATTTAAAGGCGAGTTTCCTTGGCATCATCATGAAAACGGCGATGAGATGTTCATGGGTTTGAAGGGGAGTTTCAAGCTCGAGTTTCGCGAACGTACGGTCGAAATAGGGGAGGGTGAGTTCATCATCGTACCGATGGGTGTTGAGCACCGGCCCGTAGCAGAAGAAGAGGTCGAGGTAATGCTCTTTGAGCCTGCGGGAACAAAGAATACAGGAAACATTGAGGATCCGGGATTTACCGCTCCATTTGACCAGATCACCTAGAAGTTTTTAAAAATCATGGCTTTCCGAAGAAGATCATTTCTAGACGGCCATCATCAATTTGTAACAGAAATGTCAGAACTGAACGAGCTTTATCAGGAAGTGATCCTCGATCACAACAAGAATCCCAGGAACTTCCGCGAAATAGAAAACGCGGACAAACACGCGGACGGGAACAATCCGCTGTGCGGCGACAAAATCAAGGTCTACGCCATGGTGGACGGTGACGTTGTTACGGATGTCGCATTTACGGGCTCCGGGTGCGCAATCTCAAAGGCTTCCGCTTCGATAATGACCCAGACGTTAAAGGGAAAGACGGTTGAAGAGGCCGAAAGTATTTTTAACGAGTTTCACAAGATGGTTACGGGGGAGCTCGATGTAGAAACAGATGACCACAACCTCGGCAAATTGCGCATCTTCGCCGGTGTCCTTGAGTTTCCTGCGCGTGTGAAATGCGCTTCGCTAAGCTGGCACACGATTAACGCAGCGCTTCACGGCGAGGAAGAGATCTCAACCGAATAAAATGCCGGATATCGAAACCCGCAAGGACATTGAGAAACTGCTCCAGGATTTTTATACTACGGCGATGAAAGACGAACTAATCGGGCATCATTTCGTCGATCTTGATCTCAAATCTCATCTCCCCGTTATTACAGATTTCTGGGTCAAAGTGCTTTTCCGGGAGCCTGTCTATTTTGGCAACCCAATGCTCACGCACAAGATCCTTCACGACAAATCAAAACTCGAGTCTGCACACTTTTCACGTTGGGTTGAGATATTTGCACAAAAAGTCGACTCGATGTTCACAGGTGAGTTTGCGGAAATGGCAAAAGAGCGGGCGCAGGTTGTTGCCCGAAGCCTGAACGCGCGGCTCAATGAAGACGAAGCTGTTTATACGAAGATTGTGTAGCCCAGTGAGTTCCAAGTTTCAAGTTCCAAGTTTCAAGTTCAAGGTTCAAGGTTCATAGATCGGCGAAAGAAAGTCTCTCGAGCAACTCAGCCAACTCAGCCAACTCAGTCAACTCAGTCAACTCAGTCAACTCAGTCAACTCATCCAACTCACATCACTCGTTGAACTAACAGTAGTTTGTTATTCTCTTTCAACCCCGATAATCTGAATATCTAGCTTATAGATGGACCCAAAAGCAATTCTAAAGAGCTTCTGGCTTTTGCTCAGCGTGTTCCGGGCAGTCGGAGTGCAGGCGCTCGGCATATTTCTTGTTTCGTACGCGGCGGGGCACCTTGCCGTCGTTTTTGGAGTGCGCGGTTGCGCGTCCTTCGGAGGATTTCTGAACATCTATTTCCTATTGTTTGGATTTGCTGGAATTGCTGCCACTTTTGTTTCTCTCTATTACATACTTCATCCCGTGGTATGGATGCTAACGATCGATAAGCGTCTGGCCTTTTCATCTATTGATGTGAACCTCCCTTTTCTCAGCACGCAGCCGATCTACATCTTTTTGGATGCGGTCTTTCTTATTCCGGCAATCGTTCTATTTCAGGCGGGACGAACAGAAACGATGTGTCGTTTCAACTTCGAGTGGGCTTTTGGTTGGGCATTCCTTACCATGACGCTGCTTTTCCCCGTTTGCAGAGTAGTATCCTGGTTCATCTTAAACCGTAGAAATGAAGCGAGGGTTGTTAACATTCCTTGGTTAACACTGATCATGTTTTGGATAATCGCAGTACCGTTCGCCGTCTATGCTTCGTTCAGTTATGTGAACAGCACAGTATTCCCACGCCTTCGGGTCCCCGTAGTAAACGAAAAAACCTTCAAAGGAGGATTGAAACAAAACCCTCAGTTCATGACGGGGATCGTCAGAGTCCAGGGGCATCTCGTGAGGGGGATGGCGAAGTGCGGTCTCTTCGGTAAGGATCCCGATGTCAATGCCTATCCGTCCGGAACTGTTCTGCTGGATCTCGGTAGCGGCAATGGGCAGATTATGGTGAAAGCCAACCGGTCCCGCATGGTAGCTTTGCTTCAGCGTGAAGCCGAACGCGAAGGCGCGAACGTCTTTGAGGCCTTCGGTCGGTTGAGCAGCCTCCCCAATCCCGATAAGAAGCTGGTTTGCGGTGTTGGTAAGGCGGATACTGAACAAGAAGGCGGCTTGGCGCTCCTGGAATTGGAGCTTCCCGGCAATGAATAGAAACAGACCGGAGCGTCCGCCCCGGTCTGCTAAAAACGAAGGAGTTTCGAACGATTTCATTAGTTCTGCATATATACGACCCGCTGTGGAAATGGAATGTCGATTCCGGATTTATCAAGCTCTGACTTGACCTTGGTAATAAGGACGTCCCTGGCTTCGCGAACGTTGGCTTGTAGTGAACTGGTCCAGTATAGAACCTTTAAATTTACTGCTGAGTCTCCCAATTCAACCACATTGACCGCCGGCGCTGGGTCTGACGAAACGACATCGCTTTTATCAAGGACATCGAGAATGATCTCTCTTGCCTGATCAATATCGTCGTTATATCCGATACCTACAACGAAGTTTCCCCGCCTATTTTCGAATGCCGTCTTTACAAGAACTGCGTTCATGTAAAGTTCCGAGTTCGGAATGACGACCCTTTCTCCATCATGCGTCCTGATATTTGTCGCCCTGACAGTAATCTCGCTTACAGTACCTTCATAGTTATTGATCTTGATCTGGTCACCGATCTTAAAAGGTCTGTAGAGCAATATCAGGAAGCCGGCGAAAAGGTTCTGCAAAATGTCCTTAAACGCAAAACCAAGTGCGACCGAACCGATTCCCAGACCGGCGATGAGGTCACCCGGCGTAAGGCCCGGAAACACCACGACTGCGGCCACAAAGAAACCTATTATCGCCATCGCGAAAAACGACATTCGTGCGATCAGGGAAGCGATCATCGGATCAAATCCCGATTTTTCAACTGCCATCTTTACGACACGCCTGATCAATGAGCCGAGTATGAGAAATAATACGAAAACCGCGATCCCGACCGCGATATAAGGAAGCCTGGCCCAGAATCCCTGCATCATATTGATTACAGTTTCCCTGGCAGAGTCAGTGGCTTTCGCGGCTTCTTCGATTGTGTCGTTTTGAAAGAATGCGAGTAAAAATGAGCTGGTGTCTATTAGTCCTTCGTTTTGCATAATGACCAAAGAATAGCACGACCGTTTTAAAATTGTCAAACGGGCGTTTGAAAAAAAGAGTATCAATGTGCTAAATTACTAATATGAAGGAGATGGATGACAACACTCGCAGGAAAATTCTTAAAGGTGAGAAAACGCGTCGTGGCATCTTGGAAAGGGCAGTTAATATCGCCTCAGTAGAAGGATTAAACGGTCTGACGATCGGCAAGCTGGCCGATGATCTTTCGCTTAGCAAAAGCGGTCTCTACGCGCATTTCGGTTCGAAAGAGGAACTGCAGATGTCGACAGTTCGCCACGCACGCGAGATCTTTTATTCTTCGGTCATAGCTAGAACTGAGGACATTGACGACGGAATTCTAAAACTTTACGCATTGGCGAGTGAATGGATGGATCAAATTGCGGACGAGGTCTTCGATGGGGGCAGCTTCTTTGCCGCCGTTTGCGCTGAATTCGACGACCGGCCCGGACGCGTCAGGGACCTAATTGAGGAAGTTACCGGCAAATGGTCCGCCGTATTAGAAAAAGAAGCGCGGTTGGCGGTAAGGTTGAGCGAACTGAAGAAATCCACCACCCCGCGAAAATTGGTGTTTCGGATCCAGGCATTCGTGTATGAGGCCAACAGGCGTTTCAGATTTAATCGCAACGATGAAGTGTTCGCAATTGCAGGGGAAGCCATCTTGGAATACATGATACGCAATGCAACTGAGTTGGGGCGAAAAGCGTTGAACGAAAATTAACCTAGTCTTCATTGACAAAGAACGAACGGTCGTGCTATCTTCTTTGTCATGATAGCGAAAACAGCAAAATCTAATAACAAACTTATTCAAAAAGGAATCGAAACCCGGAATGGAATCCTCGATTCGAGCGTGAATCTGGCGTCTGCTGAGGGCCTCGAAGGCCTGACGATCGGTAGGCTCGCGAAAATTCTGGGAATGAGTAAGAGCGGGCTCTTTTCGCACTTTGGGTCGAAAGAAGATCTTCAGGTAGCAACGGTACGTCGAGCGCGCGATGTCTTTATTAAAGCAATCGTGACTCCTGCGAATGATGCGCAGCGAGGGCTCGTAAGACTCGAAATCCTACTTGAGAACTGGATCAGGTATGTAGAGACGAGTGTTTTTGAAGGTGGATGCTTCTTTTTTGCCGTTTCTGCGGAGATGGATGACCGTCCCGGCAGGGTCCGCGACTTGATCGCGCACCTGACGATGTCCTGGGTAACTGTAATTGAAGATGAGATCAAAAAGGCGATTGAATTGGGCCAACTGCGCCAAGATTCTGATTTCGAGCGGATGGCGTATCAGTTCCATGGTTTCGTTCAGGAAGCCAACTGGTTCTTCCGGCTTCACAATAGCGTTAAAGCATTTGGGTTTGCGCGGTCGTCGATCAAAGAAACGATCGATAATCACAAGATATAGGAGACATAAAAATGAAGGGACAGCAGCTTCTTAATACGACGTTGAAGATAAACGCATTGTTTTCATTAATCTCTGGTCTCGACTTTATCTTCTTTGATCAGACTATCGTGAGAGTGTTAACCGATGACAAGCTGGTCAGCATACTTCCAACCGGCGTAATGCTTATTGCATTTGCAGCTTTTGTATTCCTGGTGTCGATGAAAAAAACAGTCAACAAATATCTGGTAGGCGCGATTATCACGATGGACCTTTTGTGGGTATTCGGTAGCTTTGTTCTGGTTGCTTCAGGTCACGAAATCCTAACAACTATAGGAAAAATCACAACTGTAGCGATCGCATTGATTATTGGGGTTTTCGCCTATTTCCAGACGAAAGGTTTGTGGCGTCATCTCTCATCGGCATAGAATTCCGATTGTTATGACACGCAAACACATTCATGAGGAGGAGTTCGGGATTTCTTCTGACGAGATGTTCCATCTTTTGATAACTCCAAGCAAGATAAGAGATTGGTGGGGTGCGGCGAGAGTAATCGTCTTACCGGAAGAAAATGGAACGTGGATGGCGGCGTGGGGTGAAAATGAAGATAACCCCGACTACATTACTGCGTTTACGATATCTGCTTTCGAGCCGCCCAACCGACTGCTTTTCACTGATGCAAAATACACCGCCTCCGGCGAAAAGCTCCCCTTTGAAGCAGAAATGATTACCGAGTTCGCGATTAAGGATAATGAGATTGGATGTGTCCTAAAGGTGAACCAGGAAGGCTTTCCTTCTGATTCATCTGCAGACGAATACTTCGAAGGTTGCAAAAAGGGCTGGACCGATACTTTTGCCGGGATTCGAAAGTCGATTGGTACGTCTTTGTAAATCGACCCAATATCATTTCCGCTATTCCCGCTTGTTCCGTTTCTAATTTCATCTGCCTTATGCTCAAGTCTCGATTTGATATTAAAATCAAAGGATATGAGGCTAACAAAGATTGAACTTACCGAAATAAATCTTCCCTTGATCCATTTCTTCGAAACCAGCTTCGGCCGAACATATGAACGCAGAATTATCCTTCTAAAAGCAACAGACGAGTACGGCAACGAGGGATGGGGAGAATGCACCTGTGGGGAGGACCCTACTTACTCAGCGGAATGGACAGACCCATGTTGGTTGACGATTGAAAAGATTCTGGCACCGATGGTCTTGGGCAGAGATGTTGAGTCCGCGGCGGATGTTTGGTCTTTGATGGACTCGGTAAAGGGCAATCGCATGTCGAAAGCCGCGATTGAAACGGCCTGTTGGGACCTCGAGGCCAAATCGCTTGGTGTGCCGCTTGGAAATCATCTCGGCGGAAACAGGGCGGAAATTGAATCCGGCGTGTCGATCGGTATTCAGGATACGCTTGAAGATCTGCTCGAGAAGATTCGGGTCGAGGTAGATGCGGGTTATCGACGGATCAAGATTAAGATCAAACCCGGCTGGGACGGTGAAGTTGTTGCGAAAGTTAGAGAAGAATTCGGCGATATCCTGTTAATGGGAGACGCCAATTCCGCGTATTCACTCAATGATATCGAGTTGTTCAAGAGCATGGAAGAACTCGATTTGATGATGTACGAGCAGCCGCTCGCACACGACGACATCATTGACCACGCAAAATTGCAGGCACAAATCAAAACCCCGATTTGTCTTGATGAGTCTGTTCACTCGCCCGATGATGCTAGAAAAGCAATCGAACTAAAAGCCTGCAAGATTATTAACATCAAACTTGGCCGCGTTGGAGGCCATCAACAGGCGCGTGAGATCCAGCGGATCGCGCGCGAGGCAGAGATACCCGTATGGTGCGGAGGCATGCTTGAAGCCGGAATCGGCCGTGCTCACAACATTGCTATGTCAACACTTCCCGGTTTTGTCCTTCCCGGCGATGTGTCGGCTAGCGCCCGCTACTGGCATGAGGACATTATTGATCCGGGGGTGACAGTTTCGAGCGATGGAGTGATCACAGTGCCCACAAAGCCGGGTATCGGGTTTGACGTGAAGCAGGGCCGGATCGATGACCTTACCGTGAGAAGAGCCGAGATACTTCACGATAATTAATAACAAGGATCAGAGATACACCGAATCAATGTTTGCGCGGTTGTTCGTCTTGTAAACGGGCGTCGTGCACCTTTGATGCTCAGCCGTTGTGGGAACGTAGGATTCGTTAGAGCGAATTAACGAAATCTGCATATGTGTTCTATGATTCTAAGAGTTTAGATCCTTCTATATAAAAAATGAGTAATCCAGACCCCAAAAAGGTCATCTTTTCGATGGTCAAAGTGAGCAAGCTTTATGACAAGAAGCCTGTTCTTAGAGATATTTATCTGTCATTTTTCTACGGTGCGAAGATCGGCGTTCTTGGCCTTAATGGTGCCGGGAAATCTTCGCTACTACGGATAATCGCGGGCGTAGACAAGGAGATAAACGGTGAAGTTGTTTTCGCCGATGGCTACTCGGTCGGTTATCTCGAGCAGGAACCTCAGCTCGATGACGAGAAGACAGTCCGTGAGATTGTCGAAGAAGCGGTTACCGAAACTAAGGAACTTCTCGCTGAATTCGATGAGATCAACCTCAAATTTGGCGAAGAGATGACTGACGACGAGATGGCCGAGCTTCTCGAACGACAGGGGAAAGTGCAGGACAAACTCGACGCGTCAGATGCCTGGGATCTCGATTCGAGACTTGAAATGGCGATGGACGCGCTACGCTGTCCTCCGCCCGAAGCAAAGATCGGACCGCTTTCCGGAGGTGAAAAACGCCGTGTTGCACTCTGCCGGCTTCTTCTGCAAAAGCCCGACATACTTCTACTTGACGAGCCTACGAATCACCTTGATGCAGAAACGGTGGCGTGGCTTGAACAACATCTGCAGCAATACGAGGGAACGATTATCGCGGTTACTCACGACCGTTATTTCCTGGACAATGTGGCCGGTTGGATACTAGAACTCGACCGCGGAGAGGGAATCCCCTGGGAAGGTAACTATTCTTCCTGGTTGGAACAAAAGCAAAAACGCCTAGCGAATGAAGAAAAAGCCGAGGCCAAGCTTCAAAAGACTCTCGAGCGAGAGCTTGAGTGGATAAGGATGTCGCCAAAAGGCCAGCATGCAAAATCCAAGGCCAGGATCAGTAACTACGAGAAGCTGGTTGAACAGGACACTGAAAAGCGAAACGAAACCCTCGAAATCTTTATTCCGCCGGGACCAAGGCTTGGAGACGTCGTTATTGAGGCTCACGATGTTTCAAAAGCCTATGGCGATAAGCTGCTTTTTGATGACCTGGATTTTTCGCTTCCTCCCGGGGGGATCGTCGGTGTGATCGGTCCGAACGGGGCGGGAAAAACCACTTTGTTTAGAATGATCACGGAACAGGAGGAGCCTGATGATGGATCTTTCAGGATAGGTGAGACAGTCAAGCTTGCCTATGTAGATCAGTCTCGAGATGCGTTAAATGGAGACAATTCGATCTGGGAAGAGATTTCGGAAGGCGCGGATATGATTTCACTGGGTGACCGCGAAGTGAATTCACGTGCGTATGTTGGAAGATTCAATTTTTCAGGTTCCGCTCAGCAGAAGCGCATCGGAACTCTATCGGGTGGTGAACGCAACAGGGTCCACCTGGCGAAGATGCTAAAAAGCGGTGCAAACGTGTTGCTTCTGGACGAGCCTACCAACGATCTCGACGTGAATACGATGCGTGCCCTTGAGGAAGCTCTCGAGAATTTTGGCGGCTGCGCCGTAGTGATTAGCCACGACCGTTGGTTCCTGGATCGCATCGCTACGCATATACTCGCATTTGAAGGAGACTCCAAGGTGGTGTATTTTGATGGAAATTTCTCCCAGTATGAAGAAGATCGCAAAAGACGTTTGGGGCACGAGGCTGATCAACCACATAGAATCAAATATAGAAGTTTGACTAGAGACTAGAAAATAAAGCTCTGGCTCTCCGGCCAATCAGATAATTATGAGTCGAGCATTTGGACTTTTCACGATTGCGGCGGTCTTGTTTTTCTATGGCTGCACGGCGGATCCCGGCGAGGCACAGGCTACAGTCATTCCCACAGCGACCGTCGAGAAACCGAAGATCCCGGCAACTCTTGCTGAGATAGTTGATGAGCAAGATACGGATACATACTCCTCTCTGACGAAATTCGATTTTCTAAACCACACTTATCCGCTACCCCGCGGCTGGCAAGATGTTGACAGTAAAAAGGTTACGCTCGAAAATGGAAAAAGGCGCATGACCGAAGAAAGGACGGGCATGGCACACGTCGCGACCAAGTTTGGGGATGTGACTGGAGATGGCAATGACGAGGCCTTCGTGATCCTGCGGGTCGGTACCGGTGGTTCGGCCACACCGCATATTGTTTACATTTTCGAAGAAACAGAGAGTGAGAAACCCGAGATAATCTGGTACTTCAGGACCGGAGATCGGGCTGACGGCGGATTAAAGAGGGTCTACGCGGATAAAGGGGATCTTATAGTAGAGCTTTTCGGAAAAGACCGTTACATTTTCAGCCAGATGGAGACGTTGAAAATCGTGGGGGATGAGCAGCAGCTGTGTTGTCCCGACAGTTATACTAAAAACCGCTACAAGCGCATCTCCAATGGATTCGAGCTAAAAGGAAACCGCCTCACATATTCACTGATAAATCCGGATTCACCGCCTGAAGAAAACCTGGGACAGAAAACTTTAGAGGAGAGCCGTGGAAAGAACTAACAGCGGATTGGTCCTGCTTGTTGTTTTTGTGCTTTTTGCATTATATTTCGTGCCATTCTACCCGGAAGGCCGAACCCGGTTTGAGCTCACAGATTGGGCAACAACCGCCGCCCTGGTCGAAACAAGTTCTTTCGATCTCTCAGAAGTAAAGAAATCCTCGAAAATCGAACTGGAATCTGTAGTAAACAGGGAAGGAGGCATATATTCTACTAAAGCCCCGGGCTTGTCCCTTTTTTCAATTCCTGTCTATGTTGTTTCAAAGATCTTTCTGGGAGAGCCTTCACCGGGAAATGTAAAGATTTATTGGAATATCCACCGGCTTTTACTCTCGGCGTTGCCGCTCTTGATGTTAGGCGGCTGGTTGTACAATCGAGAGGTAGATTCTTTTTCGCTTGCCGCACTTCTCTTTGTTACACCCGTTTTTGCCTACAGCCTTTTCCTTTACTCACATGTAATCGCTGCGCTACTTGCGTACATGGGTTTCAGGCTGATTTATGATTATCGGAGAGTAACTCCCGAAACGTGTTTTTCTGCCGCATTTCTGCTCGGGGTCGCTGTTCTTTGCGAGTACGCTGTAATTGTGCCGTCGATTGTGATCGGTGCCGGACTTCTTTTTACGGACAGCCTCGAGAGATTCCGCCGAATGCTCTTTTTTGCGTCTGGTCTGTTGCCTTCGCTCGTATTGCTTGTTATTCAGCAATACTTCGTTTTCGGCTCTCCTTTTGCGTTTGTAGACTTCACCTCGATTTCTTATCCGAGTCTCGAAGCCATCTATACCTATTCGATAAGCCCCTCCGCCGGACTTCTTTTCTTTTCCCCATTGCTAATTTTTGGGCTGTTTGCATTGTCGAGTCCCGATAGCGCGGGAAGAAACAGGTTTCGCGTCAAGATCCTGATTATCCTGGTTACCTTTCTTGCGGTTTGCGGTTCTGCGGCCACATTCTCAGGTGAATCGGCAGGTCCACGGTACCTGATCATAATAGTCCCGTTCCTTCTCGACGCGTTTTTTGACGGCGAAGTAGAGGAGTACCCCAGTTTCTGGAGAGGCTTCTTGTTCTCCGTGTCACTCGTCCTGACCTCGGTTCCGCTTCTCTCGTACCCGTTTGCACCCACTGCACTTTCGTATCCGCACAATTCCTTTTGGATTCCGCTTTTGACGAGATTTGAACTCTATCCTGCAACGGCCGCCCAGTTTTACGGTTTTGCGCAGGATTATTGGACGGCGGCACCTATCGGGATATTACTCTTTGCTGTGCTGTTTTTCGTTTGGCGGGACGCGAAACGGCGGGTGCCATTTGGGGTCGGATTGGCGGGAGGGATCGCGATTGTATGTGCCTATCTCTTCGCGTTTAGTCTCGAGAGCGGCGAAGCAGCTGAATATCTACAAGAAGTATCCGGTCTTTTTGGTCGGTAGCCGCGAAATTCAATCCGCAATAAATTTATAACCAACGCCTCTAACGGTGACAAGAAATTTTGGTTTTGAAGGGTTGTCTTCGATGTACTTGCGAAGCCTGACGATAAAGTTGTCGATAGCCCGCGTGTCCGTGTCCTCACTTAAACCCCAGACTTCATCTAGAATCTCCTTTCTGGACACAGGAACACCCTTATTTCTTATTAAGTGTCGAAGGAGGTTTGCCTCCATTAGGGTAAGGCGAACAGTTTCATCCTTCGCGGAAAGCTCTAGGTTAGTGAAATCGATCACGCGGCCTTCAAATTCGAAAGATTCTACTGATTCGTGAATAGATGGTTTTCGTGACCATTTCTGCCTTCGAAGCAGTCCTTTTAACCGCGCCAAAAAGATCTCGAGTTCGAAGGGTTTGGGAAGGTAGTCATCCGCACCGGACGCGAATCCTTCGAGTACGTCCTCGGGATGTCCCCTTGCAGTGAGCATCAAAATGGGAGTGAAGTTATCAGATTCGCGAAGATTTTGTGCGACTTTGAATCCATTTACTTTCGGAAGCATTACATCGAGGACGATTCCGTCGAAGCTCTCTTTCGACAGGATTTCGAGCGCCGCCTTACCGTCCTCAGCAACAGTGGTTTCGAATCCCTCAGATTCGAGATTAAACCTAAGTCCGTCGGCTATATGAGTCTCGTCTTCGACGATCAGAATACGTGTCATTAGTAATTCAAGCGAACCAGCCTGATTCAGGGGACCAGGCTGTCGAGTTCGGAGGTCCAGTTTGTAACAACGTGAAGGTAGGTCGGGAAGATGCCCCGCTCTGTTTTCACCATCAGCAGTTTGTCGTTATTAGGCGAAACATCGAACATAGCACGATACTGGCCCTCAAACAGCTTAGTTTCTTTGCCGGGTTTTAGCCCACCGGAAGTGTTGATACTTGTGACGAAAGTCTTGCTGGGTGTCCTTGAATAGAGGGACTTTGAGTCCCGCGAAAAGACGGGGTACATGCCGGTCTGTTCCGTCATAAGTTTCCGGGGCCCTTCGGTTTTCCAGGGAATCGCAAAGATCTGGGTCTTACCGGACTCGACCGAGAAATATGCTATCCATTTTCCGTCAGGTGAAAAACGGGGCATATCGTTGGTGAACTTGTTCTCCACGATGGAAGTCAGTTTACCCGAATCTATATCCACTACTCCAATATTTCCACGGGTTCTTGAGGGAAAATAAGCAAGTGCGATTATGTTCTCGGTCGGGTGGATTGAATTTGGCCTGATCTGGACATCAGAACTGTAGATTTCCTCCGTGGAGCCTGACCCATCAGCTTTCTTACGGTAGATCTTCCAGGTGTTGTCTTTCTCAACAGTGAACAAAACGGAATCCCCGTCCGGAGCCCAAATCGGGTAGCTTGCATTACCATCAGACGAAAGACGGACACCGCGTGTTGACCCAAACTCCCTTACCCATATGTCACCATCGATCGTAAGAGCAACTGATTTTGCATCAGGAGAAATCCTCGGTGCTCCGAAATTCTTCTTGTCCGGAAGCGCGGGTTCTTCATTCCCCTGTTTGTCTACCCAAACGAGCGAGCTGTCGTTTTGCGGCATCGACGGCATGTACAATAATGTCCCGTTTTCGGCGACGCTTATCAATGGAAAGAATGAGAAGATTCCTTCTAAAACCTGCTTTGGTTCACTGGTGAGCTTCAGGCTTGCCGGATCGAATCTTCCGGCAAAAACGTGCTCATCGCGTGTAAAGAAGATCCGGCCGTCTGCGAAATTTGCATAGGTGCCTTCCGCTATGCCCTCGACATACTTCCAACTGTTTCCAGCGGCAGAATAGACCGCGATCTTCTTTGTGTTGTTGGCGTCGACTGTAAAAACGAAGTCCTTACCATTCGGTAAGAAGTGAGGTTCGTAATGTGACCGCTCCCCTTTTTCTTTGTTCAGAGAGGTAACACGCCTTACTTCGCCACCGTCACTGCTGACGATCGATAGTCCGTCTTTTTCCGAGAAGACGATATTGCCTGAGACACCCCAGTCGATCCCTGAAACAGGGCGGCAGTCGGTGCAGATCGTTACCGGATTACCGCCTTCTATCGGAACCTTGCGAACCCCCTTGTTGGCCCACAAAAATCCGACCCATCGACCGTCCGGTGAAATAAACGGGTCATTCGCTCCTTCCGTGCCGCGAATAAGGCTCGATTCGTAACTGTCCAGCCGGCGGAGTCTGAGCACTCGCTTGTCATTGAGTTTGGCTGCAAAAACAACGCTTCGTCCATCGGGCAAAAGGCGTGCATCGGTCAGGTTGAATAAATCACCGTCATGAAGGTGAAGATTGAAACGCCCGACTTCGCCTCCTGAATCAAAAGCGAAGAATGCAATGTATGCCAGCCCGGAGATTAACCCCAACAGTATCATTCCGGCTGCTGCTGCAAGGGGTTTTGTCCAACTACGACGTGTCGTGCTTCGAGCCGCCGGTTGGCTGAGTGCCGCTCCTGACCCGAGCGCAGAATTCACTTCGCTTAGGATTACACGCACCTCATCCATTGACTGATAACGGTTTTGCGGATTTTTTTCCAGACACTTCATGATCAAACGGGCAACCAGTGCCGGCACATCGGGCCGTAATTCTGCTACGCCGGTTGGCTGTTTGGTCAGCAAATCGCTGATAATCGAAGCGTAATTGTCTCCTTTGAAAGGCTTCTCACCGGTAATCGCCTCGTACATTATTACGCCCAGAGAAAAAATGTCCGTCCGGTTGTCCGATCCCTTTCCTTCCGCCTGTTCTGGTGCCATGTAGGCCGGAGTACCCAAGACCTGCCCGGTCTTTGTAAGACTGAGCGTCGAGGCCTCGTTTTCACTGGGACGGTCAATTCTGGCGAGACCGAAATCGAGAATCTTTGGATTGCCCGATTCCGTGATCATGATGTTGTTGGGTTTGATATCTCTGTGGATCACGCCCTTGCTGTGCGCATGTGAAAGTGCGTCAGCAAGCGAAACGAACCAACCGAGGAACGAGCGAAGGTCGACACCGCCCGGGGGGATAAGCTCCGAAAGTGCCCGGCCTTCTACGTATTCCATCGTGATGAAATACCGCGGTTCGCCTGTTTCTTCAACAGAGTAAACAGTCGCGACGTTCGGGTGATTGAGAGTCGCCGCCGCTTTCGCTTCCGTCTGAAAGCGCTTGACGTGCTCCTTTCTGCGGGTAAATGAATCCGGAAGGGTTTTGATTGCGATTGAGCGGTTTAGCTTGGAATCTTTAGCAAGGTAAACCTTGCCCATCCCCCCTGAACCTAGAACCGAGATGATCTCGTAGTGCTCAATTCTGTTTCCGCTCAACGTAAGATCGTGAGCTTCATCAAGGAGGTGCGCCGCATCGCTTGCAGCATTCCCATCGATAAAAGTACCGGCCTTATCATCAGCAGCAATCAGTGTTTCGACCTGTCCGCGCAATGATTCGTCATCGGCGCATGCTTTGTCGAGGTAGTCTCTTCTCTCGGACTCATCGAGATCCAGAGCCGATTGAAAGATCTTGTTTATCTCTTGCCAACGTTCGGGGGTCATTCCTTGCTCAAATCAAGATAAAGCCACGCACGTGCCGCGCTCCATTCACGACGTACCGTTCGGGCCGAAATATCCATGGCCGTCCCGATCTCTTCTTCGGTCAAGCCACCGAAATACTTCATCTCCACGATCTTTGCCTGACGAGGACTTAATTCCTCCAGTCGGTTCAATGCATCGTCCAGGGCTAGAAGCTCGTTCTCCTTTTTAACCGCAACCGGAAGCATCTCGTCGTAGGTCACCTGGATCTCGTCGCCGCCTCGTTTCTTACTGTTTTTCGCACGGGCAAAGTCTATTAGAACTCTTCGCATCAGTTGTGACGACATAGCAAAAAAATGTGCGCGGTTTTGCCAGCGTACCCGGCTCGAGTCAATGAGGCGCACGTAAGCCTCATTTACCAGCGCCGTAGCCTGAAGAGTATGGCCGGGTTTTTGATTCTTCATATGGTATCCGGCCAGTTTCTTTAACTCACTGTAAACAAAGGGCATAAGGCGTTCCAAGGCCGTCTCGTCGCCTTCGCCCCAGGCGAGAAGTAACTGGGTGATTTCATGCGTGGCTGGTTCACTCATCTGCGGAACCTAAACTGAAAGCCGGAAACCGGTATCTGTAGCCGTAAAGTCTATCACAACCTATATTTCCGGATTAATAAATGCGCACGCATTAAGTTCGTTTGTCCCAATTGTCATTTGTAATACGTCTCTATGATCGAACGGCTCAATTTGAGCCAATTATTACCAAGGAGACAGGAATCATGACGCATACACTAAAACCAAAAACTTTGAGCTATATTCTCACCGGCATCCTCCCGGTTATCCTGCTTTTAACGGGGAATTGGGTGTTGGCGCAGAAACTTAGGATGCAGGATACGGAAACACGACCGGTGCTAAGCCAGCAGGACGCACTATTTGACTTTGACGGTGACGGAAAGACTGATATCTCGATATACCGATATTCGGAAGGTGAATGGTGGTCGCTCAACTCCAATGGCGGCAATTCGGCAACCAAATTTGGCACGCAAAACGACTATCCCCTGGCCGACGATTTCACAGGTGATGGTGTGACAGACAGGGCGTTCTTCAGGTTTTCAACAGGCGAATGGTTTGTGCTCAGATCTGAGGACCATTCTTATTACTCTTTTCCCTTTGGCACAAACAATGACTTTCCATTCACCGGCGATTTCGACGGTGATGGAAAGGCCGATCCGGGTTTGTTTCGAAGTCTCAACGGTCCCGGGCCGAGCACCTATTATATAAAACTCTCGTCAGGCGGAGTAAGGATCGAACAGTTCGGGTCAGCCGGTGACCAAACTTACACGAGTGATTATGACGGGGACGGAAAAGACGATCTCGCGATATACAGGTCTCAGGATGCGGAATGGTGGATCAAGGAGAGCTCCACGGGCATCGTTCGTGTCTATAAGTTCGGTATCGAAGAAGGAAGTGTTCTGGCTCAAAGTGATCATAACCTGGGGGGCGGTTCTTTCTCTTATCCGATACCGGCAGATTACACGGGTGACGGAAAGACCGATGTCGCGTACTTCACGAATCAGGGTGAGTGGTATGTACTCCGAAGCGAAGACGAGTCATATTATTCATTTCCATTCGGGACGGATCAGGATTTTCCGCTACTAGGTGATTACGATGGCGACGGGAGGGCAGATCCGGGCGTCTTAAGACCCACGAACAACACCTGGTACCTGCTACAGTCCACCGAAGGATTCAAAGCTGTTACATTCGGTGATATTGACGGTTCTACTGACATACCTTTATCAGCCTACAGGACCGGGATCCTTTAAAAAAACGCATCTTTTGAGGGAGAAAGGGACAGCGGTCGGCCGTCCCTTCTCTTTTGTTAACTTGTTGAATCAAAGAGTTTTATCGAATTCCACTTCGTCCAGATAAAGTCTGTCATTTTTTTGTCCCCTTCCTCGTCCCTTTTACGTCTTTCTAGTTGACGCAATTAAGTAATTCATAAATTAGGAGAAACAAAAAATGAGTACAGGAACACAAGCAGCAATGATAAACGAAGAGAATTTGCACGCGCTTCTCGGCCAATTTGTTGGCGACCTTGGCGCAACACTTTCAGCCGGAAGTATTGTTATCGGTCATGAACTTGGTCTTTACAAAGCGATGGCCGAAGCGGGCAAGCCCTTGAATTCAGAGGAACTCGCAGCACAAACGGATACCCGTGAGCGTTACGTAAGGGAATGGTTAAACTCCCAGGCGGCAAGCGGATATGTCGAGTATGATGCAGAGTCGGGGCGCTATTACATGACGCCCGAACAGACGTTTGTGATGACCGACGAATCGAGTGCGGCGTATCTGCCGGGAGCATTCATTCTCGCTACTTCGACACTCAAAGCGACCGACAAAATTGCCGAAAGATTCAAATCAGGCGAAGGTCTCGGATGGCATGAACACGATAAAGGTGTCTTCTGCGGAACTGAGCTCTTTTTCAGACCAGGTTATGGTGCGCATCTTGTAGCTGACTGGATTCCTGCCCTGGACGGGGTTGAAGAAAAGCTAAAAGCAGGCGGGAAAGTAGCTGACGTTGGGTGCGGACACGGTGCCTCGACGATTCTCATGGCGAAGGCCTATCCGAACTCGGAATTCTACGCATTTGACTACCATGCGGGTTCCATTGAAATCGCTCGCCAAAAGGCTGAAGAAGCGGGCGTTGCGGACAGGATTACATTTGAGGCTATCGACTCGAAACACTTCACGGGCGAAGGCTATGACCTCGTTTGCACCTTTGATTGTCTCCACGACATGGGTGATCCCGTTGGGGCGTCAAAGCATATCAAAGAGTCTCTGAGCGAAGGCGGATCATGGTTGATCGTGGAGCCGTATGCAGGTGACACACCTGAGAGCAACCACAACCCGGTCGGTCGTATTTACTACTCGGCATCGACAATGATCTGCACTCCGGCATCGTTGGCCCAGGAAGTAGGCGCTGCACTTGGCGCACAGGCGGGAGAACAGCGGCTGCGTGAAGTGGTAACGGAAGGCGGTTTCGAAACCCTTCGCAGGGCCACGGAAACGCCATTCAACATTATTCTCGAAGCTAGGTAGGCAAAATCGAGCTTCAGTACTCGGGTCGCCGGCGACGGCGGCCCTTTTTTTATTGACCAAGAAGATAGGGGTTCGCGTCAAATGTCCCGCGGACGAAATGGATAATTGATAATGAAAAATGGAGGATGTCTGGAAAACTAGACATGCATGGCGCAGAAATCGGTTCGAAATCTACTCGGGGGAATCAGCCTTTTTCTTGATCGGCAGCCTGACTGTAAAGGTGCTGCCAAAACCGATTCCCCGGCTTTTGGCAAAAACCTTTCCGCCATGCTTTTTTATTATCGACTCAACGATATATAAGCCGAGTCCGGTACCTTTGGTGTTGTCAGCGGATTCATTCGGCACGCGATAAAAACGACGAAAGACTCTCCTTACCTCAGAGGCCGGGATTCCATAGCCGTTGTCCTTTACGTAAATATCGATCCAGCCTCCGGTTCTGACTCTTCCCCGCACCGAAATATTAATCTCATCGTTTGAATACTTGACCGCATTGTCCAGCAAGTTTCCAAAAGCGGTCTTGAGTTCGCTCAAATCACCTTCCACAGTAATGTCGTTGTCAAAATCGCCCACAACGATTTCTTCTTTGACAAGGTTGTACCGGGATCGGACCACTCGAACAGATTCCGCGATCAATTCTGCAATCTTTACATCGGAATAATTCAGTTCGCGTTTTTTCTCACGTGTTCTACTAGCCTGGAGTACCTGCTCAACCGTGTTCAAAAGCCGGTCGCTGTCCGAGAGCATTACATCGTAGAATTCCCGGCGTTTTTCCTCAGGTAGATCGCGTGTCTTTACTGTTTCCAGGTAAAGCTTGATAGAGGCGATTGGTGTCTTCAGTTCGTGGGTCATCGCGTTGAGAAACGCGTTTTGCTGCTCGTTTCGACGTATTTCACGAACAAGAAAAGTGGTGTTTAGGACCAATCCGGTGATTATCGCCGCGAAGAATATGATGCCGAACACAAGCATCGCAATCTGTTGTAGGTTCAGGAGTATCCAGCCGACCTGCAGCGCGATCGCAAAAAGGATAAGGCAGATCCCGAATACTACGAAAAAAATTGTCGATTTACGGCGACGCACCCCGGTAGTTTAAGGTTCAAGGTTCAAAGTTCAAAGTCCCGGGGCAACAGTTCAACGTTCAAAGTTGAAGGTTCAAAGTTCAGGATCGATATTTCGAAATGCGAGAATCAAGATTCAAAGCCAAAAGATCTAACTTCAAAGATCGAATTCCCCGATTCCTAAACAAAAAGCCCGGGACCAGTTTCTGGTACCCGGACTCAATAAAATTTTGAACTTTGAACTTTGAACCGCGCAGTCTAAGCTGCGCGTTTGAGCGGCTTCACATCTTCCTCGATCTTGAACTCGTAAACATCTGAGATTACGCCCAGCTTGTCGAGCGCCCAGATCTGAATCCAGTTGAAATCAAACTCGTACCATTTGAGACCGTGTCGCGCTGAACGCGGGTATGCGTGGTGATTATTGTGCCAGCCTTCGCCCCAACTCAAGAATGCGATCAACCCGTTGTTTCGGGAATCATCACCCGTGTTGAAACGTTGCGTGCCCCAGAGGTGAGTAGCGGAGTTTACGAGCCATGTCGCATGCCAGCCCCATACGGTTCTAACCGCGATGCCCCACAAAACCATTCCGATTCCGCCAAATGCGAAGAGGGCAATTCCAACAATCGCTGATGGAACCCAGTAGTACTTGTCGAGTTTGACCAGAAACGGGTTCTTTACAAGGTCGGGTGAATACCGCTCATGATATTCGGGGTTATGCATCTGCGCGTCTCCCCTGAGTATCCATCCGATATGCGACCAGATAACGCCGCCTCGAGGGCTGTGCGGGTCTTTGTCCGTCTCGGTGAACGCATGGTGAATCCGGTGCGTGGTGACCCAGGCGAGCGGCCCGGCCTGAACTGCTAATGCTCCGAAAACAGCCAAGGTGTTTTCCACCCATCTCGGTGCCTTAAATCCTTTATGAGTAAGAAGCCTGTGATATCCAAGTCCGATTCCAAGACTCCCCGCGATCCACCAGATGACAACTGCGACGAGAAGATTCGTCCAGGAAAACATGAAAAGCGCCGGAATAGCCGCAATATGAAAAAGGGCAACTGCGATCGTGGTCGACCAATTGATCTTTTTCTGAGTCGTAAGTTTAAATTCAACTACGTTATCCATAATACCTCTTAATAATTGGACGGGAATTTAGGGGAATAAGTGTCCAAGATCAAGATTAACAGGAATTTAAGAAGGGAATTGTAAGAGTTTTGTAATAGCGAAAAAGGGGTGGCGCTTTGCTTAGGGGAGACGCTTCGCTTTGGGGTGGCGCTTTGCTTAGGGGAGACGCTTCGCTTTGGGCATGTCTCAGGCAGACGGAAGCCGTTTTCAAAATCGCTGAATGCGGTGTGGCGGGATAGCCGGAGGGCGGGAAGACGGGAGAGCAATGAGAACCGTCGCCGGTAGGCGATGGCAATCGGCAGATGGCGGGTAAGCGGGAGTGAAGGTGTGAAGGAGGGAAGGTGTGCAAGAGTGTAGGTGGGAAGGATTGCGTTTGTTATTGCCGGCGCACGGACGGCTCGTCCGCCGGGTCGCGAAGCGGCCGAGCAAGCGTTTGAGATTCTAATCAGCAAAAGCGACACTCAATTCCTTGAGTCCCATCGAGTCGCTCTTGTCACTGATATCGTCTCGGTCGACGTAGTTATAGAGGATGTCGCGTTGCTGGGGCCGAAAACCCGCTTCCCGGATGTGGTAGCGGAGTTCTGATTCGTTCGCGTCGGTGTCCGCACCGGCGGCAGAGACAACATTCTCCTCGATCATGATCGAACCCATGTCGTCAGCGCCGAAACGCAGAGCGGCCTGTCCGAGACGGAGCCCCTGCGTAAGCCATGACGACTGGATATGGTCGATATTGTCGAACCAGAGCCGCGATACCGATAACATTTTCAGATATTCGATTCCTGTCGGCTCCTCGGTGATCTTTCGACCCAAAGCTGTGTTCTCGCGTTGAAATGTCCATGGTATGAATGCCGTAAATCCACCGGTTTCGTCCTGCAGGTCGCGGACTTTTTGAAGATGGTTAACACGATGCGAAACATCATCGCCGATTCCAAACATCATCGTTGCAGTCGATCTAAGCCCAACTTCGTGAACGGCACGCATCACATCCAGCCACTCCTGGGACGTGCATTTTGTAGAAACGCGCTTTCGGACCTCATCATCGAGAATCTCGGCGCCGCCACCGGGCATGGAGTTCAGTCCGGCATCTTTGAGCCGCTGCATGATCGTAACGTAGTCCAATTGGCTGATCAGCGAGATGTTGTGGATCTCCGGAGGCGAAAAGCAATGGAGTTGAAAGTCCGGGTATTTTGCATGCAGCGTCGTCAGAAGCTCTTCGTACCACTCGATATTGAAATCGGGATGGAGCCCACCCTGCATCAATACGCCCGTTCCTCCGAGGGCTATGGTCTCGTCAATCCGTTTACAAATCTCTTCGATCGAGTGAACGTATGTGTCCGGCTTTCCGGGGCGCCGGTAGAACGCGCAGAACGTGCAGACAACGTTGCAAACGTTGGTGTAATTGATGTTACGGTCGATGATGTAGGTAACAACGTCCTTTGGGTTCTTTCTCATACGGATCTCGTCCGCGGCCAAACCGATTCTTACAAAGTCGTTTGATTCCAAAAGAGTTGCACACTCCGAGGCGTCCATTCGTCCGCCGCCGAGTACCTTGTCCAAGATAGCCTGTATGTCTGACATTATTCTTATAAATTATCAAAACGCGGGCACAAACGAAACAACAAAAGATGACTTAAACGCTCTGGAAATATCCGGCTATTGAGCCTTTTCTTTAAGTGGACCCCCGTCCCCCCTTTGCCGCACCTCACTAAAACTCGTTGATTTTAAATCCAAGCACATATTCAGGCCGAATAATACTTCAATCGCCCTAAAGCCATGAATAATTTTCGAAGAACTAACAGGTCACGGACATTGCAGGACGACAACGTCGCCAATAACGGCGGAGTAGGTCTGATCGTATTTGTTGCGGTGGCAATCTGGCTGCTGCTGTTCCAGTCGAACCTGTTTGGTTAAAAAAAAAAAATTAAAAAATTACGCCAAAAATGATTTGGGTGTCGTCTAATAAATGAGCGCGGGAAAAAGCGCCACGCTCTCTCCAAAAACTTAGAGGAGAAAAAGACGATGCAAGAATCAACAAACAAAGAGTTTTTTAGCGACATATCATTACTCGCATTCATAGCACTCAGCGGATATTTTCTGCTTTTTGTTTCAGGACTGTTCTAAGCAATTATTCAAAGATAAACCCCTTTTTTGGTAAGCCTTCGCAGAGTATCGCGAGGGTCTTTTTTTTGGTAAGCCGCGATCTTTGTTCTGGTAGTTCCAAGTTCCAAGTTTCAAGTTCCAAGTTTCAAGTTTAGAGTGTCGAGAATAGAAAATCCGGAATACCTTTATCGTCGCGTAGCGACAGGAAGAATTTAGCCGTGGGTCAGCGCGAAGCGCGCAGCCCCGGGCGTATTCTGATATAAGGTTTTCCGTCGCGTATGCGACGGGCGAAAACCGCCCGCTAACGCCGACGGTACCAATTGAAATTCTCCGTGACATACCCGCGAGGTCCTGTAGTCTGTCTCCAATCCACTTCACCCCATTCATCCCTGTCAAAAAGATCTTACTCACGACATCTTTTCAACTCTGAACAAACCGAATCGGCCGTGCTTCCTCGATCAGCCCATGCTTTTTGGCCAGACTGAAGTAGAGCTTCAGACCTTCCTTCATAGACTCATCAGGCCTAAAAGAAATGTTCTCGGTCAAATATTCACGCATTTCATCATCGGCAAGACTGATCTCATCCGAATAGTTGGCGATGATCGCATCGAGATGCGTGAGACCTTCGTCCCTTGCTCCGTTGAAATCGATTTCGAGTTCCCGGTTTCCGGTCATCCACATGGCGAATACGAATCCAAAGTCCGTATAACGCTTCCATATCTCGACGAGGTCAAACTTTCGATACTCTTGATCGAGTGTCAGCGCGGGATCTCCTATGAGAAGGGCACAGTCTGCGGACTCAAGCATCGAGTCGACATCCGGTTCATGATCGATCCATTCCGGATCCCCCGCAAAAAACTCACGAAAAATGATCTTAGTAAGCGCGACCGAGGTCCTTGAAGAGGTGTCGAGGGCGACCGAACCTATCTGTGACAGATCGTTTCCCTTTGTTACGAGGCATACACTCCGGACCTTTTCACGTGCACCGACACAAACATCGGGAACGACGAACAAATCTGGGATCGTCTGATATGCGATAACCGGAACAAGCGCCGCATCAACTCTTCTGCCCGCCAAGAGAGCGGCGGAACGCGAAGGAGCGTTATCGAGAATCACCTCTGCCGATCCATGACGGGAACCGTAAAGAAATGACCAGATCAGAGGTGCCGTATTTGAATAGCTTGAGGCTGATATTCTCACCCGGTTAGTTTCAAGTTTCTGGTTCCAAGTTTCAAGTCTCCTCAGAAGTGCTCCGAGTTTCGAGTTTCGGGTTCAGATCTTGTATTTCGAATATGTTGCATTACTGATATGGTTTCTGACTAAGCCATGGAGAAGACAACAGCGAAATATACTTCCCGGGTCGCAGCGGTTCTTACCCTTGTCGGCGTGGCCGTTGGTCTTGGTAATGTCTGGCGCTTTCCGTACATGATGGGGAAGTACGGCGGAAGCGCGTTTTTTGTCGTCTATCTCCTTTTTATGCTCCTATTTGCGGTCCCCGCGCTGATGGCGGAGATTGCTTTGGGGCGAGCCGGCGGCGGTGGGATCGTACGGGCATTTCAGAATGCGATTGGAAAGAAGCCGGGCAAGATCATCGGCATCTTTTTGATGACTTCGCTTTTGATCGCGGCTTCGTACTATGCGGTCGTTGTTGGGAACGTCATATTCACGACTGCGTTTTCGGTTTACTCCGGATTCACACAGGAAACGATTCCCGTTTTTCAAAGTGGATTGAGTAACGGCTGGCTGCAATACGGAATAACTCTTGGCTTGGTAATCGCTGCGCTTTTTGTTGTCCAAAGGGGACTAAAAGACGGTATAGAACTCGTCAGCAAGTACTTCGTGCCATTTTTTGGCTTAGCGATAATTTACTTGATCATCAACGCGATACTACTTCCAGGCGCTTCGGAACGGCTTGTTGAGTTTTTGAAACCAGACCTCGCTGCGCTGACTGCGGAGCAGGTGTTCGCGGCGCTCGGGCAGGCGTTCTTCTCGGTGGGACTGGGCGGTACCTTCATGGTTGCGTACGGGAGTTATCTAAATGCGGATACAAAAATTCCTGGGATGGCGGTCGCAACAAGTCTCGGCGACCTAAGCGCGTCGGTGCTGGCGAGCCTGTTTCTTGTCCCGACGATCCTCGTTGCGGGTCTTGATATCGCTGCCGGGCCGGGACTCATCTTTGCGACGCTGCCGGAGCTATTCTCGGTAATGCCGATGGGCAGGTTGGTAGGAACCGTCTTTTTGCTGGCCTTGACGGCGATAGCTTTTCTTTCGGTGGTTGCTGCGTATGAAGTGATCGTGAGCGGGCTGGATGGCGCGGTATTCAAGAAGGCCGGCCGCAGGAAGATCGCACTCGGACTCGGGTGCGCGCTCGTCTGTTTAACCTTACCGGTCAGTCTCAAGCCGGATTTGATCGGTACCCTTGACCTGATCTTTGGATCCGGAATGCAGGTGTTTGGAAGTGTACTTGCAGTTGCGGGAATAACATGGGGCCTCGGGAAGTCCGCGACGCTCGCTCAGATTTTTGGAGATGAAGAAACGCAGGGCGCCCGCGCTCTCACTTATGTGTGGCTCAAATGGGCTGTACCCGCCGTGCTATTATCCGTTCTTATCGGCTATATATATTCGGTTTTATGAGCTCTGCGGATCAAAAAAAGGAAGAGGGAATCCATGCGAAAAACCAGGAGTTTCGCAGGTATGACCAGGTCCGAAAAGACCATGAATACAATCTGGTCGAGCATGGAGAAGATGAGCAGTTTGACGACGAATTTGAGATTCGTACGTGCGATCTGAGTTTGTTTTTCGAAGGCGGTGAAGCAGGGAAAGCGCGGTTTGCAGAGGAGCTTGGTGAAGCGCTGGAAACGATCGGTTTCGCGATCCTCTCGAATACGGGTATCGAACCTTCGATCTACAAGAAGGCTGAGACCGCGATCGCAGAACTCTTTGAAAAAACGAGTGTTGAGGAAAGGCTGGAGTTTGAGGCACAACGGCATGGATCGGTAAACCAGGGCTACTTCCCGATCAAGGAAACGACCCAAATTCATCCCGATTTGGTCGAAGGCTGGGTGTATTGCAGGCGAGCGTTTGATCTGGATGGCGATGAGGCGTTCGAGCCTCGTGATTTCTGGCTGGTAGCAGAACAAGAACCCATTTTCAGGCATGTTGTAGTTGAGCAAGAGAAGCTCATACTCCCAGTCATGCAAAGCATCCTTCGATATCTTGATGTGGATGAACATCTTTATGATGAAAGGCTGACCGGGACCAATTTCGGGTTCCGGTTAAACTATTATCCGCCGTTGGATATAGATTCAAATGATGCAGCGGCGGGCAGAATGCTCGGTCATGAGGATGTGGACCTCTTCACTTTCTTACCGGCACAAAATGTTGAAGGTCTTCAGGTTTATAACCGGGAGAATGGCAAATGGATACGGCTCAATGCCCCTCCCGGGACGATCGTTTTGAACACCGGAGACTACATGCAGCGGATCACGAACGACCGGCTGCCCTCAACGACGCATCGTGTAAGCAGGCCTTCGGATCCGAAACTGAATTCGTTTGCGAGGATATCGATGCCGATGGCAGTCTATGTTTGGGAGGATGAGGTCCTCGAAGTATTGCCGGGGCTTGGAGAACCCAAATACGAGCCGATCTCGGCGATAGAGTTTCATACGAGAATTACGAGCAAGTATTACGGAGATGAGTACGCGGTGAAAGGCTAATGGACAATGGACAATGGACAATTCCAGAAAATTGAACTGTTTCCCCCTGCGAATCGAAAGGGCCCTTCGTACTTGAGCCAAATTTATCCATTGTCCATTGTAAATTGTCCATTCTTTTGTGATTGCTACCGAAGCCAATGAGAAACATTTACGACATCACAGTTCCAATTAGTGAAAAAACACCGGTTTATGAGGGTGATCCTGCGGTTGAGATCGAGTCGAAACTTTCGATGGAAGATGGCGACGCCGCAAACGTCTCGCAGATCTGTATGGGGGTTCACACGGGCACCCATGTTGACGCGCCAAACCATTTTATTGTCGGTACCAAAAAGGTCATCGATCTCGATCTTGGAATCCTCATCGGGGAGTGCCGGGTAATTGAGATTGCAGAAGATGTTATGGCGATCGGACCCGAGCATGTAGCCGGACTTGAGGGAATAAAGCGGGTTCTATTCAAAACCCGCAACTCCAGTTTTTGGAATGATTTCGACCAGGGATTTCGTAAGGATTTTACCTATATCGAACCCGAAGCGGCCCAGATTCTTACCGAAGGGCATATCAAGCTCGTCGGAATCGATTATTTATCAGTTGAGGCCTTTGACGCGGAGAAGCCGGAGACCCACATAGCATTCCTGCAGCAGGAAGTGATCATATTGGAAGGACTTGACCTAAGTGAAGTGCCCGCGGGTCGATATGAGTTGATCTGTCTGCCACTTAAGATCGCGGGTGGAATGGGCGACGGGTCACCCGCGAGAACTGTGCTGAGAGAGATCGATCGGTAAGAGTTTCGCCGCGGATCTACGCGGATTATGTGGATCGAAGAAAAGAATAAGGAAATGTGGGCAAGATTCTTTTAGCAACGAAGTCGTTTTGTTGGCTCCCTTTCCGGAATCCTTCTCGCCGCGGATCTACGCGGATTCCGCGGATTTTGAGAAAGAAGGGAGTTAGAGCGATGCCTGCTCATTTCATTTTAGTGACGATTCTGATTTAAAAGTTCTTTTTCTTAGATCCTTTTGATCCGCGTTAATCCGCGGCAAGCTTTTTGGGATTTTCAGGAACATGCCCAAAACTGACACACCTGAATACCGCAAACACGTATACGACCTCGTAAGGCGAATTCCAAAGGGCCGGATAATGACTTACGGGCAGATAGCTATCGTGCTTGGCGAGGGGTACACGCCTAGGACAGTTGGGTATGTGATGCGGAATGCGAACGTGGATAACGTCCCGTGGCAGCGCGTAATCAACTCAAAGGGAGGTTGTTCTACCGGACGGATCCTTGCCCCGCATGATATTCAACAGCAGTTGCTCGAAGCTGAAGGTGTTGAATTCAACGAGCGAGGATTTTGCAGGGTTGAGGAATACAGGTGGGAACCCCGGTGAGATCAGAGATCAGAGATCAGGGTTCAGAGATCAGGGTTCAGAGATCAGAGATCAGGGTTCAGAGATCAGAGATCAGAGATCAATGATCAGCGTTCGGAAGTGAACGAATCCGGAATTCCTATTCCGTCCCGGAGGGACAGGAGGTCTGCTAGCCGTGGCGTTCAGGCCACGGGCAACAAATAGATTTCGCTGCGCCGCGTCAGCGGCGCCGGAATCGCGAAGAGTTTCGACGCGATCAAGCGTTCAATCAAAGAATTAATTTCCTTACCCTGGCGCGTAGCGGCAGGGAGTCCGATAGCCGTGGCCTTCAGGCCACGGGCACAGACGATAGAAATGTTGCGCCGCGTCAGCGGCGCTGGAATCAGCCGAACAAATAAAGATCGTTTACCTCGTCGATCTCGTGGAGATTCAACAATCTCCGGTATTCTTCTTCAAACGAAAGGCTCGAATGATGGTTCCTTTGATTGCTAATATACTCGACAACAATTGGCACGTTCGATTTGCTAACCGAAAACACCGCATAACCATCCTGCCAGCCGAATGTAAATAGGTCCTGGAACTCACTTCTAATCCATCACGAAGAGCTTCCCTTGATTTGATTCATAACCCGCTAGGCGAATGTATTGGTTGCGCGCGAAGCAGCGCATGAATGTGGTCTTCGATCCCTCCGATTTGGACAGGAACTGCATCCAGTTCCTGGCAATGCCACCGAGGTAATCCCAAATCCGCTCTTCTTTGTCAGGTTTTAGGAAGTACTTTCGATTCTTCGTGCTAAAGACAACGTGGTAATAGAGTGAGGCAAAAGTATTGGCCAGGTGAGGTGCCTCCTTTATGTGAGAATTTTGAGAAATCTATCATATTCGGATTCGATTCCGAAGAATTCTCTAGCGCCACTGACGCGGCGCAACATTCTTATCCTCAAGGTCCGTGGCCTGAAGGCCACGGCAAGGAGAGTGTCTGCCGCTACGCGCCAGGTTAAGGAGTCTTTGTTTTAATATGGAGGCCACGGTTATAGATTTCCAAATGCTACGCGCCAGAATAAGGATAATGCTTACGCGGCAGTCTCATCTCACAAGACATCTTCGCGTTTTAGCCCTTTAGGGCACAATTCAGGTCGGCGCATCTCGAATTCTCCGACCCATTTCGTTTCTTCATCAAGCCCCGGAAGTGGTACTTCTCCCGATGAGGGGACAACCCGAATGATGTGTTCGATAAACTCGAATTCTTCGCTGTCTACATACTCGTCATCATTAAAGAACGAGATCCATTCGGGCTTTGCTTCACCGGGACGACTCGCTTCCCACCACTCGTCCATTTCATTTTCGTTCTCAAGTTCCTCCCATTCTTCGTTCACCGGATAGCTGCCAAGGAATGCGTAGACCTCGACAAGATAGGAGCCCGGTTCGAGTTTTAGTTTTTGAAAGAATCGAAAATGCGGGTCCGGGGGCTCAAAATTCGGAAGGGCCGTTTCAAAGTCTTCTTCCAGACCTCCGCCCATCAACATCAGCTCACCGCAAGGAACCTCCAGGTTTAAACGTATCCTTCCGATCCATTCGGCTTCCTCACGTTCATTCAAATCCCCGACGACAAAAATCGCGTTGTCCAGCGCGCAATCACAGCCAAAATAGAGCGGCAGGCAGATGCCCTTTCGGAGCAGCTCATTGATCACGCTTACGTCTTCGCTCTGCAGCTTTTCTGAAAACTCGGGGATTCCAAGACCGCCTCCGCCCAAACTGCTTGATGAAAGGACATACCAATGACCGTCATTAAAGAAATCGTTATGAAGCGGTACAACGGTTCTGGACGTTGAATTCACTCTTTCTGCTCCAATTCAATTAACGGATGACTCGTCTATTCGCCACCGGCGAGTTTCGCACCAAGAATACCCATCGGGATATAGGCCAGTACGAGATCAGCAACGATGAACCAGATCGGGCCGCCGAACATAGCCACCGCCGTAATGCCGCCCAGCAGGAAGAATATTCCGAATCCGATTCCAAACCTCATCTCGTGTTTACCCGCGATTTTCGCAGCAGCGAAGGCGGCCACGAGAGTGCCCAGGGCGTGAGCCAGAAATGGGAAGATGAAATTCGCGGGCGTGAATAGCTTCATTGATTCCGCGAGTTTATCG
>JABDKD010000004.1 GCA_013003215.1 Pyrinomonadaceae bacterium
AGCATACCGTATCGAGACCTGTTCCCTTTCGAAAAGCTCTTTCTCAAGCGCTTCGTTCAGACGCTCTACATATCGCGATCTCGCCTTATGAATCCTGGAGGCCAAAGCAACCAGCTGTTCATTCCAGGGCTCGAGCATTCCCGTAAGCTTCTCGATCTCCCATTCATTGTCCCTCGCGGAACTGAGCAGGGAGTTCTTCTGCTTGATCACCTTTCTGTAGTCTGAAATCGTTTGGACATAGGCGGGAAACACCGAAACGATGCCTTCATCGAGAAACGAGCGTCTTGCGGCCGGAGCACCGCGAACAACCTCTAGTTGCTCAGAATTAAAGAGAATGGCGTGAAGCTCCGCCGCGAATCTTGCAGCCACTTCTTTCTTGTCATTAACCGTAAGTGTTTTTGTGTTGCCTTCGAGGATTACACGAAGGGTGTGGGTGATATTTTCACTCTGCCGCACTTGCGAACCTATAATCGCACGGGTCTCATTGAAACAGATGGACTCTTGTAAACGGTTGGTGCGAAATGACTTAGTGGTCGCAAGAATAAAAATTGCTTCGAGCCAGTTGGTTTTTCCGATACCGTTTTCGCCGAAAATGATATTGAGAGAATCCGAACAATCTATCCGACCATTCAGATTGCGGAAATTTTCCGCGTCAACAGACTCCAAAATCATCCGATAACTCTATCATACGGCCGATTTTAAGCGGCCTCCGTTTTACTGGAAAAGAGTCCGGTTTATGACTCTGTGTTAAATAGTGTTGAACAATCTTCAACACAATCCCTTTCCAATGAGGCCGCTATGCGAATTCTTACAATTCTCTCACTTACACTTCTGTTTAGTTTTGCTGCTTTTGCGCAGCAGAGCACCGGTACGGCTGCTCAAAACTTCTCTGTTTCAACAATTAATGACGAGGCTATTGACCTCAAGCAGTTAAAAGGCAAAGTAGTAGTCATGACCTTTTGGTCCACGCGCTGCCGGATCTGCGTTTCCGAAATTCCTGACATGAACAAGCTTGTTGAAAAGTATGGCACGACTGATGTTGTGTTCTTGGGTATGGCGTGGCAGGACAAGAAGAAGCTCGATGTCTTTCTGAAAAAGAAGCCGTTCCAGTTCAAGATCGTTCCTCAAAGCTTTGGTGTTCTTCTGAAGTATGCTTCCAGGGACAGCAACGGAAGACTCAATATGGGCTTCCCTTCGCATTTCATAATCGACCAGCAAGGAACCGTGGTTTACAAGGGTGAAGGATTCGATAAGACCAAGAAGATCAAAAAGACCATCGATAAGCTTCTCAAAGATCAGCCAACAGTTGCCGCAAGTTTATAGAAAGAAATCTAGCCACAGAGGCACAGAGAGCCGATTTTGTTTTGCGTTTGAGCGAGATCCCCTTGAAAATCTAGTTTGAATTTAGCGAAACGAAAATCCACGGATCCTCTGTGCCTCTGTGGCAATTCTTATGGTATATTTTGATTGCCAATTTTTTGCGTGGAGAAGTAGCATAATTGGTAATGCAGCGGTCTTGAAAACCGCCGCCCTTACGGGCTTGCAGGTTCGAGTCCTGTCTTCTCCGCCAGATTTTTGAAAGACCCGCTTTCGAGCGGGTTTTTCTATACTCATGATCGAAACAGTCATTCCTTATCGCACACGCAGCATTGGCCCCATAGAGGTCAGGCGTATCCTGCCATTCGCAAAGCGCAGATCCGTCGGACCATTTGTTTTTGTTGACGATTTTGGACCCTTTGAGGCTGTAAATGATTCTTCTTTGGACATACTTCCCCATCCGCACATTGGCCTCGCGACGGTAACTTATCTTTTCTCCGGACATATGACTCACCGCGACTCGATCGGAAACGTTCAACGAATCGTGCCGGGTGAAGTCAACTGGATGTCTGCCGGTTTGGGCATAGTTCATTCTGAGCGTGTTTCGGATGCCGGCAACGCTGAAGGAGATCCCATCGCGGGCCTGCAGACCTGGGTGGCTCTGCCTGAGAAACATGAGGAAAGCGATCCGGCATTCTCGCATCATCCATCGAGCGAATTACCTGAACTCGAGCTCGACGGTGTTTCTTTGAAATTGATCCTTGGAGAGTATTTCGATACTTCTTCGCCTGTCGAAACGCTTGGCGATCCGTTTTATGTGGAATGCATGTCTGAAAAAGGCGGCATTATGGAACTTGGTCGAGAAATCGAAGAACGAGCTGTATATGGTCTAAGCGGGACTTTTGAGATCGGTGGGAAGGCTTGCGGCCCGGGTGAACTGGCGGTACTCAAAAGCGGCGTTGATGCACAGGTTTCTGCCGGACCGAAATCACGATTCATGATCCTTGGCGGACCGGCACTTGAGTCTAAGAGATTCATGTACTGGAATTTTGTGTCGTCTTCCAGGGAACGAATCGAGGCCGCCAAAGATGATTGGCAAAACAATCGATTTGGCGACATTCCTAACGAGACCGGTCGAATTCCACTGCCAAAATTGTAGGCTCCGGAAAAACAGAACCACAGCAGCGTCGGGGAGTCCGATGAGATCAAGCTGGGTTTGTAGAGCGATCTCAGCCTTCCATTCCTCGGTACCTCTGTGGCTGATTCCCTTTCTCATATTACGGAGTTGACGTTTCTTCAAAACGATTCAAATTCTTTTTGGTCTCTGCGCCTTTGTGGTGAGTATTGATGCCATGTTTGTAGGTAATTTTGAAGTATCTTCTGTAATTTTTTTGTAAGATCGACTAATCCCTTTGATTATCATTGACTGGAACACTCATAGTTGCGTAAACTGAATGACGATTCATTCATATTTATGGCACGCAACCCAAACACAAAGAACGGCGGCGATAAACGCGAGGCGATTCTGCGCTCAGCGATAAAGGTTTTTGCTTCAAAAGGCTATTTCAACTCCAAGGTCGCCGACATTGCCGGCAAAGCAAAAATTGCGGACGGCACAGTTTATCTTTACTTCAAGAGCAAGGAAGAGATCCTTCACTCCATTTTTGACCGTGCAATGGATGAGTTCATCGGTGACGGTAAGAAGCAGTTGGAGGAGATACACGAGTCCGACAAGAAGCTACGACGCATCGCTGAACTCCATCTGGAGAAGATGAGCACCGATCGAAACCTGGCGATCGTTTTTCAGGTTCAGCTTCGAGGCTCGATCAAGTTTATGCGTGAGTTCTCTTCTGCCGGGTTTGCTCAGTACCTCGAGCTGATTATAAAGACGTTTGAAGAAGGACAGAAAGAAAAGTTGTTTAGAAAAGACCTGAACCCGGTCATATGTTCGAAGATCTTTTTTGGTGCCTTGGATGAGATGGTCACAAACTGGATTCTTTCGAAAAAGAAATACGAACTTCGACCGATGGCCGATGAAGTGATGAAGGTATTTCTTGGCGGAGTGATGGCAGAGGCATAACAGTGAATCAGCCCGATTTGCGAAACAAAGTAGAACGAATTCCCCTGCACGAGGTTGAGCCCCGTTCCCTTGCGGGCTTGTTTTACTATGCAAAAAGCGAGCACAACAGGCCGGACGCGCTTAATTTCAAAACCGGCGAAACCTGGAAACCAATCTCAACCGACGAACTGGTTGAAAAGGCGGAACGCATTGGGCTTGGTCTCTCCAAACTTGGAGTTGAGCGCGGCGACCGCGTCGCGATACTCGCACCAAACTCACCCGATTGGACCATAACCGATGCCGCATGCCAGATCGCAGGCATTGTTGACGTTCCGATATACACCACCCTGGTTCCCGATTCAGTATCTTACATCCTGAAAGACTCAGGTTCTAAAGTGTTGTTTCTAAAGAACAAGAAGTACTTTGACCGCCTCTCTGACGCAATCAGTTCTTGCCCGGAAATCGAGAAGGTAGTTATTTTTGAGCCTTCTGGTGACGGTAACCCAGAAACCATTTCGCTGGACCAACTTATTGAAATGGGAAACCCAGACGAATTGGAAAATCTCAGGAAGAAAGCAGACGAGATTAAACCGGATGATATCGCAACGCTTATCTACACAAGCGGTACCACCGGTGAACCAAAGGGCGTAATGCTTACCCATGAAAACATCCTTTCGAATGTTATCGATAGCGGTGAACACTTCAGCTTCTCTGCGAAAGATGTCCCGCTTTCCGTGCTGCCACTTTCTCATGTCTTTGAACGGACCGGAATGTATCTCTATATCTTCAACGGGATGGCGATACACTACGCGGAGTCGATCGAGAAAGTCGCTGACAATTTAAAGGAAGTCCGCCCAACGATCTTTGTCGGGGTGCCAAGGATCTTTGAGAAGGTCTACGCAAAAGCGAAACTTACGGCTGCTGATGCGAGCCCGTTTAAGGAAAGGCTATTTGATTGGGCAATTGAAGTTGGGAAAGACCATGCCAAGGTCGAGGCTTCCGGACAGGAAGCGAGCGTAGGACTCGCCGCAAAACACAAGATCGCGGATGCAATTGTCTATTCGAAACTGCGAGAGTTCTTTGGCGGGCGGCTCAGGTTTTGTATTACGGGCGGGGCAGCGCTTTCGGATTCGATCTATCTGATCTTCACGGGCGCAAGCATCGATATCATGCAGGGTTATGGACTTACCGAAACATCACCTGTTATTTCAACGAACAACCCTGTGAACAAGAGACTCGGTACTGTTGGAAAACTGATTAGAAATGTCGAGGTAAGGATCGCCTCGGATGGGGAAATCGAGGTTCGGGGTCCCAACGTGATGCGCGGGTATTACAAAAAGCCTGAAGCAACTGAGGATGCGTTTAGTGATGATGGATGGTTCAAGACCGGTGACATTGGCGAGCTTAGCAAGGACGGTTACCTCAAGATAACGGACCGGAAGAAGGAACTATTCAAGACTTCGGGCGGGAAATACATTGCTCCGTCCCCGATCGAACAGATGATAAAGGGCTCGAGGTTTGTAAGCCAGGTGGTCCTTATTGGCAATAGTCGAAAATTCGCTTCAGCGTTGATCGTCCCCGATTTCGAACAACTTCGAAGTTTTGCGCGGCAGTCAGGCTGGAAGGCGCAAGCACCGGAGGAGTTTTGTTCTGAAAATGACGTGATACGGTTTTTCGAAGGCGAAGTTGAAAAGCATTGCACGGGACTCGCGAGATTCGAAACAGTGAAGAAGATCGTTCTTTTAAGAGAAGAATTGACCGTTGAAGGCGGAGAACTCACTCCTACATTGAAGATCAAACGCCGCATCGTCGATGAGAAGTACAAGCCGCTGATTGACGAAATTTACGAAAACGCCGAGATGTCGTAGTTTACTTCGGGAGCTGTTACGTTAACCCGGGGATTGGACCTATTTGCCGCAGATCCACGCGGATACAATACGGATCTGAATAGGAATTAGTCTTGGTCTTGGTCTTAGTCTTTGAACTTTGAACCTTGAACTTTGAACCTTGAACCACCAGTCGCTGATCTCTAAACTCTGATCTCTGAACTCTGAACTCTGATCCCTGATCTCCAATCAACAAAAACCGTGGAGACAAAAAAAGACCACCAAACCAGGTGGTCTTTCCCAGTCAAAATAAAATCTTTCTAGTAGAGGATCCTCGTCGCGCCTGAAGAAGTGAAGGTCGAGAGGCCGGCCCTGCCCGCTCCGGTAATTATCTTAAAGATCTGGGAACCAATACTGTCCTTCGCCCGGTCAACCTCCACGATGTCATAAGGCTCAAGCATGATGTCAGCCTGCTCGCCTTTCTTTATCATGTCCAGGTTTACGGCAATGATGTCCCGGTCTTTCGGATTCTGACCCTTCAATCGATAGACTTTTATATCCTTTGTCTTAGCTTTCTCCCTGACACCGCCAACCATAGCGAGAGCCTGAGTCAACGAAAGGCCGCCTTCCTTGATGTAGACACCCTTCTGTTGAACAACCTGACCGGTCAAGTAAACCGGCGAAGCTTTCTCAACATGAATGATGTCCCCGGGATAAACGATCGGATTCGACTCATTGCGGCCCTGTTGAATACTACTTCTCGTAAACATCTTGGAGGGAACTTCGGTGCCGTTATTGGACTCGGCATTCCATTCCTTTGTAACCGCATCGTTTGAACAGGGAGGAATCTGCGTTCGGAATACCTGAACCGTTCCCCCGGCGTCCTCTGTATAACCACCAGAGAAGGCAATCAGTTCCAGCAACCTCGCCTCTCTTCTCATTTCGACTCGTTGCGGTGATCTCACCTCACCTGAAACAGTTACCGGAACAGGGGGCCGCCGCTCGATTACTGTCACGCTGAGCATCGGGTCCCTTAAGAACTTCGAGTACCTGGCCTTAACCTCAGCACTCAGTTCCTGTTCTGTTTTGCACTTCGCGTTAATCTCCGATTCAACAAATGGAAGCGTGAATCGACCGTTTTCGTCCACCACAACAACAAAGTTGAAATCGCTTTCACCTAGAACCTTACCTTCAATCTTGTCGCCTGGAAGCACAAGATATCCACGATCCTCTTCAGCGACCACAAGATCCTGTGCAAGAAAGACAGCCGGCATCAAAACCAACATCGAAACGACTGCAATAAAACTCTTCATGATCTTAAAAATCCTCTTTATATAATGGACCCAAACCAAGCTAGAATACCCCACAAATCATTGAGATTCAAACGTTTTTCCTCTGGTTGCTTCAGCACTTTGACCTTAAAATGCGCTATTCCTGGATAGTTGTATTCAGCCAAAATTTCGGTTGACAGTTAAGGTTTTCACAAGTAGTTTCATAGTTTGAGTACCTTCCAGTTTCAAACATAATGGCCGACAAGATTTCTACACGCGACGCGCGACGAGACACGTTATGGTTTTTTCGCCGACCGCTACAGTTTATTTTTGATGTCGCGATTCTTGCGGGTTCATTTTTCCTTGCCTACTTACTTCGTTTTGATTTTCAGCTGAACGATTACTATTTTGACAATGCCCTCAACCAGGTACCGTTTGTAATCTTTGTTCAATTCGCGGCCCTTTTTCTTTCCGGAAGTTATTCAATCATTTGGAGATACGTAAGCCTTGAGGATATCAAGGCCTTTCTCAAGGCCGCTGCAATATCCGGTGTAATTCTCGTTTTGGTAAGGCTTCTCCTTTCGCCGGACCAGTTCATACGCTGGCAGGTTCCGCTTTCGATCATCCTGATGGACACGATTTTTGCCTTTTCCGGTCTTTTGGCCCTGAGGGTGCTGCGACGATTCGCTTATGAAGTGCGGGAGAAACGAGGTTTCTCGGGCTCTCGTCCTGCGGCGCGGCGCCTACCGGCATTTGTGATCGGTGCGGGACGAGTCGGCGCGTCGCTAGCGAAAGAAATGGTGGGAAGGGCTGATTCGGAACTCGATATCCGGGGTTTTATAGACGATGACAGAAGTAAGAAAGGAGGATCTGTTGGCGGAGTTAAGGTCCTTGGAACCACTAATGATTTGGCAAGGCTGATCGACGAGTTTTCTGTGGAACGGGTAGTTATCGCGATCGATCAAGCCAGGGGGCAGGAGATCAGGCGTATTTTGGATATATGCCAGGCAATACCGGTTCAGGCGCAAATCGTACCGAGCCTCAATGAGATCGCGCATGGGCATGTAAGTGTAAGCCGGATCAGGGACGTGCAAATTGAGGATATTCTGGGACGCGACCAAGTAGAGCTCGACGGCAAAAATCTGCACGACTTTCTTGGCGAGAAAACTGTCATGGTCACCGGCGCCGGCGGATCTATCGGCTCCGAGCTTGCCCGTCAGATCACCAGTTATGAACCCAGGGAACTCCTGCTTGTTGAACGCACAGAGTTTTTGCTGTTTCAAATAACCCGGGAAATGAAACGGGAGTTTCCTGAGGTCAAGTGCATTCCGCTGGTCGCTGACGTGGGTGATGAACCGCGTATGCGTCAAATATTTGAGAAGTACAAGCCTGCGGTAATCTTCCACGCAGCCGCACACAAACATGTACCGCTGATGGAGGCCAATTCAACGGAAGCGGTCAAGAACAATATTCTTGCTACCGAATTGATAGGAAAGCTTGCCGGCGAATTTGGTGTCAATGATTTCGTTTTGATCTCAACCGATAAGGCCGTTAACCCGACTTCGATTATGGGTGCTTCAAAACGGATCGCGGAACTCGTTGTCCAGGCTTTGGATCGTGAGCACGAAACAAATTATGTCGCGGTTCGGTTTGGAAACGTTCTAGGTTCCGCCGGTTCAGTCGTCCCAATTTTCCGGGAGCAAATCCAGAAGGGCGGTCCTTTGACTGTAACCGATAAGGAAATGACACGTTATTTCATGACCATTCCGGAGGCGTCCCAGCTTGTTTTGCAGGCTGGAGCTATCGGTGAAGGCGGTGAGATTTTTATACTCGATATGGGAAATCCCGTTAAGATCGTCGACCTCGCGGAAGATATGATCCGGCTCTCCGGACTCAAGCCCTATGAGGATATTCAAATCGAGTTTACCGGAATTCGCGAAGGGGAAAAGCTCTACGAAGAGCTCGAAATAACCGGCGAGGATCTCTTGAGAACAAAACATCCCAAGATCTTTATCGGCAAGCTCGCAACAGCCTCAGGTGAAGAAGTGGCAAAGATCCTCTCGGAGTTTCGCAAGTCACTTGTTTTAGCCGATGAAGACACGATTAGGGAGATTTTCATAAAGCATGTTCCCGAATCCCTCATGACCACAAAAGAATCGAGCAAAGCAAAAACCTCCTTATAGTTTATGTGCGTAAACCCTATCTTCTTTTGTATTTGATCCAAATAAATATTGCTGTTTGGGCCTCCACACTTTATAATCTTTGCCACACCGCGACTATTGGTTTGGATTATGTTGAGAATAGCTTGTTTTCTACTTCTCTGGGTGGTTTTTTGTGCGCCTTTGTTCGCACAGACCGGTAGATCTGCGCCCATTGAAGGCGTAGATCCTAATTTAGGATCAGCCGGG
This sequence comes from Pyrinomonadaceae bacterium, assembly GCA_013003215.1. Lineage (GTDB taxonomy): Bacteria > Acidobacteriota > Blastocatellia > Pyrinomonadales > Pyrinomonadaceae > Aridibacter. Next base: position 8,882 of record JABDKD010000004.1, read on the forward strand.
TTACAGATTTCCAGGGTTCTTTCGGGCGTTGTAATTACCAATATTTACGAGGCAGTCCCCGATGTCCTAATCGAGGTCGAGACTGCCGATGGGATTATAAAAACGACATCGGACTCTGAGGGCAAATTCTCGCTACGGGTTCCTTCTAAAGCACTTTCGGTAAAGTTCTCCGGAAAGAACATCGAACCCAAAACACGGATGTTCGGTCCGGATGAAAAAATCGCGGATCTCCGGGTTAGGATTGAGTTCGTGGTGCCCCCGGTTGTCGAGAGCGTAAACATACAGGCGGACGCTCTTGCTCCGATGGTTGATTCGAAAAGCGGTTCGGTAATTTCCAATACTCTTTTTGGACGGGACGACCAACTCATACAATCGCTGAATGCGGGTATTAACGCGGGGCAGCATGAAGGCGGCGGGAAGTCGTTGGAAATACGCAGATATGGCTTTAACAGTGATCACGGCGGTGTGAACGGCGGACTAAAGATCCTGGTTGATAACGTTCAACAGAATCAGGGTACACAAGGTCACGGACAAGGCTACCTCGGAAATCTTAAGAGTGTGATTCCGGAGTTGATAGAGGAGGTTACGATCATAAATGGGCCGTTCTCGGCCGGCTATGGTGATTTCTCGGGTCTCGGGGTCGTCCTTATCAACAGCCGTGAATCATTACCTGATCTACTCACGTTCCGTATACAGGGCGGCAACCACAATACCTTGCGCACGTTTACGGCAGTTAGTCCAAAAATCAAAAATGCGAAGACTTACGTCGCTCATGAGTATGCAGGGACCGACGGTCCGTTTGAAGCGCCCCTGGGTTACCGCCGTAACAACTTTTCCGGCAGCTTTACGCTAAATGCCTCCAATAACAGGGACTTCGGCGCGAGATTTAGCTTAGGTACAAACAAGTACGCCTCCTCCGGACAGATTCCGCTTGATCTCGTGTCAAACGGTTCTCTGGGGCGATTCGGAACCCTTGATCCGGATAACGGCGGGACAACTGATACCGGCACGATCAAGGGATTTTACAGGCAAAGTTTCGCTTCGGGAACAACTATAAAGGCGGACGCGTTTGTAACAAGAAGCCTCTTTGATCTCTATTCGAACTTCACCTTTTTCCTGAGTGACCCGGTATATGGTGATGAGATCCAGCAGCACGATTCGCGTTTGATCGAGGGTGGAAACCTGCAGGTTTTCTACCCATACAAGATCGGCGATCGAAGAGCCGTTCTTACATTCGGCGGCGACGTTCTTTTGAACCAGGTGAATGTAGGCCTGTATCCGTCGGTTGGCAGAAATCCGAACCGGAAGTTTCTCCCGGGTAATGTCTCGAATCCGGATGTCCTCTTGACCCGTGCGAATGCAAATATCTCGAATGCGGCGGGTTACGTCCAAAATTCGATTTCCTTTTTTGATGGCCATCTCTCACTAGAGACCGGTCTGCGCTGGGATGTTTTCAAGTATACCGCGACCGGCATGGAGATTTCGGACGCCGAACTGCGCATCGACGGCTCAGTGACAGAAACAAAGCTCCAGCCAAAGATCTCGTTGAGCTGGTCGCCGATTGAAGACGTACCTGTATCTTTCTACGCGAATTACGGCCGTGGGATAGCAAGCCAAGACGCTCGCAGCGTTGTAAAAAATCCGGATGCTCCGCCGATTTCCACAACGGACTTTTACCAGTTTGGCACGTCCTTTAACGATTCCGCTTTTTCCGGCGTCTTCACCGGTTTTTTGATCGAGCGTTCAAACGAACAGGTCTACATTCCCGATGACGGCTCTATTGAGCTCGCCGGACCGACCCGTTCATACGGATTTGAATTGAAGGGGTCTGCGCGCGTTAATCGCAACGTAGTTATAAACGGATCTGTTACAAGAGTCGTGAGAAGCTACTTCAAAGACTCGAATCCGAGAGAATTTGTGGTTTCCGCGCCGCATACGGTGGCAAATGCAGGGCTAGTGTTGTCCGATTTGTTCGATACGGAGATGTATCTGAATTGGCGACATATTTCGAATTACCGTCTTGACGGTTTTGATGAATCACTTCGGGCCTCGGGCCATGATGTCGTGGATTTTGCACTCAAAAAGCGGATTAGGAACTGGGTCGATTTGAACTTCTCGGTCGACAACCTCTTTAACAAGAGTTATTACGAAACCCAAAACTTTTTTGAGTCAAGGGTCACGCCCACGTCCCCTATACTGGAACGGATCCACGCAACTCCTGGATATTCCACGACGGTGTCAATTGGAGTGACATTTCGCTTTGGCCAAAAAGACTAGCTTCCGGGATTTTTGCCGCGGATTAACGCAGAAACAACCGGATCTGCGCTGATAAATCAAATACATATTGCTATGGTGAGTGAGTTCCATTTTTTCCCGATCAGCTATTTGCTCTTAATCGGCGATTATCCGCCTCCTTCTGCGTTTATCCGCGGCTAAATCTTACCTAAAAGTCATCTGTTCATGATCGGCGAATATCCGCCTCTTACCGCGTTTATCCGCGGCTAATTTCTTCCAGTGTCACATGAAACGAGTTTTCTGCTAGAATTTCCCTCATGGCAAAACCGACCTATTCGAAGAACCGCATTTCATCCAAAGCCGCGAGCTTTACCGAGTCCGTGATTCGGGAAATGACACGTGAGGCCGCGAAATATAATTCTGTTAATCTCGGACAGGGATTCCCTGACTTTGCTGCCCCTGAAGACATCAAACAGCGAGCTCAGGAAGCGATTGCCGAAGACTACAACCAATACGCAATAACGTGGGGAACAAAAGACTTTCGTGATGCAATCGTAGAGAAATCCAAATGGTTCCTCGACCTCGACATCGATCCGGAAGAAGAAATTACGGTGACCTGTGGTTCGACCGAAGGGATGATCGCAGGACTAATGGCAACGGTTGATTCGGGCGAAGAGGTGATAGTTTTTGAACCGTTTTATGAAAACTATGCGCCTGATGCGATTCTTTCAGACGCCAAACCTGTGCATGTTCCGTTGGATTTCTCAGAGGAGGGTTGGAGTTTTGACCCGGACCGCCTGCGTTCTGCGTTCAACGATCGAACCAAGGCGATTATTGTCTGTAATCCGAACAATCCCACCGGAAAAGTCTTTTCGCGAGAGGAACTGGAATTTATCGCGGGTCTTTGTATTGAGTTTGACGCTATCTGCTTCACCGATGAGATCTACGAGCACATTCTTTTCAGTGAAGAGGGCGAGCGCGAGATAGGGGGAAAGCGTCCGCTTACCGCTCACGGCTCACCGCTTACTGAAGACACACCGCTCACTGCTCACGGCTCACCGATTACTGATAGAGAGCATATCTGCATGGCAACGCTCGATGGAATGCGTGACAGAACTGTCGTCGTGAATTCCCTTTCGAAGACCTATTCCGTGACTGGGTGGAGGGTCGGATATTGCATTGCGCCTCCTGATATTAGTGGTGCCATTCGAAAAGTCCATGACTTCTTAACTGTCGGCGCTGCGCATCCTCTTCAAAAGGCAGGAGCCTATGCTCTAAGCCTTCCTAAGAGTTACTACACCGAGCTCCAGGCCGATTACCAACGCAAGAGAGACTATATTGTACCTGTCTTACAAGATGTAGGATTCAAATGCGGCAGTCCTGAGGGAGCTTATTATGTCATGGCCGATATTTCGAATTTCGGCTTCGCCAACGACATGGATTTCACTATGCATTTAATTCGTGAGATCGGGGTTGCTGTTATCCCGGGCTCCTCTTTCTATCATGAAAAAGGGCTCGGCGAAAAACAGGTCAGGTTTTGTTTTTGTAAAAAGGACGAAACTCTGGAGGCCGCCGCTGAGCGACTCGCCCGGTTAAAATAGATAGGCTAAAGGATGAAAATTCCCTGTTCAAAGCAACCTTCGGGCACTTTCGACGCAACATAATTTGTACATCATCCGTTATAGCGTTAGCTGTAACTAACTAATTTAACAATTTATTCAAGATTTGGAGGTCGCGTATGTACCGCAAGTTTTTCGTATTTATACTGCTTACCGCTTTTTCAGCAACCGCGGCAATTGCTCAAGAAGCGAAAGCTCCTAAGGCCGATAAGAAGAAACGCGCTGAGTCCCTTTATCGAATCGCAATTGGGGGCAGCGGAGGATTCCTCGGCGTAGAACTGAAGGAAGTTTCGAGCGAGAACTACCAGGAGCTCGGGCTCTCCGAAGTCAAAGGCGTCGCTGTTCGGCGAGTGATTGAAGACTCAGCCGCTAAGAAGGCGGGACTTCAGAAAGGAGACGTCATTCTGGCGTTCAATGGTGAGCGAATCACCAGCAGCCGTAAATTCTCGCGTCTTGTCCGTGAAGTTGCGCCCGATCATACGGTGACGCTCAGCGTTTCGAGAAACGGAAGTGAAATGGAAATCCCTGTAACGATGGGCAAAAGAAAGGGGATGGCATTTTCAACGGGTGACTTTGTATTTCCGGATATGCCTGAAATGCCTGATGTTCCGGGAGCCATTCGGGTTCCGATGCCCCCGCGGGGAACTGCTCCGATAATCGTGGCTCCCAAAGGTGAAGGTAGGTCTTTTGCTTTCTTCTCGGGCCGTTACCTTGGTGTTGGTGTTACATCACTGACAAAGCAACTTGGTGAGTACTTTGGTGTTGAAGGCGGGCAAGGATTATTGATCAACGATGTCTCGAAAGACAGCCCGGCAGAGCGTGCGGGCCTGAAAGCTGGTGACATTATTGTCGAGATTGACGGCAAACCGGTCAAGAATCATTTCGATTTGACCGGCGGCATTGCAGACAAAAAAGAAGGCGATGTACAGGTAACAATTATCCGTGACAGGGGACGTCAGGTTCTTTCTGTCACACCGGAAAAGCGAAAGCCCGGAAAGATTCGTTTCAATCGCCTTAAGGTTGAATCTGAAGACGATTCGAACTAGCCCGTATATCTCACGAGGGAAAGGTATTATCGGGAAATACGGCAAAGGAGTCTCGTCCAAAACTCGTGAATCATAGCAATTCTATGGTTCTAGAGTTTTGGGCGGGGATCCGAAGCCGGGTTTTTCGAGAATGCCTTTAGGAACAGGCGGTCAATCGCCCGTTTCCTTAAACTATGTACCATCATCAGTTCTCAAGTGCCTGTTCCGCCCTTTTGAGAAATGCGGGCTAGGTTTGGAGTCAGAAAACTGAAATGCCGCGTCCCTTAAAAAGGAACGCGGCATTTTTTTGTGGCTAAGCTGGGGGGAAATCTGTGGTTACCGATTGGGCTTAGGATCGACCCGGTGAACGGTTTCAATTACCTATGCGTCTTCCAATAATTCGTTACACAGGTCAACGACCCGCTTTTCGGTTATTTGCTTCTTTATAAACCTGGTCGGCTTTATCACTTACCTTCCTGGCGTCAGCCATGTGCTTCTCGAAATTGGCCTCATTCTCCTTGAATGCTCTCGCCGCATCCTCCATCGAGTTCTTGTCAATCGAACCAAATTTGTCACGAAACAGTTTGGCAGAATCACGCCTGAACTTAAACGCCTTAATCTGTTTCGAAAGGCTCTCTTCTTTGAGCTGCAGGTAATATTTGAAGTCTGAATTAATACTCAATCGGCGGGCTTTGGCGATCTTCTCCTGCGCGCTTTCGGCAAGCACATAGCCATCGAGAATCACGAGGTGAAGATCGTCGGACATCTTCTTTACCTTTTCGACTTCCCTCGCGGCAAGCGCCTTTTTTAACTCGTCGACTTTGGAATTGTTTTCGCGGTAAAGCACACGAATACGTTTCAGATCGCTGTTGGCCTCATCTACAAGCCTTACCGCTTCATCACGATCGTCAGATAGAGAAAGCATCCCGGGACCGTCATCGCTTCCCTCTTCTCCGCAAGACGCGAGTAAGAGCAAAGCTATTGGGAATATCGCCAAAAACCTCATACGAGTCGATTATACTTCCGTTTCCAAATAAATCCGTCCAAAACATAGTGAGTTAGCTGGGGTACTGCGAGCAAGGGCACCAAATAAGGTTTCCAGGCTTCCAGATCCCAGTAACTGCCGAACATCCATCCGCGTTCGTGCCACACGCCGCGGTGCCAGAATAATTCTTCGATGTAAGCAAGCGCCCAAAGTGTGGCAAGAAAGAAGATCCAGTTCGAGGATACCCCGCGAAACACACCGCCTGCTTTATCCCGGCGCGTTTTCACGTAAAGGTAAATCAAAGCGAAATACGGAACACCGTGAATTATCACGTTTGTAACGGTGAAAGCATAATCGGAGTTCAACGCGACAATTCCCACATACCAACATATCGCAGTCGTAATCACCACTATGTCCTTACCGATTGTAAGAGTCTTGTGTTTTATGAACAATATCACCGACTTTGCGAAGTAAGTTAGCAAGACAAGAACATAGATCGGAAAGAGAGCCGTCTCAATGATCTGCGGTATCTGAGCAAAGTCTCCTTCAACAAACCAGTTGAAGTTTCGTTGTCCGCTCGCCATCCAGAATGCGAGCGGGTAGAGAGTGGCACAGTAGATTGTAACCGTGTCGATCCAATAGGTTACCCTCGACGTTTCACCGGCTTTTCTTCGATATAAGGCGACCCAACCGTACTGTTGTCTTACAAAATGAAAGACAGCTATGTAGGCTAGTATTCGCCAAAAAACCATGCGGCCCTCGGAGTAGAGCAGGACTCCAAACAGATAGCCAAGAACGGGTACAAGTATGTAGAGCCACATGCGGCTTTTGAACTCTTCCCTGTCAAAATAGGTTCGAAAGCTGGTCGACCATACATGGGCGACATCAATCATCAGGATCGCCGTAATCCATGTCCAATCCGGCGTATCCGCGTTGAGGAGTCCTATCTGCCAGCCCAATGCCAGCAGAAGCAATGACGCGACCGCGCTTCCCAGAAACACAGAAAGATCTGTGTTTCTCGAGAATAGCCATGGG
>JABDKD010000024.1 GCA_013003215.1 Pyrinomonadaceae bacterium
ATCCAGAACAACAGGAATCGTGAGTTCAATCTTCTCACCTTTCGCAAGCCGTCTGAGATCGGCATGTAGAAGTCGGCCCAATACCGGGTCGATCTGCCTGTCCTGAAAGATAACGCGTGCCTCGTCATGTCCTTCTATATCCAACGTAAACAGGGTGTTAGCACCTGTGTCGGAACGAATGATTGCCGCAAGCTCCTTTAGTTCTGCAACCGCTGAAACGGCATCTCCACCGCCGCCATAGACGGTCACCGGAACCTTGCCTTCCCGGCGCAGACGACGCGCGTCATTTGTACCGCGCGCCTCACGAACCGATGCTTTAACTACAAATTTCTCTGCCATAACAACTACCTAAAAAGCTAAATAAACAGGAACGAAACGCTGGTCTCATCATGAATCGACTTGATCGCGGTAGCGAGCAGCCCATCAACCGACAGAACCTCAATCCTTCCTTCTTTTTCAAGTTTGCGACCTTCTTCCCGTAGCGGAATGGTGTCGGTCACAATAATCTTTTTGATATGCGATCCCCGTAAGTTCTCAATTGCCTTTCCGGAAAGCACAGCGTGCGAAAAGCACGCATAAATCTCGTTGGCGCCATTCGCGTGAAGCGCGCCCGCAACCTTGCAGATCGTACCGCCGGTGTCACACATGTCATCGACGATCAGGCAATTCATGCCGTCAACTTCTCCGACCACGTTCATCACTTCGGCTACATTCGCTTTCTCACGCCGCTTATCGACCAGAACGAGTCCTGCATCAAGTCTCTTGGCATAAGCTCGCGATCTTTCAGCACCACCCGTGTCAGGTGCGACAACCACCAGATCTTCAATCGGGTTCTCCTGAACGTAATCTACGAAAACCGGAGCCGCGAACAAGTGATCCACCGGAATATCAAAAAATCCCTGGATCTGTGACGCATGAAGATCAATTGTCAATACCCGGTCTGCTCCTGCGGACTCGACAAGGTTTGCTATCAGCTTTGCAGCAATAGGGACCCTCGGCCTGTCCTTCTTATCCGACCTGGCATAACCGAAATATGGAACCACCGCAGTCACTCTTTCTGCAGATGCCCGCTTGAACGTGTCGAGCATTATCAACAGCTCCATCAGATTCGCATCAGTGGGAGGACAGGTCGGCTGAATGATAAATACATCCGCTCCCCTAACGTTCTCCCTGATCTGGAAATTAAACTCCCCATCCGAAAAACGGTCTGTCGAAGCCATGCCCAGATCGCAACTAAGATTCCTGCAAATCTTCTTCGCAAGTTCCTCATGCGCGTTTCCCGCGAAAATCTTGATGTTTCCCGTTACGCTCATTAGTCTCAAAAACAAACAAATGACGAGCAACGCACATTAATGAGCAGCCGCTCGTCAATCGTTATAAATAATGCTGGGGCGGAAGGATTCGAACCTACGAATGCCGAGACCAAAACCCGGTGCCTTACCACTTGGCGACGCCCCATCAAAACTCGAGAAACTGCTTCGGGTCCTGCCCCAGCTTCTCAAAATAATCAGCTCTCGAAACCGAATCGACCTCAAAGGTTCTCACCTTCGGATCTTTCTGAAAAATCATTTTCGCTTCTTCCAAATCCTCAGGACTTTCAAAGACCCCAAATACGCTCGGTCCACTCCCGGAAAGAAGCACATGTTTTGCCCCGGAATTCCGAAGCAATCTCGCCGTTTTTTCAATTTCGGGATATTCCTTGAATATCACCGTTTCGAAGTCGTTTTCAAACTCAAACCGCCCACTATAGAAGGCCTTTGCCCCTGCGCGGCAATGTTCGAGAATACTTTTCGACCCTTCTTTTGTCAAGTCATCCCGATGTAGGTTTTTATAGGCTTCGGGAGTCGAAACTGGCGTGCTGTTTGTCGCTATGAGTAACCGATTTATGCTTATGTCATCCAACGGGTCTACGTCGGTCCCGCGCCCCGTTCCAATCGTTGTTCCCCCGTAAAAGAAATGCGCAACATCAGACCCACATTCGTTTCCGATTTCCACAATCTCCCTGGTCGTTAGACCTGTCGACCAAAAACGCCGCGCCGTCATCAAAGCAACCGCCGCGTTAGACGATCCTCCCCCAAGGCCTCCGGGGGATGGAATGCGTTTCCTGATATGCACCCGCAATCCCTCTTGAATGCCAGCCGCTGTTCTGAATTTCTCTAGTGCTCTAAAAACCAGATTGCCCTCATCTTCCGGCACCATCGGGTCAGAACTGGTCACTTCCAAACGATTTGCCTCAGAGAAAACGAGCTCGTCGTGCAGGGAAATCGTATGGAACACCGTAAATATCTCATGAAAGCCATCATTCCGTTTTCCCAGCACACGGAGCTTTAGGTTTATCTTTGCAAATGATGGGATTATCAGCGGTTGCGGCATTATCCAAAGAATAGAGAACGCAATGAAAAACCGCAATGCACGGGGGCGCATCGCGGTAATCTGCAGATAAAATGTCCAATCTATTTTCTAACGATAAATATTTGGGTAAAGAAGTATTTGCCGTCCTTGGTCACCGCTATTCCCAAGCCGGATTCCTTCCACATACCGTCAAGCAGATTTCGCTTGTGCCCCTCGGACATCATCCAACGTTCCACGGCAAAGCTTGTCGGGTTCTCGATTCCCTGATTGAAAGCGATATTCTCTCCAATAGCGTTCCAGTAATCGATGCCTTTGTCCGCGGCCCTTTCATCAACGAGTCGACCATTTACTCCGGTGTGGCTAAAGAACCCAAACAACGCCATGTTCTCAGAATGTTTGCGAGCCAAGTTGGAAAGGCTTTGATTCCATGCCAGAGAAGGCAGGCCCCGCTCCATCCGCTTAAGGTTTATTAAGTCAAATGTCTCTTTCTCCAGAAGGTCATTTTCGGCGTTATCAGCCAGTTCCGACCTCTCAAGCGCAATTGACTTCTTGCGGATTACTTTTCCGGACGAGTCGACGTTATTACCACTTGAATTCCCGGCAATGTACTTGATTCGTCGCGGCTTCTCTTTTTTCGGGGATTGCGCGATGCTTGTGGAGGCGAGTCCAACCACAAATACGATCGCGATCGATAGCATTGTTTTAAGTTTCATAACTTCGGCAGCCAGACAATCTGTTCAAGACTCTTGGCTTTGCGTACACCCGCATCACTACGGGGTTGCGTTTATCGGTTATCGGCGTAAATGCCGTGCATATCAGGAGCGGACTGCTCCCTGTTCTAAACAAACTCTGAATTACCGGATTTTTCCACAAAAAAGACCCGCCGGTTTGGCGGGTCGATTCAAAGCGATTCGATTCTTTTAGAGACCTATCTTCTTTTCGATTCTCGAAACATCGGTTCCTTTGATAGCAATAGTCAACGCTTTCTTCCAGAGATTCTGCGCCTCAACCTTATTTCCCTGCTTTAACAAAACGTCACCCAGACGTTCATACGCCGTGACTGAGCTGAGATCATAACGCAACGACCTTCGCAGATAGGTTTCAGCTTTATCCAGATTTCCAAGTTTGAAATGGGCAAGTCCGAGGCTATTCAGATAGACCGGATTCCTGGGGTCAATACTTGCTGCCCTTTCGATCAGGTCGAGGGCACGGCTATAGTCTGTATCCTTTCTCAAATACAGGGAGCCGAGGTCATTTAATGCCATCGGGTTGTTCGGAGTCATCTTCAGAATATCGTTCAGACTCTTCTCCGCAGCCCCCAAGTCACCTGCGATCCGCTGAGCGGAAGCAATCTTTAGAGCGGCTAACTGCTTACTTTGGTCTCCGTTCGCAATTGAAAAAGCTTTCTCCGCGTGGAATATCGCTTCGTCTGCCCGGTCAGCACGGATATAAAGGGAAGCAATAAACAACCGGTTCACAAAATCGTCATACTTTATTGACTGGGGTTCTGAACCTGACTTGTTCTCGATCAACGGAACGACCAAAGCTGCGGCCTCATCGACCTTGCCAAGTTCAGTCAGAATCTCTGCCTCCTTTCTAAGGAGATTGTAATCATCGGGAGCCTTCTGCCTAAGAGATCTCAGAAGATTCAATGCTTCCGCCCTTCTCCCTGTTGTCCGCATGAGCGAAATTTTTTCCCTGTCCATCACAAAGTCATCGACAGAAAAAAGCCCCTTTGAATCTTCAATTACTTTCTCAGCATCTGACACACGGTCAGACCGTTGGAGCGCCTGAACCATTTTCCCGATCACAAGAAGAGCAAAACCTCGGTCCGAATCACCAACAAGTGTCGATTCTGAAAGTCCCCGTGCAACGAACGCAGCTCTATAGGTTGTAAGGGCCTCTTCAATTTGATCATACTCAGAATAAATATCCCCAAGTGACAGCAACACTGCCGCCCTTTTCCGTCTATCAAGCTTTCCAAGTGAAGCCCTGATCACACTTGATGCGCTCTTCAGGTCTCCGGCCTTAGCATGTGTTTCCGCGAGTAGCTGGATCAGAGACACATTCTCAGGATTTGTGTATACAGCTTGCTGCAGTGCTTCAATTGCAGGCTTCAATCTTGCGGTTTCCGCATTCTCCAGTGATCGGCCCAGCAGATCGGTGGCCAGGAGATTCTCGGGGTTATCCGACACTGCTCTCGATAGCACCGCGATCGCTTCGGTCCGCTTCCCTGCCTCAAGAAGTGCTTCACCTAAAGGTAAAGCGGCCAACGACGGAGTCAATCCTTCGGATCCCCGTACTACAGTTACAAAGAAGCCGGCATCCGAGGAATCCGCCGACGACAACCAATTTCGCAACGCCGAGATTCGTGACTCAGAATCATTAAGAGCCCTGTAAAACTCACCTAAAAAGGCCCACGCTTCCGCATTTCTGGGGTCGAGCCTTCCAACGACCTTCCAAAAACTGATCGCTTTTGCCGCGAACTCAGCACTAATCCTTCCACGTCCCAACCCGCTCTTCACCGTGTAAAGGCGACCGAGATACTGATTTGCACCGAAATTCTCGGGGTCGATTTTTACTGCAATGGTCGCAAGAGATATCGCTTCTTCAACATCCAGATCACTACCCCGAAGCGAAAGTTCAGCAAGAGCCGTGTACGCCTCTGCAAGCCGCGGATTTAACTCCACCGCTTTTCGGAGTGCGTTTTTGGCCAGACGGGTCGAGGTGCGGCGGGCAAGTGCGGAATTGGTCTTGCGGGCCGTCCAAATATAGCGCTGCCCCTCTAGTAGCTTCGCGTACGCTTCAGCCCTGTTTTCCCTGGAGACGTTTAAGGGTGCAGTCGGATCCGGTGTAGGAGACGCAGCAGGAACTGCGTCAACGCTATCCTGAGCATACGTAAAAGAAGATAGAAATAGACTGACCGCAATTGCGAATACGGGAATAACTCTCATTACTTAGTCCTGCTCGATGAGAATAAACAGGCTTGCGTTACTGTGCTCCGCCTTCCGGACTGCGGTCCGAAATAACAGTAGTCAAAGCCTTTGGAATCTGTGAACTCTTCAGCTCACCTTCGTTTTCGATTACTTGATCGATCAATTCAAACTTTGTCTCATCAAACTTCTTTGTCATCAGAACTCCGTTCTTGTCGATCGTCATCGGATAGAGCCCCAAAAACTGGTTTTTGAAGTTCTCGAAGAACGACTCTTTTTCGGGGGGAAGCACATCTTTCCGTTCAGGGTTTGGTTCGGGAATCTCAGCACCGATCAGCTCCAGCTGTTCTTTAGCTTTAGCGACATACTCACTGTTCGGCCATTCGCGGACAATTTGCTGATAATATCGAGCAGCCTGGTCAGTCTCTTCTTCAAGCTGATAAGTGACCGCCAGCTTAAACAGGACCTCGTCAAGCATCTTGAATTTCGGGTATTTCTCGACGATTTCACGGTACCTGGACTGTGCCCCCTTCAGCCCGCCTTTATTGTATTTCACCGCACGCTTGTAATAAAAGTTACCCACAATCAGATTGTGCATGCCCAGATTGTCCTGAACTTCGCTCAATCTGGCTTCGGCCAAAGGACGCAAGCTTGAATTCGGATACTGCTGAAGCAAAGCCCGCAACCTCTGTTCAGCCCGGCGGGCATTCGTTATGTCGCGGTCCGGCAAACCAATCTGGCGCATTTCTGCTTCCGCAATCTTCAGCATGACCCTGTCAGCAAGCGGATGCGTCGGAAAAAAGGTGAGCCAGTCCCGATAGGCGGCCCCTGCCTGGATCAAAGAAGACGTATTCGACTGAAGATAAAAGCTGTCAGCCACAGCCAGCTTCGCCATCGGGAGATAGTCCGAATCAGGGTAGGTCGAAATTATCGTCTGAAAAAGCAGTCTGCCAACGTCATATTTTCGTCGACGAACCTCTCGAGTCGCAACTATAAAGAGCTCCCTATCACGACCGGGCGAGACACTACCGATGAGCTCGTCATACTCATCATCCTTATCGCCCCCGCCAAATATCCACAGGAATTTCTTCTTTTTCTTTTTCTTTCTCGGTTTCCCTTCGTTTGTTGAAACTGCGGCGCGCGCATCAGCACTTTCCAGCAGCGCCTTGTCGACCCTGGATTTCAATTCAGCTGTACGCTCTTCAACAGAGTCGATATCTGACGCTTCATATTGATCAGATCTTGTAACTTTACCCCGGAGACTGTTTACATCGTTGAGAAGCCCTGAGGTCTCCTTCTCCAATCCCTTCATGCGGTTGTACCACGAATCGGGATTGTCCTTCTGGGTATCATAGTCATCCGATTTTTTCAGGGTTGACACCGTACTTGAAACTGAGCGTTTGACCTGCTCAAGTTGAGACCTCAAAACTTCAAGCCTCTGATAAGGACCCGATGCGGTTGGCTGCTGCGCAACGACCGTCCCTGCGACAAGGGCAGTTACAAACAAAACTACGAATAATCTCTTTGCTACAAACATAATTTCCTCAGAACTACTACACCCAAACGGTAGCTGTATCAATTAGCTTTTTAGCCGATTCGACCGGCGTTCCGCCGCCATAAACCGCAGACCCTGCGACGACTATCTCAGCTCCGGCGCCGACCACTTCAGCGATGTTCTCGCTGTCGACTCCACCATCGATCTCAATTCTCACATCCAGGTTCCTTTCCCGGATCGTTGCTTTCAATGCACGCACTTTGTCGAGCATCGTAGGAATAAAACTTTGTCCCCCAAACCCCGGATTAACCGACATCACCAACACGAAATCAGTATATGGCAGTATCTCATCAAGCGAGTTCAGTGGCGTTCCCGGGTTAACCGCTACGCCTGCCTGTCCACCGGCTTCGCGTATTGCCGTCAGTGTTCTCTGCAGGTGAACATCTGCCTCTACATGGACCGAAACCATATCGGCTCCCGCAGAAACGAAATCAACCGCATACCGGCTCGGCTCTACGATCATCAAATGAGTGTCGATCGTCATTTCCGTAATTTTGCGGATAGACTCAACAACGGGCAGGCCGATTGTGATATTCGGTACGAACCTTCCGTCCATTACGTCCACGTGGAGAACGGTAGCTCCTCCATCCTGGACAGCTTTGATCTCCTCTGCGAGTCTTGTGAAATCCGCCGAAAGTATTGACGGTGCTAGTTCAAACATTAGTTGGTTTCAGGGTCGGACTGGTTGTCTCAATCAGAATTCAATTGTCCTTTGGTTTGGGTTTTGGCTTTTGCTTGCCTTTTTGATCCGCCGGCGGTTTCGCGGGAGGATTCGCTGCCGGTTTAGGAGTCGTTACAGGATTTGCCGGTTTCTCTTCGGGCTTGACCGTCGGCTTTTTACTGTCCGCCTGTCCAGGCACCGGGTTAGCTTCTGAGGCCTTTTCCGCTTCATCAGACTTCTCTTCTTCCGGCTCCTTCTTTATAACGTCACGAGTCTTCGGACTCGTTTTCTTGGATTTCGTCCTCGGTTTCTGTTTATCAATTTTTAGTTCGGGCTGCTGTTCAATCTCACCAATGACCTGTTCGTCATCTTTAACTTCCGTGGTTAATTCCCTGCCATCAGGATTTGGCTCGCTCACAACCACAGAGATCATCAGTCCCGATTTGGCAATACTGCCTGCCCTGGGACGTTGTTCCAGGATGGTATTCGGCTCTTCGTTGCTGTAACGCGTAGCAATCTTCTTGATTCGCAAACCAAGACCGCTCAAATCCTCGCGACCATCGTTAAAATTCTTCCCGACGACTTTCGGGATCGAAACTTCTTCGCCGCGCAGCTGATAATAAACCACCCCCAGCATGCCAGCCATAAACGTAGCCAACAGAGTAAGAGCGATCAATAACTTACCTAGTGCGGATATTCCGGCTTTAAATATACCCATCGAAAACAAATTTCCTCAGGAAACGTGTAAAAAACTACAAAATTTTACCATTTCGGGCCTGTTATCAAAAATGTCAACCGCGCCTATATTCAAGGACTGCGATAAAAAAACCATCCGTTCCCAATGCGGCAGGGTCCGTCCTTATAAATCCCTCACTATCTACAACAAATGGCTCAGCGCCCGGCACTTTCAAGGAAAAATGAGGGTTCGAGTCAAGAAACGCGTGAACGACGTCTTCATTCTCCTCACGTTCTAGCGAGCACGTTGAATAAAGTATCGTTCCGCCATCTTTCAGGCATTTGGATGCCTCGCGCAGCAAACTTAGTTGTTTACCAGTGTGAACCTGCAAATCCTCAGGGTCGAACCTGTAACGGATCTCAGGGTTGCGTCTAATAGTGCCTGTTCCGCTACACGGTGCATCAACAAGAATCGTCTCAAACTGATCTTTTCCAAACGGCAATTCCCTGCCATCCAAACAAATAACTCCAACCTGAGCCTGTTGCCGCAAAGCATTCTCACGCAGCAATCTAGCCCGTCGAAAGTAGATTTCGCCAGCGATAACTGAAGAATTCATACCAAGTAGCCGCGAAAGGAGTGTCGCTTTGCTGCCCGGCGCAGCACATAGGTCAAGAAGCTTCTCTCCGGCCGAATGCGCTGCGATGTGAGCGACCAATTGCGAAGCTTCGTCCTGGAAGTAGATCAATCCTTCCTCAACCAATTCACGAAACCGGGGTGTCACCTTTTCGGTATAAAAGGAATCTGGGACAAGGCCGGAAGATGATGTACGGGTATCTTTCTTGAACTCCTCGAGTAGTTCATCTCTATGTTTGGAATTCAAACTATCGAACGCAGTCGTAAGCCGGAAAGAATGCCTCGGCTCTGTGTTATTTGCGACGGCCAGTTCAATAGCGGCCTTTCTTCCAAACTCTCCTGACCATTTCTTCAGCAATCCGATCGGGGTTGAGGTTTCGACAGCGGCCCTTAAAAGGTCATCCTCAATGTCCAGTTTTCCGTCCCACGTAGATGCCTTTCTCAAAACCGCGTTTACAAAGCCGCTTGCCGAACGCTTTCGAACCAGTTTCGCAAGTTCAACGCCCTCGTTAATCACGGAATGGTTTGGTACTCGATCCAAAAAAAGGAGTTGGAAAACGGAAAGCCTTAAGATCGTGAGAATTTCAGGATCGAGTCGGCCCGTTTTTTTTGAAGAAAACAGGTCGATGACGTGATCCAGTTGTATTCGGTTACGAGTCGTACCGAGAACGATCGCATGAGAAAGGTTACGGTCTCTTTCTTCCAGATCATCCGCATGTGAGGCAAGCAGGTCCGTAGAATACCCTCCTCGGTGTTCTACTTCGAAAAGAATTTTGTAGGCGGACCTTCGTGCGGGCGTAACTCTCATCTGCAAAACTGCCTTATTGTTTCTTTCTTGAGAGCTCTTTTTCCGTAGAAAAATCGACCGATGAGCCCTTATTTAAGTCTTGGTCGACTGCGATTCTATCGTCAAACACAAAACAATCACCTACCCAAAGACTCTCGGAAGAATCGGTGTCAGCAAGATACTGCAGAATTCCACCCTCGAGCTGATAAACGTTCGCAAAACCCTTTTCGACAAGATATGGAGCAAGTTTCTCGCAGCGTATGCCACCAGTGCAAAACATAGCGATGGGTGTCTGCGGATCCCGGTCCTCAAAGTAATCAGGCAATTCACTAAAGCTCTCCGTCTCAGGGTTTCGTGCTCCCTTGAAAGTTCCGATCCTGTACTCGTAATCGTTCCTGGCATCAACAACAATCGTACCCGGCTCAAGAATTATCTTGTTCCATTCAGATGGAGAAACATGGGTACCGCGGGCGAATTCCATGTTCACCTTCTTTTTTAATGTCACGATCTCTTTCTTGATCTTTACCTTGCTGCGCTTGAAGCCCGGGCTGTCGTGAGTTGAAAAATTGACCTTCGGATTTGCACCAAAGAGCTTGAAAACCCTGGAAAGAAATTTATCAAGATTCGCCTGCTTACCTGAAACCGTAGAGTTGAATCCCTCATCAGCAACAATTATCGTTCCGGAAACTTCATGTTCCGCCATTAACTCAAGTAGGCTCTCCTTCAGTTTCGAAAGAGATTCAAGCGGGACAAATTCATAGAACGTTGCGATCGTAAATTGCTCACTCATTGCTAAACTCCAACCCTTGTCGCAGCCGCTCACCGTTTAAAAACTCGCGTGTCTTTGTACGTGCCTTTCCGGGAACCTGCAGTTCCAGGACCTTTAAAACGGTACCCCGGCCGCAGCTTATTAGTAATTCATCATCATCCGCCTTAAGTATTCTTCCGGGTGCTTCATCCGTCGTAGCATTGTCAACGACCGCAGCCCAAAAGGTCACCGTACGGCTCTCGATCGTCGAGAAACTCCTTGGAAAGGGCTGAAAGCCCCGAATGCGATCTGCGATCTCTTTTGCACTCAATTGCCAATTGATCCTTCCATCTGTCTTCTCAAACAGCGGAGCCATGGTTGCCTCGTCGTTGTTCTGTGGGACAGGTTCAATCTCCTCGTAATCCCGTAACGTTTCTGAAATTGCGTCAGCCCCGAGCGCGGCCAGTCTTTCCATAAGCTCAGGAGATGTCTCGTTCTCCAAGATATCAAGCTCCTTTACAAGAAGTATGTCTCCCGTATCAAGCCCCCGATCCATTTGCATCGTTGTCACGCCGGTCTTGGTTTCCCCTTTTGCGATCGCCCAGTTGACGGGGGCGGCACCCCGGTACTTCGGGAGGAGCGAAAAATGGACATTGATGCTGCCCATGGGAAATGACTCGAGATAGGTCTTAGTCAGAATGCGTCCATATGCAACAACTACAGCAACATCGGCATTTAAGGCCTTAAATCTTGCGCGCACCGCTTTGGTCTTGATCTTCTCCGGCTGAAATACTCTTAAACCAAGACGCTCGGCACAACTCTTTACCGGAGGAGGCGTCAACTTTCTTCCGCGTCCCTTCGGACGGTCCGGTTGTGTCCAAACCTCAAGGACCTCATGCCCGTCAGAAACAATCCTCTCAAGGCTTGGTACGGCCGCAGCGGGCGTCCCCATAAAAACTATTTTTCGCTTCTTCATCAAAACCGCAGGGCATCACGCATAATGTAATAAATCCAGTTTTGCTCCATTGAGCCGCTGAACATCCAACTGTTCACACCTTCGGCGAAGATTGCTACATCCTCCCCGGCATGCGTTTCAGACCAAAGGGGTATTGCGGCCATCTGCTTAAAATCAGGATTTGTTACCGCTTTATCATCCGTCGGCCGTTTTTCATTTTCCACATGTCCCGGTCCGTCTGCATATCGAAGAGTTGTGTATGGTTTCTTAGTACGGTCGAGTGAGGGCTCTTTTTCGATACCGCCACCTTCTGCAACTTCTCTGACGAAACCCAAAATGTTGTTTCCCCTTGCCGGATATCCACCAATCGTAAAACCGTGACTGTGGTCCGCGGTAACGACGATCATCGTTTTCTTCAGGTTTACCTTTTGCACCGCCGCCCGAACCGCATTTGACAGTTCTATAGTATCCGTCAATGCGCGGTAGGCATTGCCATTATGGTGTGCGTGGTCGATTCGTCCGGCCTCGACAACGAGTACGTAACCCCTCTTATTCTTTGAGAGAATCTCTATCGCTTTGGATGTCATTTCCACCAAGCTGGGCTCTCCGCCCTTGTCGTTTTTCCTATCGTGTTCGTACTGCATGTGCGAGCGCTCGAAGAGACCCAGGAGGTGATCGGTGCTTTCCGGATCGGCCTGATCGAATTGCGACTTGTTCCAAACGTATTTCGAGTTGCGGTACTTCGAGGTCCACTCCTTGGTCAGGTCGCGGCGGTCGAGACGCACGCCCTTTTCGTCAGAGTATTCGGGATCAACGGTTTCTGCAGGCAAAAAGTTTTGACGTCCTCCACCTAAAACGACTTCAAGACCGTCTCCATAACTAAATTCCAGCAACTGCCTTGCAATATCGACTGCTCCAGATTCGTATGCCTTTGGATCGAATCGTTTGATATGCGCGTCGCTCTCAAACCCCCGCTTCATCGTGTGGGCATAACACGCTGCAGGAGTCGCATGAGTGATTCGGGCAGTCGAAACCACACCCGTGGATTTGCCCTTTTTCTCAGCCAACTCAACCAGGGACTCTGCGGCCCGTCCATCCTGAGTCATGGAAACTACCCCTTCAAGCGTTTTGACCCCTGTTATCATCGCGGACATTGTCGGCGCCGAGTCCGAAGTTTGTTGATTAACGCTATACGTACGTGAAAAAGCTGAGTCAGAAAAACGCTCGAAACTCAGGAGGTTTTCTTCGCCGCTTTCGCCTCTCAATTGCCCTTCCAATATTCGTGCGGCAGTTAATGTCGAAATGCCCATACCGTCGCCAACGAAAAGAATTACATTCCTTGCCTTGCGCCTTTTTTGCTTCCGCTTGCGCGCACGTCTCACGGCTTCGAGTCCCGACGATCTCCAGCTAGCTGCATTCTCTTCCCGTTTTACCGGGAAACTGGTTTGCTGCGGCACTACGGGCAGAGCGAAAACAAGCAACAAAAACAACGGAACTACTCTCGACTTCAGCATAAGCACCTCGTTACAAAAAAACAGAATGACACGCAATGTGTCATTCTGCATCCAAAGCTAATTCTCTCCTAAACTTTCTCAGCAATTGACTTGCCTTGCATGAACTGAAGGAGGTATTCGCGTCCTCCTGCCTTGGAATCCGTACCACTCATGTTAAACCCGCCAAACGGATGAACACCCACCAACGCACCGGTGCATTTTCGGTTTAGGTAGAGATTCCCTACATGAAATTCCCGGCGGGCACGAGCAAGCCTTTCCTTGCTCTCGGAATAGACAGCCCCGGTAAGGCCGTAGTCGGTTCCATTCGCGATTTCCAGCGCATGGTCATAATCACGAGCCTTTATAACCGCGAGAACCGGCGCGAAAATCTCTTCCTGCTCAATTGTCGCTTTTGGTTTCACGTTCTTGATTACCGTCGGCGAAACATAGTAGCCATTGGAATCATCCGTCTCACCGCCCACGACAACTTCACCGCCTTCCGCGACTCCCGTTTCAATGCTGGATCTCGCTTTGTCGAACGATTTCTGATTGATCACGGCAGTCAGCGAAGTATCCGCGTTATCCGGAACGTCAAGCTTCAACTTCGAAGTTAGATCGGCAACTTTTTGCAACAATTCGTCATGGACCTTTTCATCGACAATAAGACGTGAACATGCCGAGCATTTCTGACCCTGAAACCCGAAAGCTGCGGATACGACACCCTGAGCTGCCTCATCGAGATTCGCGTCATCAGCGACTACAATCGCGTCCTTGCCGCCCATTTCCGCTACGACTCGCTTCATCCATCTCTGTCCCTCACGGGTTTTCGCAGCTTCTTCATAAATGTGTAGGCCGACTACTTTAGATCCCGTAAACGAGATAAACCGGGTTTTCGGATGCGCAACCATCAGCTCGCCGACTCTGATGCCGCTTCCGGGAAGGAAATTCACAACCCCTTTTGGCAAACCAACTTCTTCAAGCACTTCCATGAACTTATACGCGATCGTTGGAGCGTCCGGTGACGGCTTAAGCAAAGTCGTGTTCCCCGTAACAACAGCACTCATCGTCATGCCTGCCATGATCGCCAACGGAAAATTCCAGGGCGGTATTATCGCGCCGACACCGAGCGGCACGTACTCAAAATTGTTCTTTTCAGGCAGCGGCGACGGCGTAACCGGCTGTTCTTCATCCCAACGGAGCATTTCCCTTCCATAGAACTCAAGGAAATCAATGGCCTCCGCCGTATCGCCGTCCGCTTCAGCCCAAGTCTTACCAACCTCAAATACCATCCACGCCGAGAAGTAATGCTTACGCTCGCGAATAATACCCGCAGCGCGGAACAGGTATTCGGCCCTTTCTGCTGCCGGGACAAAGCGCCACCGCTCGAACGCTGTTGTTGCAGCATTCATTGCTCGTTCCACAAGGTTTTCCGCATCCCCGTCTGCATCAGAAAATGTTCCGACAACCTCTGCTTTACGGGCCGGATTAATACTGTTGAATGTTGTCTCAAGAGTTATTTTTTCCCCATCGACAACGACCGGATAATTCCTACCCAGCTCCTGTCGTACCTGTTCCAGCGCCTCTTCCATCGCTTGTTTGTTTTCCGCGATCTTGTAATCTGTGAATGGTTCGTTTGCGAACTCAGCTGTTCCTGTTTTGGTCTGCATATCACCTTCCAATACTGCCTTTGTTGAAAATACCTGTCTTCGATTTCGCTTAATTAAGCTGTTTAAAGCTTTAAAGCACCTATGCTTAAGCGCTTTAAAGCACTTTAAAGCGCTTAATTAATCCCATTCTCCGGTTCGTCTTAGTTTTCGGATCTTACGCTTCGCCATCTCCCGTTTCAGGGCCGACATCCGGTCAAGAAAGACAATACCGTCGCAATGATCTGTTTCATGCAAAAAGCAACGTGCCTCAAGTTCCGTGAATTCCTCTTCCTGCATCTCTCCGGAAATATCCTGAAACCTGACAACCGCCGACATCTCCCGCTGGACTTTTGTATAAATGCCGGGGAACGAAAGACAGCCTTCGTCACCGTACTGCTCACCATCGACACGAACAATCTCAGGATTGATTACCGCGAACTTTCGCGATCTATCCTCACCGCCGCTGCAGTCCATGACGAACAACCGTTTAGACTCACCAACCTGAGGAGCCGCCAGTCCAACGCCCTCGGAATGATACATCGTCTCAAACATGTCCTCGACCAACTTCGCGAGTCCATTCTGAAACTCTTCCGAGTCGACCGGCTTTCCGACCTTAAGAAGGACTTCATCCGGGTAGTGCTTTATTCCTAGTAAAGCCATAAACTTCAATCATATTACAAAGAGATGGGTTCGTTCCAACCTTGAATCAACCAAAACCGAGGCCGCTACACTTTCAGTGAGTAAACCTGAACGACATATGTCCAGCCGCTCGAAACCCGATGGACACCCACACCGGTATGGGTCCATGCATCATCAAGCAGGTTTTCAAGATGCGAGGTTGAACCTATCCACTCTTCGGTTGCCGAATCCGCGAGATTGCCGAAGGCATTCGTTCGAAACAGATTCTCTCCGATTCGTGCCCAATTGGAGACACCAATTTCAATTGCCCTATCCGGAAGAAGCCTGCCCGATGGATCTATATGCGAAAAAAACGACTCTGATGACATTTTTTTCGAATATGCCAGGGCGACTTCACTCAGTCTTTCGTCCCAAACCAACGGATCTATTCCCGCTATCCGCCTTTGAATGTTTATCTTATTGAAAACCGAACGGCCCTCGCCATGGAAGTTCGTCGACACGACAATAGGGATCGGCGGCTCGTAATCCTGAGTGAGCCTGTTGCCGACTCCTATTGGCCTTCCCAATGCAATACGGTTGACCGTCAGTGCGGCGAACAGAAAAGCGATCAGCAAAGCGACTCGCAACCTTAACAAATTTAGATCCATCACTTCGAACCGCCTTCAATCTCTTCGGACAATTCCTCGGTCCATTGACAAAGCATTTTCGTCTTCGATTCGTCCATTTCGGCTTCGGGATGAAGCCATAGATACTGGTAATGGGGCATATTACCGGACTCCACTTCCTCACAAATCTCCTCGAGTTTTCTCAGCCGTTTACGCTTAGAGTACTCCTTCCATTCACTGAAGTTCAGTTCGTCCCTTCCAACACGTATATGGTCATGTATTCCCCAGGAAAGCGGAGCAATGTTGCTGTACCAGGGGTACCGGGATTCATTCGAATGACAGTCGGCACAAGAGGTTTTGAGTACCCGCTCAACGTTTTCAGGCAACACGTGCACCTCTCCAATCCTGTGTCCTGCGGTAACCGGCGGATTCGAGAAATCAGGTCGCCAAAACTGTATACCGACGATCACCAGTACAACCAGGAGGGCGAAAATCTTTAAAACTGTTTTTGCCACCGGTCGTCTCCTGTCATTTACCTTTGTAAGTAACCCGCCAGATGCGCTTGCCGTTATCGTCAGTAATCAGCAATGCTCCGTCACTTGCAACCAGGAGTCCCACAGGACGCCCCCAAACTTCCCGACTATTCTCATCCGGCAGCCATCCCGTCACGAAGTCTTCATAACGATTTCCCTCTGCCTTGCCTTTCTCATCGAATCTAATTCTGATGATCTTGTAACCGGTTAGTTTGCTTCTGTTCCAGGATCCATGGAACGCGACAAACGCGTCTCCCTCGTACTGGTCCGGAAACATATCACCGGCATAAAACTTGATCCCAAGGGCAGCGGAATGCGACCGGACAAGCACATCAGGAATAATCGACTTCTTGACCAGGTCCCCCCTCATATCGTCCTTTCGCCTCGGATCCGGGTTCTTGCCGATGTAAGAATACGGCCAACCGTAAAACCCGCCATCTTTGACGGATGTAACATAATCCGGAACCAGGTCGTCACCGATACGGTCACGCTCATTTACAGCGGTCCATAACTCGCCCGAAATCGGGTTAAAATCCAGACCGACCGGGTTTCGGATCCCTGATGCGAATATTCGGTGATTCCTGCCGTCAATATCGTAAACAGAAACCGCCGCCCGTCTTGGGTCTTCTTCCACCGAAACATTGGTTTCCGATCCAACCGTGACATAGATCTTCTTTCCATCCGGCGAGATAGCGATGTTTCGGGTCCAATGCTGCCGATAGCCTCGACCGGGCAAGTCAATGATCTTCTTAGGTTTCCCAATCGCTTTGGTCATTCCGGAACGATATTCGAACCAAACAACGGAGTCAGTATTAGCGACATAGAGTTTGCCGGGTGCAAATTCCAAACCAAAGGGCTGCACTGTATCGGTGGTAAACACATGCCGCTTGTCCGCTTTTCCATCACCATCTTCGTCTCTAAACACAAGAATACGATTTAGCCGGGAGTCAGAAACAAATACGTCGCCGTTCGGGGCTTCAGCCATCAAGCGGGGATACGAACGATCATCAAACATTTCCGTATCGGCAAAAAGCGAAACCGAAAAGCCCTTGGGCACCGTGAGTTCAGCATTCTCGGGCTGATCCACAAAACGTGAGGGCCTTCTCGCGCTTTCGGAAGCAAATGGAGGAGGGAGTTTCTTCGGATCGATAGCATGCACTTTTGGAGCCTCGGTTTCAACCACCTTTGGCAATACGCTTTGGGCAAAGCAGCCCACGCCCAAAAACAAGATCAGACCCGTCAAACGGAAAGTATTCGTGTACTTATTCATATGTGTTAATCTCGACCTCTGGCAAAATGAACCGAAAGAAAAATCATAGCGAACGCCCTGATACGCAAGCAAGCCGTTTGGGACGGATCGGAGAAATCCAGGCGGCCGAGTTCCTGAAAATTCGCGGATATTCTATAGCCGCTATGAATTTCAAAACACCGATCGGTCGAAACCGAAAGGGCGTCGCATTGACGGGAGAAATCGACATTGTAGCCGTTAAAGACAACACGGTGTGTTTTGTGGAAGTTAAGACCCGGTCAGATGACCCAGCTCCGCAATCTGCAGTCAATCTAAGAAAGCAGCGTCAGATCACTAGAGCTTCCCGGAATTATTTGAAGGTTTTTGATGTCGGCAACAAAAAAGTACGATATGACGTAATCAGTATCGTAGCACGTAAAGGGAGAGCACCGCAGATCACTCATTTTGAGGGATTCTGGTCGCCCCGGAAATATAATAAGATCCAATGGAGTGGAGATTTCTTGTCCGATTCTTAGTTGGAATTGGCGTCTATTAGTGGAGAAAAGATGAATAAGATAATTTTAATCGTATTAGTAATAACATTTGCGACTGCAACATTCGCCAATTCAGGAACATCCGGCCTTCCTGTGTTGATCGACCGGGAACTTTTTTTTGGAGACCCGGAGATTTCCGGAGCGCAGATTTCGCCGAATGGGAAATTCGTTACATTCGTTAAGCCGTTTAATGGCACCCGCAATATTTGGGTCAAAGGCATCAACGACGATTTTTCAGAGGCAAAGCTGTTGACGGCAGAACCGAAACGTCCGATACCCGGGTATTTCTGGAGCCGCGACAGCAGATTTGTTCTTTTTGTAAAGGACAATGACGGCGACGAAAACTTTAACGTATACGCTGTTGATCCGGCATCTGCTGAAAGTGCGGAATCTGCTCCCGCTGCGAAGAACATTACAGCCGGCAAGAAAATCCGAGCACTGATTCAACGCGTCCCGCGCTCGAAGCCGGGTGTCATCATTGTAGGCCTCAACGATAGAGACCCTGCCTGGCACGATTTCTACGAGATTGATATCGCTACAGGCAATAAGAAGCTCATTATGGAAAACAAGGACCGGTTGCAGGGTATCGTCTTTGACAACAAAGATAGGATGCGGCTTTCGGTCAAATCACTCCAAAGCGGCGAAACCCAAATACTCTCAATAGATGGTGAAAAGCCGGAAGTTGTTTATTCATGCGGCGTTTTCGAGACCTGCGCTCCTATTCGATTTCATAAGAACAACAAACAGTTCTACATGAGAACGAACAAGGGGGACAGGGACCTTACTCAACTGGTTCTTTTTGATCCTTCGACCAAAAAAGAGACGTTTGTAGAAGAAGATCCGAATAAGAGAGTCGATCTGGGTGGCGTGATTTTCAGCGAGGTGTCGCAGAAATTGATTGCTACTACTTATCAGGACGATAAGACAAAGATCAACTGGAAGGACAAAGCCTTCGAACGTGATTACAAATGGCTTGAAAGCAGGCTTCCCGGTAAAGAGATCGGACTCGGCTCTTCGACAACAAATGAAAAGATCTGGATCGTCTCGGCGAGTTCTGATACGGAACCGGGTGAGACCTATATATTTAATCGAGCCAGAAAGCAGCTTCAGCTACAGTACCGTATTCGTAAAAACCTCCCGAGAAAAGCTCTCGCCAAGATGGTACCGATTCGTTACAAGTCGTCGGACGGTCTCGAAGTACCGGGTTATTTGACACTTCCGAGGGGAGTGGAAGCAAAGAACCTGCCGGTCGTTGTATTTCCACACGGCGGACCCTGGGGACGGGATTCATGGGGTTTCGATACCTTTGCTCAGTTTCTCGCGAATCGCGGCTACGCGGTACTTCAGCCCAACTTTAGAGCATCTACCGGGTACGGAAAGAAGTTCCTGAACGCGGGTAACGGCGAATGGGGCGACCTGATGCAGGACGACATCACCTGGGGTGTTAAGTACCTTGTTGATGAGGGAATTGCCGATCCCAAGCGGGTCGGAATAATGGGTGGAAGCTACGGCGGCTACGCAACTCTCGCCGGCGTTACCTATACACCGGACACCTACGCTGCCGCAGTTGCAATCGTAGCCCCCTCAAACTTGATCACGCTGCTTGAGTCAATACCTCCGTATTGGGAGGCCATTCGAACGATGTTCTACAAGCGGATGGGCGACCCGAATACCGAAGAAGGCAGGAAGCAGTTGATGCGCCAGTCTCCGCTGACGCATGCGGATAAGATTACGACCCCTCTGATGGTGGTCCAGGGTGCGAACGATCCGCGGGTGAATAAACGTGAAAGCGATCAGATCGTGGTTGCGTTGCGTGATCGAAACTATCCTGTGGAGTATCTTGTTGCACCCGACGAGGGTCATGGATTTGCACGCCCTGTTAACAACATGGCAATGGTCGCATCGGCCGAAAAGTTTCTCGCGATCCATTTGGGCGGAAGATACCAGTCTTCGATGCCGGCCAATGTCTCAAAACGTCTCGCGGAAATCACTGTTGACCCGAAGGATGTGAAGATCGAGATGGTCGCGTCCGGTCCAGGCTTAACCGGTGTTTGGAAAGTCGAAGCTTTCGCCGGCGGGCAACAGGTTCCAATGACATTTGAAATGAAACAGGACGGCGATGCCGTAACCGGGACTGTCAGCACTCCTTTGGGCAACGGAACGATCACGGATGGAAAGCTGGATGGCGATAAGATAACAGCGAAGCTCGCGGTAAATATTCAGGGTCAGGATATGGTCCTCGACATGACCGGAAAAGTTGACGGTGACAAGATTACCGGAACAATAGAAGGCCCGGGAATCCCAGAGGTGAGCTTTGAAGGAAAGAAGAGCAACTAGTCCAAATCTAGTCAGTATTTATGAGGGCCGGTTTCCCCGGCCCCTTTTTTTTATCTCTTGCTTCGTGGCGCTTGAGCATCTGTCAGTACTATATAGTCTCCAAGATCCTTGTGCTTGTCAGGATTAAACCTCGTAAACTCCTTTTCATACCGCATAGTAACTACTAGAAACTTTGTCCCTTCTTTGTAACGTACGAGATGCTCAGGAATCCCCAGCCATTTCTCGGTGTGGAATGAACCATTTAAGTGGACCACAAGAGGGTCCTTTGCTGACCACAGGAATTCAGAAATCGAATGAGCCATTGTGGCGTCCCAAAGAGACTGTGCGTTGATAATCGGATTATGGTTAGAAGGCGCAGCGTTGTCACTAAACGAGGCCATTAAAGCATTGAACTTTTGAATATAGGCCTTTGAAGCCTTTCCGTATGGCAAAGGAGCCATCCACTGGCGGGATTCTTTTGGAAGTTTATATAAAGAATCGCGTCCTAACCTTGTGACCATGTTGACGTATCTTCTTGGCGCATTCGCCGCAATTACAGCCAGTTCTTTATCCTTAGAGGTTTCAACAAGTGGCCGGTAATCAGTCTTATAATTTCCCCAAGGGCGACTCGCAGCAAGAAAATGCTTCTCTGTGACCAAGCCCGCAAGATATTCATCTACAACAGGTTGCACGTCCCGTTCGAACATCTCGAGCGAAAGAGCGATCTGCCGTTCCTTCCCGTAGTTCAGGACTGCGGTTTTGAAAATCTCAAACTGAAGGCGATGTCCGACCGAATCATCGTGAGACTCCCCCAAAAACACCACGTCTACATCTTCAAATCGCTCAATGATTGATTTGATGTCGGTTGGCGCGCCATTTGAATCGAAAACCGAGTAATCCTTGTTTTGTGCAGTTGCAGAGATGGTCAAAGCGATAATCAACGAGGCCAGCAAAATTAACTTCATGATTTCGCATATTACGCTAAACCAAGGTCAGCACACAATTTGCGAGAACAAAAAAGAGACACATCAGAGAAGCCGCGGTGACGATCATTCTGTTTGACGCCTAGAAATCAATCTTGATACCCGTTTGGATGAGTCTCGGGATACCCGGATAGATCCCTCGTGTCCTGTCGACAATATGCAGTTTGTCTGCCGCGTTTTTCACAGTAATGAAGATCGTCGACTTCCATCTTTCGACCCTGTAATTTGCAGTCGCATTGAAATACGACTGGCTCGCAATCTGCCCTCGTTGACCGTTTTCGATTCGAACTATCGTGTTTAAGTCGTCTGTGAACTGGGAGCTTACAAAATTGTTTTCTACAAACGCGTGAAAACCACGATACTCAAACCCGATCGAACTCGTTGCGAGGTGTTTTGGAACATAAGGGAGCCGATTCCCCGAAACTAGGATGTCAGTGGAGCCGGAAATCCCGCTAAACCTTAGCGCCCGAAACTCTGCAATGCTTAAATTTGTGTAAGCAGAACGAAGATAGATATTGAAATCCGATTTAAAAATCGAAGCGGTATCCAATCTTCCGTTGAATTCGAATCCTTGCTGGAGCGTAGCTCCGGCATTGGTCGCGGCCGCCCCCTGACCGCCGGCAACCGATGCCGGAATTATTTGGTTCTCGTAATCATTTCTAAAAAAGGCCGCCTCGAGGCTAAGATAATTGACCGGCCTGGTTCGAATTCCGGCTTCGTAGTTCCAACTCAGTTCTGAGTCCAATTCAACGACCCCGCCACTGTTCGTAAGAATGTCGGAAGTACTTGGTGGAGCAAACCCCCTGTGCACACCTGCAAAGATAGTCGTGTTGCTAAAAGGGTTATATGCAACACCTACCCCCGGAATGAATTGTGTTGTTGTGGTTTTCGCAGTAGCGCCGTTCAACAGATTACTTCTTTCGTAGCGAATTTTCTCAATGCGTAACCCCGGTGTCACGGAGAAGTTTTTCCAGAGGAAACGATTTTGAACGAAAGTTGAAAAGGCCAGGGCGTTTCTTAGGTTTGCCTCGGTTTGCTGAGATCCCTCAGCCCGGGAAAAGGGTGTATCCCCATTATATTTTCGACGGTTTTGGGTTTCGTAATGAACTCGCATTCCCGCGGTGAAAGCGTTTCTTATCGGCCCGGTTTCAAACGAGCTGCTGAACCGCGGCTCGACGCCGAATGTTCTGAAGTCCCTGGGGGTACCTTGATTCCCGCATGTAGTATTTAGGTCTGCCATTCCCGTGCAGTCCGGGTCTGAGCCCAAACGGTTTGGCCGCTGGCTCGAATTAGAGGATTGTCGCCACCAATCCCTTGAGAAATAGCTTGTATAAAACGTTGTCGTGATTGAAGAAAATTGATTTATGACACCTGAATGGGACACTGAAAAGCCTTCTCGAAAGAATTCAAGATCGTCATTTCGAAACGGGTTCTGACGGGGATTCTGCGCGAACTCTTCTTCCGTGAGCCCTGAGTACGTTACCGTTGAACTTTCATCAAAGTGTGAGTACTTAAATGTCAGCACATTTAAGTGATTAATGGTGTGGATCACCTTTGTACTGAAGTCGTTAACACCTGCCCTGATGTTCTCCCGCGAACCGAGTCCCTGTTTACGAGTAAAATTCGTGATTATCCCTGTGTTACCGATCGTCGTCCCAAAACCAGCTGAACCGTTGAAATAATCGCGATTGCCGCCGGTGACATTTATCGTGAACTTCGGTGCTGACGGAGGATTTGGTGTAAGGTAATTAACGACACCGGCAACTGTAACCGGGCCGTGACTGATTTGTCCCGATCCTTTTAGCACCTCGACCGTTTCAAATCGTTCGATCGGAGGATGATAATAAGACGAGTTATCTCCATAAGGCGCGTAAGCCAATGGAATACCATCTTCAAGTAACAAGACCTTGCGCGATCTCGTCGGGTTTGAGCCTCGAATCGAAATGTTCGGCCTCAACCCGAATCCCTCTTCGTTTCGAATGCTGACACCCGACACTTTTCTCAAAGCCTCAGAAAAATTGAACACTCGAGAATCTTTTAACTCCCTCTTAGATATCGTTTGAATAGAACCGGGGGTTCGCTCGAGTGCTGACTGAGTACCCGCGAGAAAACTTGATGACACCGCAACGACTTCGGCAACGTTCTCCGGAGAAAGCACTATACCGATTCCATCAGTTGCAGTGCCCAAAAGAGTCTTCTCAAAAACCGCAAACCCTTGAGCCCTAACAACCAATCGATAGGACTCCGATTTCGGGACCGAAACGACAAACTCCCCGGCAGGACCGGACTTGGTTTTGCTGCTCACTCTGCTATCCAGGGCGGTTATGTTTATCGACGCATTTGCCACTGCGTCGCCGTTTATGTCCAGTACGGTGCCGGTTGCAGATTGCCCTGCCGTTGCGACCACCAGAACGAATAGAAAATATACAGAAACTAGGATTTTACTGATCATTACTTCGGAAGAAGTCCAACGCCAACCGACGCCTTCGT
Source organism: Pyrinomonadaceae bacterium (assembly GCA_013003215.1). Classification (GTDB taxonomy): domain Bacteria; phylum Acidobacteriota; class Blastocatellia; order Pyrinomonadales; family Pyrinomonadaceae; genus Aridibacter. Next base: position 23,788 of record JABDKD010000024.1, read on the forward strand.
TACTCACTTCGAATTATTCTTTTTATTGAAATTGAAAACCACTTTCAATAACAAACAAGATAGTCGAATCCCCTATCGGTGTCAATACCGGTCGTTCGAGTGTTATGGGACTTTATTATTGAGAATATGAATCGATCGCCGCAGCAAGGAGCGGAACCATGATTTCATGATGGCCGGTGATAGCGAATCCCTTCCCTGCGCCACCGGCATTAGGACGTTTAATCACGTTCGTGAGGGGACGGTAATGCTGAATAAAGTCTAGGTTTGCCGTAGTTATTCCTGAGACCATTGAACCGAGGTTTCGATTTATAGTTACAGCCTTAAGAAAGACTTCCGGCAACGTGACGGCCGAACCACAGTTGAGGTACACGCCTCCGTCGTTCATCTTTGCAACAAGACTGGTGAACAGGCGAAAATCCACATGACTTCCCTGCCCCAGGTCATTACCACGCACCGTCGGATGAAAATGACCTATATCGGCACCGATTGTCACATGGCTCGTGACGGGAACGGCATTCCGGTATGCCGCACAAAGCAAAGAACTGGAAGCGAAGGCCGGTTCTTTCTCGATTAAATTCGCGCAAAATGCTTCACCGAGTCCTATGTCTTTTGCCGCAGCAATCGAGGCCGCCTCGCCAAGCAGCTCTCCAGTTTCTCGCGCGGCGCCAAAGGAACCGCTTCCAAGAGTCGCGTCCACGTCTTCACTCGTAAACCCGACCGTCGCTATCTCAGAATCATGTACCAACACCGAGCCGTTGCAGGCTATCGCGGAAACATAGCCTCGCTCCAGGAGATTTATGAGTATGGGTGCAAGACCGGTCTTAATAACGTGCCCGCCAATTCCCCAAATGATAGGCTTCCCTGCCTTCCTGGCTTCTACGATTTTTTGCGCCAATGACTTGAGGGATTTCGCGCCCAATATATCCGGAAGCGAATCCAGAAACTCCGAAACCGAATTTCCGGCTCCGACAACCGAAGCAAAAGCTTCCAAATCGACCTTGCTCTTTCGATCATTAAGGCTGTAGGAATCGATTTCAGAAAAATCCGCAGGTTCGATGTCTTCGTATATGCTTGTTCCCATATTTTATGTCGCAATCGTGAAAGGGTTAAAATTCGTATCCCGATCGTAGTAATCTACATCTTCTGCTCGCTTCAGAAAGCCTACGATCTTGTAAGTGAATGGAGTTGCCAGAACCTCCCATAATACTTTCAGGAGATAATTGCCGATCATCACGCTAATAACCTGGCGGATTGACCAAATTCCTAAAAACGCAAGCGGATAAAAGACAAGTGAGTCCACTGCCTCTCCCGCAAATGTAGAACCGATAGTTCTCGTCCATAACCACCTTCCCGCTGTAAGAATTTTCATTTTTGCGAGGACAAACGAATTCGAAAATTCGCCCAGCCAAAATGCGAGCATAGAAGCAATCACGATTCTAGGAGTTTGGCCAAAAATCATCTCGATGGCTTCCTGGCGCGCCGGGTCCATCGTAGCGGCGGAAGGGAGATTCACTACAACCATTGACATGAGAGACGCGAAAATCATTGCACCGAATCCCGCCCAAATAACGCGCCTGGATCGAGCGTAACCGTAAACCTCAGTGAGGATATCCCCAAAAAGATAGCTAATCGGGAAAAAGAGTACGCCCGCTCCAAAGATGAAGTCTCCGATTAATGGCAGTTTTACTGTCGAGACCTTGTGAACTCCTATCAGGTTCGAACAAAGCAAGACCGTCACAAAAACGGCCATTATCAGATCGTAGTACCTGTATCTTCGTCCGTCTGTCATTTCCCGATATCTCGCCTGAAGTACATTCCTTCCCAGCTGATCTTATTCGCGGCCTTGTATGCCCTGTGAAGGGAGTTGGAGAGATTTGAAGCGACAGCAGTCACTCCCAGAACACGACCTCCCGCAGTGACAACGTATCCATCAGAATCCATTGCCGTTCCGCTATGAAACACAACAACATTTTCACTGGCGGAGGCCTCTTCGAGTCCATTAATACGATCACCTTTTCGCGGCGTTTTGGGATAGTTTTCGGCAGCCAGTATGACGCAAGCAGAACTTCCCTCTTTCCAATTGATTACAAGCCGGTCTAAAGATCCTTGTAACATCGCATCACAGATCTCGGCCAAATCCGTTTCAAGATTTACGAGAATCGCCTGTGTTTCAGGATCCCCGAAACGGACGTTGTACTCCAGCACTTTCGGCCCATCCTCGGTCATCATCAGGCCCAGGAACAGGATTCCCGTTACCGGGAATCCGTCTGCGGCGGCACCTTCAAGAGTAGGACGGATTATCGAGTCAGCGATCTCTTTCGTTTGCTCTTTGCTCAGTAAAGATGAATCAGTCACAGTTCCCATTCCGCCCGTGTTGTCACCTGTATCACCTTCTCCAATTCGCTTATGGTCCCTGGTTGGAGGCATTAAGGCGAAATTTTTACCATCAGAGAACATGATCAACGACACTTCCTTTCCAAACAGGCATTCCTCGAGCACGAGTGAGCCAACGGCCGATTTTGAAACAAGATGGCCTTCGAATAAGGCGTTGACAGCTGCGATCGCTTCTTTTCTGTCAACCGCTACAACGACCCCTTTTCCGGCGGCAAGTCCGTCTGCTTTGACCACCACCGGTGTTTCTTCGTCACCGAATTCCCCGGATTCAAGTCTCGTTATCGCTTCTTCAGCGCTTGAACAGTTCGCGTAGGCTGCGGTCGGAATGCGGTGTTTCTCCATAAAGTCCTTTGCAAAGGCTTTGCTGGATTCCAGCCGGGCGGCTGATTGCGTTGGACCGATAATCTGCAAACCGGCTTGCTCAAACCTGTCCACAATTCCAAGAGCAAGCGAAGTCTCACCGCCCACGAATGTAAGATCGATCTTTTCATTCGCAGCGAATTCGGCGAGGCCTTCAATGTCATCAGGCGAGATATCCACACACTCCGCCAAATTAGATATGCCGGCATTTCCGTCAGCACAGAAAATAGTTCTGTCCTGATTACGTCTCTTGAAACTCCATGCAAGAGCGTGTTCTCTCCCGCCTGAACCCACGATGAGAATCTTCATAAAAACAACTAGTCCCCGTTTTGCTTCGGTTTATTTCTTGATTAATTTGCTACAGATTATATACGTTTGCCCCGGCAGTTCCACATGACAGGGCAAAGGAATGCGATTTCAGCATTGCATTCAGAAAACACTCTTGATTAACACCGGGTTTGGATTTGAAGGATTTAAAAATGAAAAGGGCGACGTCTCCCACACCGTCGCCCACAGGTCACAAGTCCTCACCCCTCGTGACCAATTGTTCACCGGGGAGGTGAACAGAGTTATTCTACACGAAAAGATGATGTTTGCAACTGATTTCCTTGTTTGAGGGTGATGTTTTCGAACTAGAAAAACGCACTATGCCAAGGGTTTCGAACCTCGTCAACTATAAGCACACCAGGGAGATAGCCCACTTCGGAGAAGCCATCATAGACTGAAAACGCATATTCTCCGCGTCCAGTAAATGCCGACACAAAAATTTCAAAGCTGACGACGGTTTCGCCTTTGCGCTCATAAACAAAAGCAAGTGAGGCATCATCGACAGATATGCCCGGACTGCCGCTCTCCAGCCTTAAACGATCCGAAAACTCACCGTTGATCTTTGCGTAAACTGTGTATCTATGTCCTGCTTCCACCGGAACAGCGAGATTTGAAATCTGGCCGTTAAAACCAAATGACCTAACCCGATTCGGGGACGAACTACGTTTGGACTGAACAGTGACCCTTTTTTCACGACCTGCCTCAATGCTAACGCCAACGCCCTGATTAATAATCGAATAATCCCCAAGCGTCGCTATCAGAAAATAATCACCAACCGGCAACGACTTGAAACTAAAACTCCCATTAGCCCTCACTTCCACTCCTGCAACAACGGTTCCGGTCGAAGCAGACTCAAGCCAAACTGAACGATCTCTACCTTTAAATTGTTGATTTGAAAGTGCCCCGGACAGTGATCCAAAAGAATTTCGGCCTTTTCGAGGGGAACCATAGATATGCCGGATACCCGCCATGTCATCAGATGCGAGTGTTCGTGGATAGGTGCCGGGCAGGTTAAATACCCCGTTTTTTCCCTGATGCCGATACATCGTGGCACCCCGAACGTCGGAATGTGCGAGACCTAAGAAATGACCGGCTTCATGAGTTAGTGTTGATTCAAGGTCGAAGCTCCCCCTGCTGCCGTCAACGGTAAATAGCGCACTTGGATTCAAAACTATGTCTGCCTCAACGATTCTCCCCTTTTTGTCGAAAAACAGTCTCGTGACGCCGGAATTGTTCTCATCCGCTTCAAACAAAAGCATGTTTGCCGCCGTCGGGGCAATCGTAACGAGGGAGAACCCGTCGCCGCCTGATTTCCTCGAACTCACGTCTCTTTCAGAGGTCCTTTTGATCACAAACTCGACCCCCGAAGCGTCGGACCACTTACGAAAACTCTTCCGAACTGCGTTTTCCAAATCAGCAGCGCTCACATGTTCGGACCCGGTATTCGATACGGAAATCACGATCTGCTGACTTCGCCACTTGAGTAATGAGCCCCCGGCAGTCCGAGGTGCATACGCAAAAGCGGAGCTCACAAACGTGAACCCCGCGCATGAAAACACTGCTAATGCGGACAAAAACCTAATCACAAATCAATCTTTTTCTGACGCGAACCCATCCATTGAGTCACGTCCAACCTTTTCGAGATCCGAGAACCCTACGACTACCAAAAGCAGGACGAGACCAACAGTCGCGAGTACGTACAACATCGGAATCTGCTCCATGTAGATCAAAACTCCAATCACCACCGCGACCATTCCGCACCAAAACAGCGCCTTGGTCCGTCTACTGTAACCTTGTTTCTTATCAGCCATTTAATCGAAGCGGCAACAAAACCGCACTTCTCCAAAATTATTGTATATCTCTTATCGGCAACCGGTTAACGTCTACCGCTCTTCGTATGTTGTTTTCAAGAACCGGAGGATAACGCAATTTCTCTTTCCCGTCCCCGAAAACCTCAACTATATCATATTCTCGGACTTCGGCCTTACTGCCCACCGCCCCCTTTTCGGGAGTAACTTCGATTATTTCAGTTCCGCTTGCGTTGCGCCTAAAAATACGAACTCCAATTTCGCTTTGGTCCCCAATCACGCCCCCGGCAGATGCGATGGCGCGTTCTACCGTCAGACCAGGACTCATGGATATCGAACCGGGTTTACGTACAGTTCCGATCACGTACACCGGGAGAGCAGTCGTGACAGTGAGGAAATCGCCATACAGAATCCGCAAATTTGTTCCTTCTTCGCCTGAAAGAAGCTCCTTGATATCAATCACGCGGCGTTCCGTCGGCCGCTTGGCATACGCTATGCCTGAATCCCCGCCGTCTGCCGTGCCCGGCAATCCCAAGCAAGCCGCTGAAGGCTGCCGGAGAATCTCGATTCCTCCTTCAACGTTCTCATCGAACCCTCCGGACAAAACAATTAGCTCCCTCAATCTCACTTCTTTCAGCAAACGAAAGCGTTGCGGATTTTTGACAGCCCCGTAGAGCGTTGCGAATGGCCTTTGCGATCGGTCAAGAATAGAGACTTTTATTACCGGATCATTCAGAAACTTCGAATAAAACTTCCGGATGTCGATCTCAACATCAACACCCTTACGGCATAGCGCTTGAATCGGCTCATCCACAAACTTCAACCCGCCAAGTGTTCCCTCGGGGGTTAGATTGCCTCTCCAATCGAATTCGCTGGACCCGAGTACATCGACATCGATCAGGTCACCATAGTGAATTAGTTCATTGAGTTGCTCGAATGTAGGGGTGGACGATTCGGTCGGTGTGACAGTAGATTCAGACTTCGGCCCCGCATCTGCGATCTGACCCTGGAATGAGGAGACAGCAAACAAAACAAACGCCGTTACTGCAATTACGTGACGTTTAATCCTGCACATTCCTGTTAAATTCGTGATTTGATCTTTACCCGCTTACGGATTTTTGTTCTGACTTGCCCTTCGTTTTTCGTCTTATCCGCATCCGCATTATCCTCCGACTTCAAATCCGGCTGCTTTTCACTTCGGGTCTTTCGGCGACTTGGTTTTGAACTGACCGTTCCAGGCACTGCAAACCCCGTAAACTCCCAATTACAAGCATCGCATAGGAGATAGTACCTCCCGATCGCTTTCATAAAGATCGGTGTTTTGCGATATCCACGCCTGACACGGGAACTACGGCATTTCGGACACTTTTGGCTAATCATAAAGAGAGCAAGAAGATAATACTAGTTTCTTAGAAATTTTCCAGTTTTTTTAGTTCGTTTCTGATATTTTCGCCAATAATCTCCTTTTCCCTGGCGCGTAAATTTTCACTTGAGAGATCCATTATAATGTCTTTATAAATAACTCGGGCTTTCTCCGTGTCACCGGACGACGCTGCTTCTTCCGCTTGTGAAATTCTCTCCGAAATCCGGATCGTAGATATATATTCGCGCAAAGCATCATGCGATTCCAACAGGTTTTTGTCGCGGGGATAAAACCCAAGAGCCGTTTCCAAACAAGACATCGCGCTATCCGCCTGGTTCAGCTTCTCGACATGAGAAGCTTCCGAGGACTTGGAATCCAACGACAACGACCCGGCGCGCTCCTTTGCCCATTTTAGCAAATGGTACTTGTGCAGTTTCTTGACCCGACCCCTGCCCTTGTTGATTGGACGAAACCTTGGAGAATTTACGTGCGTCCTCGCTATTTCTTTGCGCGTGTCAGATAAATACTGTTCACAAAGCTCAAAAACTTTCCAATGTGCTTCCGGAACTTGTCGCAGCACCCTTGCGGCATCAGACTTCTCATAAATCCGGCCGAGCAACCGCTCATTTTCCTCAAGAGACAGCTTGGGCTTTTTTATCGGGGGCGCCTGTGGCACACCGTCAAGATTCAGGTCCAGCTTCCGCTGCGCTTCAAGCCGTTTTATCCGAGCGCGCCTGATCAGTACTTCTCTGAATACGAAAGCCGCGATCAAAAAAACACTGGCGACCATCCCGGCAGGAATAAAAGGCGTACTTTCACCGGTTTCCAGCAAAACTGCCCAGGTTAGAAAGAAAAGCGTCAACGCCACTGCAACGCTCAGGAAATAGTAACTTGGTCCGGGCAGCCAAAACGGACGGTTCCGTTTGGAACGTCGTGAATTTCTAATCGGCTTTCCGATACCGTTCAATTTACGGGGCTCTTTCTTCAATTTTACACCAAAATGAACTGGCAAATCGAGGGGTCAATACGCCGTAACGATAGCATGATTTAAGAGGGGCGTGTCAAAGATTGGTTAGAGGGTGAGAATGGTATTGGGAGCGGCTTCAAAACCGGTATGGCGTTCCGATCTCCATGACGGAGAGGTTCTCAATACCCAGATCCTTTATCTGTCTTTCGGTATCGTCCCTGTAAGCCGGCTTAAGATTGATCGCCAAAACCGGGCAATCCACTTCGAAACGATCCAGTTCAGCCGCCAGGCGGTTCGGGGTAAGGTGATGTGAAACCTCCGCAAGCTCTGACAGCTCATTCGGAAAAGCGCATTCGACAAGGAGTGCTTCTAACGTTTCACAGCCATTCACCTCCGACCAAAAACCATTCATTTCTGCGGTATCCCCGGTCAGGGCAAGGGTCTTCTTCTCTTTCTCTACAACGAACCCATATGAAGGGACTTTGTGATTAACCGGAATTCCCCTGATTGAAAAGTCTCCAATCGCGAAAGATGCCCCGGGTTCGAAATCCACATACTCAAGCACAGGACCATTTTCATTCTCCAGTTCCGAAAAATCCGGATAGACTTCCCAATTAAAGATATGTTTTTGAAGAACCGCATTAACTTCTTCTGCGGAATGAACCTTTACCGGGCTCTTGAGTTCAGAAAAGAGATCATCGATAAAAAGCGGAAGACCGGCAATGTGATCAATATGTGCGTGAGTGAGAACAACATCCCGAATATTTTGAATCTGCACCCTGCTGGCCCCAAGCGGAAGGCAGCCTGCATCGATGGCAATCTTGTCATCCAGAACAAAGCACGACAGATGCTGCCGGTTCACAGCGCGGCCGTTCTCAATTGTACTGGGTAACAACTCAATTTTCATACGATTACCTGGCGCAGGTCAGGCTGCGTCCGCCGTCGATTTCAAATGTCCCGCCCGTGATCCAGCCCGCGTTGTCCGAGGCGAGAAAATAGATGAGGTCCGCAATTTCCTCCGGCTGTCCAACTCTTCCCAGCGGATGAGTGGTCTTTGAATGTTCAAGGAATGCCTCGTACTCCTCCTCATCCAGCCCGCTTCTCTTATGAAGGTTTGAAACGACGACTCCGGGGTTAACTGCGTTAACACGTACCTTGTCTTCAGCCAGCTCAAGAGCTGCACACCTGGTCAGTTGATCAAGTCCGGCCTTGGAAACGCAGTACGCCAGTACGTTTGGGAACGCGCGCGGACCGGCAACGCTTGAAACATTTACGATCGCGCCTTCGGACTCTTTTAAGTAAGGTACGCAAAGAGAAGTCAGCTGGAACACAGAACGTAGATTTATATCCATCATTCTGTCCCAGTCTTCTGTTTCCGTCGTCTCGATAGTCCCATTGCCGATTATTCCGGCGGAGTTCACGAGAACATCGATCCCATCAAATGCATCGACAGTATCACCTACAAGCCTGTCGAGTTGGGTCGATTCCCGCAAATCGCTTAAATGAATCCGTATTTCACCTTCCATTTCGGCGCACTCATCCCTCAGTGCTCCCAAGGCTTTTTCGTTTCGTCCGCACGCAGTGACCTTTGAGCCTCTACTGGCAAAAAGCAAGGCCGTCCTGTAACCAATGCCCGAACTGGCACCTGTTACGATGACACTTTTTCCTTTCATATGTTTTTAGACGTTTCAGATCCGGTTTATTGCTGAAACAGGGACATGATATCTAACGATTGTAGAGACTAGCAAAAGACCCTAACAAAAAAAAGACGGTCCACAAGGGACCGTCCGGTATCCTCTGAGAAACCAACCTACGACGAAGCACTCTGCGGGCGGTTTGCCAGAAGCGTTTCGATAGCGGTTTTGGTTTCGTCTTGCTTCCGATTCTTGAAATCAGAGACCCACGACGAAACGTTTGCCACGACATTGCGGGCCGTATCTGTTTTCGCCGTCTTCACATTCTCCTTTGAAGACTTCGCCGTTTCAAGATCCTTCTTTTTTATGACGCGTATTTTCTTAATCTTCATTATTATTCCTCTCGGTCGTATATGTATGAATTATCGTCAAAACTCCGAAAATGTTCCGTCTAATGTATGAATTAGTACGTTTATATGACGGCTTTGGATTCGATTTTTGCCAAATGAGCATTTTTGCAATTTGCAAATCATCGAACAGGTAATTCGCGGAGTGCTAACACTATAAACGCTGATTGCCCTTATTTTGTTCCCTTGCCGAAAGAAAAACCCCAAAAAGAAGGTCTACCCTTAGAACGAAAGCTACGGAATAACTTGCGAGGCAATGGCATGTTAATTGCCCTATTAGGGGTATCATGAGATTGATTGACCTCATTTTCGTATATCTCTCAATCGGCTCAGCCTATGCCGCTTTTTACTACTTCCGTCTCGACACGCCAAATGGTAGAAAGAACGGCGGTTTGATTTCTTCTGTCGGCGCCGCTCTAATATGGCCTTATTTTCTAACTTCCGCAGTCACCCAAACTTTTCGGACGTCCGACTTTTTAAATGTTTTCGGAACGAATTATCGATCGGATTCAAACCTGACGAAAAACAGAGGACTTATAAAGGCGCGGAAGCGTCTTGAAGACGAGTTCGGCAAACACGCCGGGGGCGCCCGGATCTTTGAGTTTCGTGATACGCTCGACCGCTACATCGGACTGACACACGCAGAAAACGGATTCGACGCGGACGCGCAATTGGAAATTCTTGAGGTTGCGGGCTCAGATTCGGAAATTCAGCGAAGGTGCCTGTTGAGACGCAACCTTGAAAAGCTCACTACGCATCGTAACAGAGCTCGAAGCGAGTTTATCGCAATGTTGCCGGACAAGGTGCAGAGAAACGGTGAACAAGAAATTATTGGCGGCCTTGCTCTCGATTTTGTTAATATTTTAGAAGATGGCGTTGCGGCCGAAACTCTGTTTGAGCTTTACCCGTATCCCCAACAACAGTCGGGCACAGGAAAAGTTCCGGATAGAGAAACTCAAACATGGGAACCTCGAAATTTAGAGAACCAAAAACCTCAGACCTCCAAAGCGGCTTGAGCGATGCCGATCTGGATGCTTTAAGGCGCCTGGAGATACTTAGGGTTGAGAATTCAAAGCTTGAAGCGGACCTCAACGGCTCAACATCCACAGCCCAGCAAATAGATTCAGAATACGGTATTGATACCGAAAAGGCAGTCGCAAGACTCGGACTTGTCACGGGTCTGATTCCGACAACAGCTATTTTCACAAAAGCACTGCTCTCAAGAGGAGACGGTGACCCCGGGCTTCCCTTCTTATTGACCTTTATATTTGTTCTTGCAGTAACGGTAACGTCCATTACAGGCTACTGGACAGGCAAGGTCACCGGGAAGGTCCTGAAACAAAGAGAACCCAGCTCCTGGCCGATGATGCTCATAGAATTACCTTTCTTCGGTTTTGTTTGGGGCTTAGTATCCGGAACGGCCGGCGGGTTGATGATTATGGGCATCGGGGCCATCTTCGGAGGAATCATTGGTGCTTCGGTTGGAGCACTCGTTCTGACAGTCTTTGGTGTTCTGCACAGACTACTGAAAGAAGGTGACGAGATCGACAGTCGCAAGGCATGGCCGATTACGGTTGGTATAAATGCCGTAATCGCCGCCTTGATCCTTGGTCTCTAGCAACCCGCTCCCTTAATCCAACGTTATTTTGAGATTCACACCAACGGCGTTTACCCGCTTGAGCGTGTTCCCTTTATTCGCCTGCATCAGATAGAAAAACTCAGTCGCAAACTTCTTTGTCCACTTTTTGCTTACACCTGCCGAGAACTCGTTCCGCACCCATTCTTTCTTGTCAAACGAATAAAACGGCTCATTAGCGACGAATGGCGTTACAACTTCCTTGTCATCCTTCCTGACCGGAATCGTCAGTTTCGTTTTGTTCCGGAATCGTGTCGTGTTTGACTTTGAGTTCTTGATCCTGTGTTCTACACGGCCCCTGGTGCTCAGTCCGAAATTCTTCCATTTCTTTGAGGCTGTGATTGCGAAGCGAAGTCTGTGTTCGAAGGACTTTGAATTCTTCACCTTCTGCTCAGCGACATAATAATAGCTCGGCGTGAACTTAAAGTACTTGTTAAGTCGAACATCAAAACCGAACCCTGCGCGTTCGTTAACGAAATGCTTTACGTCCTGTCCGAGTCGAAGCGTTCCCATGATAAAAGGGGAAACGATCTTCTGCTTTTTACCGTTTTTGTCTGTCTTTTTATAAGATCCAAAGTAGACTTTGGTCTCGTTCCAGAACTGGATGTCTCCCTCTTCGGGCTCCTGTCCTATACCGGGCGTCACTCCCAAAAGGACGCATGCGAATATGGCGAGTATTTTTAGTTTCATTTCGAACTATAGAAGACCATTTGAATGTTACGTTTACGTTACACACGCGTAAAGTCTTCGTTACATTTTTACAAATCGGAAGCCGTTGTCAGGACTGCTGAGTTAAGCTATTGATCCCACAGGTCAAAATATCTTTGCTTTAACCCGGATTAATAGCCTAAAACAGGTCGACCTTGATAACATTCACCTGCCATATGCTTTTGCTTCTGCACATGTTTTCTATATTTCTCCTCGTCCTGCTGGGCTTTTACGTCTTTGTAGCCGACCCGAGAAGCCGTGCAAATCAGGCATTTGCGATGTTTATTTCGTTTCTGGCTCTCTGGACGGTAAAAGACCTGGTGTTTTGGGATTTCCAGACGGCGGGAATCCCCGCCGGGTGGTGGGCTGCCGCCAGTTTCATTACCGCTTTACTGATGCAGGCTGCCCTTGTGGTTTTTGCAGCTGTGTTTCCCGACGAGAAACATGTAAATCTGAAACCGATTGCAATTTTGTTCGCGCCGGGCCTCGTATTGGTACCCGCAACATTACTTGGCCTTCTTTGGAAGTCAGCCGGGTTGAAAGAAGGAATTCTCGAAATCGAACTTTCAGGTCTCGCCTATGCATTTGTGATCTATGTATATGTTGTTTTTGCATACGGCGCCGTTCTGCTCTGGAACAAGTTTCGCAAAGAAAGTAGTACACAAAAACGTCAGCAACTGGGTGCGATACTATGGGCCCTCTTTTTGACGGCCCTCTTTAAGACTCTGATAAATATAGTCTTACCGTACTTCGGCGAGTATTCGCTTCTTCCATATGGTTCCATTTTTGTACTTCCCGGCGTGGTAATTTACGCCTATGCCATTTCAAATTTCAAACTACTTTCAATACAGACAGCTCTTGACCAGTTCAGGCTTTTTCCGATTGCTTATAAGGTGGCTTTGAGTATCGCGACGGTCGCCATATCCAGCTTTGCACTTTTCCAGATCCCAATAGTCTGGTGGGCATTTAGCGAAGGTCCGAGCTTTGAGGCATGGCGAAGATACATCACGTTTAGCCTTATCTCCGCGCTTGTTCCCAACCTGCTGCTTGTCCTGCTTATCGTGAGATCGATATCCAGGCCTCTCCAACGCATTGCCCTTGCGGCAGTCAAGGTAACTGAGGGCGGCTACGGTACCGAAGTCGATATGCGCAAAAGCAACGACGAAATCGGCATTCTCGCGGATTCCTTCAACGAGATGAGCAGAAAAATGGCTACCGATATCGAGCAACTCAAATCCCTTAATGAGCGGCTGATAAGGACCGAAAAACTGGCTGCGATGGGCACTCTTTCGGCAGGAGTTGCTCACGAAGTAAACAATCCCCTAGCGTCGATATCCTCTCTCATTCAAATGCTTCAAAGGGGAGATAATCTGGATGCCGGCACCAGGGACAAATTAGACACGATTGCAACCCAGATCGAACGGATAAAGCGTGTAACCAATGACATGATGGAATTCGGCAGGGTCCGGCCTGCGGAAAAGAACAGGGACGACATCAATGGAATCATCGTGAACGCGGTTCGTCTTGCGAAGTTCGACAAATCGTTTCAGTCTCTGGATCTTGAGCTTGAACTATCGGAAGAGATGCCAAAAGCGTTGGTTGATCCGGACCAAATCCAGCAAGTCGTACTTAACCTTTTACTGAACTCGAGGGACGCAATGCCGAATGGCGGGAAACTAAAGATCGCCACAGGGATTGTCGGAGATTCGATATCGATCGTTATCGATGACACGGGTACGGGGATTTCCCACGAAGACCTAAAACGAGTGTTTGACCCATTCTACTCAACCAAATCCTCGGCCACTGGAACAGGGTTGGGGCTCGCGGTCTGTTACGGGATAGTCACCTCTCACGGCGGAACAATTGAGGCATCGAGTGATCACGGAAAGGGGACGTCTTTTACGGTATTGCTGCCGATTGAGCCATCTGAATAAGCTAACCAAATCCAAGAAGCTTTCCGCCCTGGTATGTCAAAAATGAAGCCGCGTAGGCGAGAACAGTCATATATCCAAACATAAATGCCACCCAGCCCCAGGAGTTTGTCTCACGCCGCACAATTGCAAGCGTTGACATACACTGCATTGCGAGCACAAAGAACACCATTAGGGAAAGTGCACTCAAAGGGGTCCAGACCGGATTCCCATCAGTTTTCTTCGCGTCCCGAATCGCCTTTATGAGCGTAGGCGACTCCTCGTCACCGTCTTCACCTACGTTGTAAATAATGCTCAAAGTAGAAACCAATACTTCCCTCGCCGCAAAAGAGGCAACAATTGCTACCCCGACTTTCCAGTCAAATCCTAGCGGCTTTATGACCGGTTCGATAGTCTTCCCAAGTGCTCCGGCATAGCTGTTCTCAAGTTGTGCCGAAGCTGTTTTGTCCTGGTCTGAACTTGCGGGCGAGTCACTTCTCGGGAAGTACATCAGCCCCCAGAGTACTATAGAAATCAGCAATATTATCGTTCCTGCCCGCTTAACGAACAACCAGGACCGTGAAAGCATGTTCTGAAAGACAGTTCTAATGTTGGGAAGTCTGTATGGAGGCAGTTCCATTACGAAGGGAGGCGGAGGTGACTTCAGAATCGTCTTCTTAAAAACGAAACCGGCAACTATCGCGACACCGATGCCGAGGGCGTACATAGCAAGCATGAGTACTGCCCCAAGCGATACAAAACCGAGGACTGTTTTACCCGAGAAAAACGCCGCGATCATGAGGGCATAGACCGGAAGTCGAGCCGAGCAGCTCATAAAAGGGGCGATTAGAATAGTAGCAAGGCGATCCCGTTTGTTTTCAATCGTCCGAGTGGCCATGATGCCCGGAATGGCACACGCAAAGCTCGACATCAAAGGCAGAAACGCTTTTCCATGCAATCCGAACCTGCTCATCAACTTGTCCAATAGGAACGCTGCGCGGGCCATGTATCCCGAATCTTCCAGGACTGAAATAAACAAGAACAAAAGCAGAATCTGTGGAAGAAAAATCAATATTCCGCCAACGCCCGCAATCACGCCGTCTACTATCAGGTCCGTGATTATCCCCTCGGGAAGAGCATCTGAAACGAAAGCGCCCAGTGATCCGAATCCCGCATCCAAAAGGTCCATTGGAAGAGTGGCCCAAGAGAATATCGCCTGAAAAACGACAAGGAGAATCATCACCAGTATCAAAAGGCCGAAAAACCGATGCGTCAAAATGGAATCCAGCTTTTCAGAAAAGGCCGGTGCGTCGCTCGTATCGTTTGAGCTTACGGCTTGCTGGTAAACGTCGGCAATAAATGCGTATCTCTGGAAAATTCGAGCATTTGCGCCCTCGTTATCCGACAAACTCAAATGGATCGATTCACTTTCCCGAGGTTCCGTTGAAGCCTGGGCAGTCGCAGCGGATCGGGCGTTAAGTACAGCCTCTCTCAACTCATTCAGCCCGATCTTCCTTTTAACGTTTACCGGTACCACCGGTATACCCATCAGGTCTTGAAGCTTCCCCGAGTCAATTACAAGGCCGTGCGACGCGGCAAGGTCCAGCATGGTCAAAGCAACCACAACAGGGACATCAAACTCCGTTAATTGTGTAACAAGGTAAAGATTGCGCTCCAAGTTTGAAGCATCAGCGACAACGACGACGACATCAGGTCTTGGAAAACCTGTCATTTGCCCCCTAAGGACATTTCTGGCGATCAATTCGTCGGTAGACGTGGCATCAAGGCTGTAGAGGCCCGGCAGATCGATTACACGTGGCTGGACGTCGTCAGACTTGCTTTTCCAGAATCCCTCAACCCGCTCCACGGTAACACCGGGATAGTTGGCCACCTTTTGCCTTAGTCCCGTAAGCGCATTAAAAAGAGTGGTTTTACCGGCATTCGGATTCCCTGCGAGCGCGACGACCATCGATTCTTCGAATGTCTCGATATTCTTGTTGTCGCGCACTTTGCCTTCCAACCTATTCCTCCATCACTCCACTTACATTTACCGATTCCGCTTCGCTAATTCTTAGAGCAAGACTGTATCCACGAACCCTCAGTTCTATTGGATCTCCAAACGGAGCTGCCTTTACCACTCGGATCTTGATTCCCGGAACAATACCCATTTCCATGAGCCTTTTAGAGACGGATCCCCCTCCTCTCACCTTCTTTACTATCGCGCTCCTTCCTGCAGGAACGTCCGCGAGAGTTTGCTCATTGGATTCCGACATAATTTGCCCTCTCCTAAAACATAACTATATGCTAATTGAAATCAATTTTCAATTTCATTAAGACCTTAGAACGCCTAACGCTTCTGATCATTCGTTTAGCGTTTCAGTTCTGCGCTGTAGTCACCGATCGTCAATCTTAAAGGTACTCGGGAGGCATCCGTGGAAAGCCAGATCTTAGGACTCAAACGGTCCACCGAAGGGACCCCGGTGATTATCGTTACAAGCTGTGCGCTGATTTTTTCACCGTCAAAATCAATCAGACCGGGCGGCGAGGGTCGAAGTGTCAGAATTAAAGCCTTATCCCCTGCAAAGACGGCAACTCGCGTATCGTTTACAGGGTTTTTCGGATCTTTGCTATGCCTCAGGTTGAACGAACGCAAAGCATAAGCGAAAGAGAGCGCTGAATGTGTCCCGACAGGGACCTCTGTTCGCTGTGCAGCGCCAAACGCAACCGCTCCCAGTGTCTGATCAAAAATCGATGTCCCGCTCCAGGTTGCCAGTGGACCCGCTAATTTCACTTCGAATCGAAATGGAACCAGTGTAAATGGATCTACAGTCGCGATCGCAGTATCAGCTGCTGAAAACAAGGAGCCGTTCCCTTGCTCCAGAACACTCGCTTTAAGAACAAGCGAATCAACATTCTTTATCCGTTTCCTTTCCCCCACTTCGAACTGCAAGCGACCAACTGAACTACCGGATTTCGAAACCTGATATTCAAGTTTTTCACCAAGGGAAAAAGGCAAATCCGGCGAGAGCGGCAATACCTTTGGCTCGACGGCAGGCTTTGGTGTTGGTGTCGGTGTAGGCGTTGGAGTCTCGATAGCTTCAGGAGTAGGCGTCGGGGTCGGTTTCAAAACTGAAATCCCGGCAAGTAGCGCCTCAAACCTGCCTTTTGGCGTACGAAAGCTTATTTTCACCGGTACGCGTTCAACCGAAGTTGAGAAATTTACCTGAACATCGGTAATTTCATTATCAACGAAGTAGCCGCTGGTGACCGATGAGACGTTCGTTTCAAATGTTCTGCCCGCTGTCGTCACGCGTTCACCACCGGTCGCCGCAAAACTGAACGAATAAACCTGGCCTTTTTCGAGAACCGAGAAACTCCCGGCCCCCCCGGTTTCCCGGGCCCGGTAGAACAATGTCAAAAGATCGAGATTTGTAGCGGGAGAGTTCAAAAAACTCTTTATTTCCTCCTTCGGAAGACCGGAAACGCTTGAAACGTCTTTGATGTACAGCGGAAGCCCCGTATCCTGGGAAGCGAACACAGTACGCGAGTAATCCAAAAGATAGAATGCGGCACTAACGAGATCAACAGACTTCAAACGTCCTCGGATTTCAACGGCACTCTTCCCTTCCAGTTTGCCTTTTGAGGCAACAAAAACCTCCGCATACGCCGCATTCCTGTAATTCTCGAATGAGATATCATAGGTAAGTTTTTCGCCTTCTCGAAACCTCTCGAATTCCACATCCTGCGCGGAGACTGCGCGCCAGTGCGAAAAATGCACAACGGCGGCGAATCCCGTCAATGCGATTAGCGCAAAGAATCCAAGGTTAATCAAATTGTTATTTTTGGAGTTTTTCATTCGATGCGTGGCCGGATCAGGACATCTCCTCCACGATCTGCCTGGCTGCCTTAACTGGGTCGTCGGCCGTCCTTATCGGCCTTCCAAGAACGATGAAATCAGAACCGTTTCGAATAGCCTGACGGGGGGTTGTTACACGTTTTTGATCATCAATTGTTGCAAAATCAGGTCTCACCCCGGGAGTTACAACCAGGTAATGAGGATCATCTATGGCGTTTCTAATTGCGCCGGCTTCAAGCGGTGAAGCGACAACGCCATCCAGACCGCAACGTTTCGCTGCCAATGCATATTTTACAACAAGTTCTTCAGGATCCAACGCAATACCCGATTCTAAAAGGGTTTTCTTGTCTGTACTTGTAAGCACCGTAACGGCTATCAGCTTTGGCGGCTCAATCCCTTCTTTGCTGCAAACTTCCCTGACCTTCTCTACGGCCAATGACATCATTTTCTCACCACCGGAGGCATGGATGTTGAACATCCAAACCCCAAGGCGTGCCGCCTCAACCGCAGCAGAAGCAACGGTATTCGGTATGTCATGAAACTTCACATCGAGGAACACCCGCGAGCCGCCGTCTACGATCTCCCTTACAAACGATGCACCTTCAGAAGTGAATAGTTGCAAACCTATCTTAAAAGCCCCAACCTCGTTCCTTAAATCAGCAACAAGGCGTCTGGCTTCTGCCGCATTCGAAACATCGAGAGCAAATATAAGTCTATCTTTACTCATAGCGGGTTTGGTTCCTGATCGATTCGATGTCATGTGGTATGTCCTTTCTCCATTTGGACAGGAGTTCGGGTTTCTCTTTCAACGCCTTCTTCACCAATAAGATCTCAGGCGGAGTAAAATAAATCTTTTGCTTCGATTTTTTAACCTCTTGTGAGACGTTGCTGTAAAGCCACCGACGATATTCAATAAGGCCTTCACCGAATCCCTTTGCTATAGCTTCAAGATCGGCCTTCCGTTCGAATTCCCTGTTCGACTTTCCGGATGTAAGTCTAATCAGACCAAGCAGTTCCAGTCTGTTCTTCCGCGTGTAGTAAGACACATGCGCCAGTTCGTGGGCAATCACGGCCCGTAGTGCATTCTCCGTCAATTCACCGCGAAATGCGAACGGATTGACATAGATCAGATGCCTCATTCGCTGAAATGTTGCGTACCGCCAAACTGAAAACCGCGACTTAAAAAAGTTCTCGCGGCTTGCGAATGATTTGTACCTGATTTTGTGGGACTTGATCTCCGGAAAAGAGCTTCTGACAATATCCTCAACAATCCCCTTCGTCTTTTCAAGCGCCTCGTCATCGAGACTATCGGCCTGGGCGGTTCCTGCAGGCACAGCGAGCGCCAACATGAACATAATGAACAAAACTCTCATTTCGAGATCGTCGAGAATGGGTCAGTCAAAATCGAGCGGGTTTTTAAATGGCTCGTCAGAATCAGTATCCGCTTTTTTGAAGGCCTCTTGGAACTTCTCGTCCAATAATCTTGCCCTATCTTTTTGCGCTTTCTTTTCCTGATCAAACAACTGATCACGCAAATCGCTTTTGCGTTTCATGTCCGACTTCAGGTCTTCGAAACTAGACAAGTCCTTTTCTTTTTCGTCGTAGGAAATTACGGCGCCTGTTTCCGGATCAACTGCCATAGCTGTCTCACAGCATGGACACAACACTTGAATCTTCGCCATAGCGAACCTCCTGAGAAATTCGACAAACGCAAGAGAGAATGGGTTAATTCGATTTTTTCTGCTTCATAATCTCTTCTTTTGTCGGGGCCGACGGATCACCTTTAATCTCTACGCCGGCTGCCAGAAGTATAGTCGTTGCCGTATCTATCTTGTAGTTCTTCAGCTTGTTATCCGGCAAATCAATCACCTTTCCTCCGCGGAGGTAAACCTTCACGACAACATCTTTACCCGGCGTCCTCGTAATCCGTTCTATTTTCTGAAGCTGAGGATTATTCAAAAACCGCCTGGTTTCAACAACAACCCCGCCTTTCATCACAGTAAACATCTCAGAGTTATCGGGGCCCTTCTTGACCGGAGGAGCAACCCCGCCTCTGTCAGTGTTGATCACCTTCACCTTAGAGTTATCAAGTGTCGGATTCTCACCTGGTTTCGTACCCGGATACGGTTTCGAGACCCGGGTATTGGCATTTGTATTCAGGTTGCTCGCAGGTCCCGCGTTGTCAGCACGACGGGGCTTTAAGACATTTGTCGAATTCGAGTTGGAGCCATCGGAAGGTGTAGTCCCACAGGAATTACAACCCGATATCACGATCGCGGACATAATTAACACGGCCAATTTGATGCTAAAACTAAACTTCATAATTCTAAAATACAAAAAACAGCCGGCCCAAACTGCGAACCGGCCGAAAAATCTAGACGTCGTAATACATTGTAAACTCGAGCGGATGCGGCATCAACCGAAGTTTGTCGACCTCGTTCTTACGCTTGTAATCAATCCAACGCTCTATAAGGTCAGTCGTAAACACATCGCCCTTCAATAGATAGTCGTGATCTTTTTCCAGCTCGACCAATGCCTCTTCGAGACTTCCGGGCAGGGACGGAACATTCTTCAGCTCTTCAGGCGGAAGATCGTAAATGTCCTTATCCAGCGGCTCGCCCGGATCGATTCGATTCTGAATCCCGTCCAAACCGGCCATTAGGACGGCAGCGAAGGTCAAATAAGGATTACACGTCGGATCGGGTGGCCTGAATTCAACCCGTTTTGCTTTCGGACTCTGCGAGAACATCGGAATTCTCACTGCAGCCGACCTGTTACGAGCGGAATACGCTAGATTGACCGGTGCTTCGAATCCGGGCACAAGCCGTTTAAAGGAATTCGTCGTCGGAGCTGCAAAAGCGATAAGCGATCTCGCGTGCTTAAGCAAACCTCCAATATAGAATTTCGCGTTCTCAGAAAGGCCGGCGTATTCCTCACCTGCGAATAACGGCGTTCCATCCTTCCAAAGCGAGGAATGAACATGCATGCCCGAACCGTTGTCGCCGTAAATCGGCTTTGGCATGAAAGTCGCCGACTTTCCGTGTGCCACCGCCGTGTTCTTGACGACATTCTTAAAGAGCATCAGGTTATCTGCTGTGTTAAGAAGATCAGCATACTTAAAGTCGATTTCACATTGTCCTGCGGTAGCTACTTCGTGATGGTGACACTCAACGTGAATCCCTACCTCAGCAAGGATAGAAGTCATCGCATTTCGAAGATCAACGAGTGTGTCTAGCGGAGCAACCGGCACATATCCTTCTTTTGGACGGATGTGAAAACCCAGATTCGGATTGTGTTCATCGCCTACTCTTGCTGTATTCCAGTGGCCCTCTTCTGAATTTACTGAATACCCTGAGGAATACTGCTCACTGTGATATGTAACTTCATCAAAAACGAAAAACTCGGCCTCCGGACCAAAAAACGCCGTATCGGCGATTCCTGTAAACCTGAGATAGTTTTCGGCTCTCGACGCAACCGACCTTGGGTCCAGGCCATAGCCTTCCTTGGTTATCGGATCGACAACATTCGCTATAAGGCAGATTGTTGTGTCCTCAACGAAAGGATCTACCCAGCACCGGGTTGGATCCGGAATCAACAACATGTCCGATTCATTAATTGCGGCCCAGCCTCGAAGCGACGAACCGTCAAATCCGAATCCTTCTTCAAATGAATCCTCGGTGAGTTGTTCTATAGGAAAAGTTAGGTGATTCCAGGCACCGACTAGATCGGTGAATCTGATGGAAACGAATCTTGCTTCTTGATCCGAAGCATAACTGAGCACATGCTTGGCGTTCATTAAAATCTCCCGTTAGGTACGTTTAAATTTGTTTTTTTTCTGTCTAAATACTGGAATCAAACCCCGATGTTACAATACAAAAACGCAACTTCAAAACATAGAAGTTGCGTCTTTGAATGCGAGTAAAATTAAACTTGAATTTGCTAATAAACTTTGATCCGATTTTTCGACCCGAAGGCCATTGATTCGCCTCCTTCATTGAGCAAATGTACCTTCTTAAACTCGTTTTTCTTGTTACCTACTTCGAGGGACTTCTTCACAAATTCGGTTTTTTCTTTAGCTGATAGTTGATCCCAGGAATCTTTTGTGATCCCGAAAAGAGTGTTCTTACTTATCCTGGCTGAATGAACATGTTTGCCGATCACATTTCCCGAAAGAACGAACGCTTTGGCCTTCCCGTTAGCCCTCGACTCTTCGGGGTTTCCAACTCCATCACTTTGCGTGAACTGCCATGTGAACAAAATAGCGACGACCACGGTTGCTACTATCAGCCATTTATTGACACTGCCTGAAAGAGTAAATTTCGCTTTCGATTCTTTAACGGTTTCTTCAGGCTCAGGTTTGCGTTCCTTCTTTGGTTTCGCAATTGGCTTTAGAGGCTTATCCAGAATCTCGTCGATATTCTTGGGAGCTTTTGGTGCAGACCTGGCCTTTTCGTCCTGAATCATTTCGAGGAGCTCAAGAGTCTTGCTCGTCGCGTCCGAAACGGAATCATCATAGGCAATTCCGTATTTTTCTCCTATAGAGTTGGAAGCGCTGGAATCCCTTTCCTGCTCGATCAGCTCTACATATCTGTTTCCTACCGCAACATTGCTTTCTATGGCAGCCGCAATCAGAATCGGCGCGAAGAAATTTTCATTGTTCTTTTCTTTGAATACTTTTAAGCGTTTAAAGAAGTCTTTTCCAACCAGTTCGTCAAAAGATTCAGCCGTATTAGCTTCGTTGATGAATTCCTGGAACTTCAAAGCAGCCAACAACAGATCGGAATCGTCTTCGTCGGTTGAGTAAAGCGGAATACTCGACCAATCAGCATAAAGCTCCTGAATATGGTTTACGAGCTCTTCATTCTTAAATACGACCTCACGTTTTTCTTCTCCGATTTCCTTTGAGAAAAGCTTTGTAAAAACAAGGTCAAATTTGCTTCGGACCGATTCGGAGTAAGGCGAATTCCGATAAAACCTGGCGAGTGAGATCATCGCCTGTGAACTCAGCGCGGGCTTCGTCGTTTCACAGAATCGTCTTAAGTGCGCAACGGAGATATTCCGGTCTCTCCTGGATAGCGCAGAAGCCCAATTTTCGGTCTCCTGCATGAGCTGAAATTCAGCCTGCGCGTGCTCCGGAGAATTTAGGTTGTCGGCAACTTTGAGGAAATCATGAAGAGCTCTTTTGACGGCAAGGTCATCGAACGACTTTGGGGTCGTTTTCATCTGCTCTCGTTCTACACCTGAAAGTACGTGCTCGACGAGCTGCAGACCTGTAACTTCGTCCATCGCCCGCTGGCGGTAGAACTGTCGCTCTTCTTCGGGGGTGCGCCTCACCTCCCGTTTGGCCGGAGCCGGCGCTTTTGGTGTAACAGGTGCTTGCGAAGCATTTTCGGCCGGAGCCGTCTCGACGGATTCTTCCTGCGATTCCTCCAATGTGACGGGTTCGACAATGCCTTCTGCATCAAGATCCACATCCGAAGACTGGTCCGATTCTTCGGCTTCGTCGACGATATCAACTTGAGTATCGGACACTACTTCTTCTTGAGCGTCGCCGGACTCCGATTCAGACAGCTCAACTACAGCAACTGCATCGGCTTCGTTCGAAATAGAATCGTCCTCAGAAGATTCTGGTGCAGGCGGATTATCCTCTGCGGACACCTGATCAACAGACTCTTCTCCCTCCGAAACCGGGTCGATAACGGTTTCTTCGAGAAGATTCTCGTCTTTCAACTCCTCGACAAGATCCCTAAAAATGTTCATTACTCTCCAGATTCAACGCAGCCGTGCTTAAAATTCAACGCAGCCGTAATTAAATACGTCATCTACATAACCGGACGCGTCCACGGAAAGCACACAGGGCGTGTTGCTCACAGTTGCAGCCTTTGTCGCGATTACTTCAAAATTGTCTCGTAGCTCCGCATCGGTAGGTGTCGAAGGACTCATCGCCAAGGTAAATACCCCGCGTCGAATCTGGTTTCCGTTAGTCGTACCCAATGTGTTGCCTTCAGAAGCGTTCAACTCGTCCAGACGCGCATATCTACCGTTAAGGGAGAAATAGTGGAGTTGAGCTTTGGTCAAGGTCTTCAAACTGGCGTAGGCGTTGCCGTTTTCAGCC
>JABDKD010000089.1 GCA_013003215.1 Pyrinomonadaceae bacterium
GAAGGAACTTTTGGCGCAGTCAACCAAAGACCCTGCTCTCGTTTTCGGTATTAAGAGTTCAACCAAGACAGCATTTCGATCGGCATGCAAACTTGCTGGTGTTGAAGACTTTGTTTTTCACGATTGCCGGCACACTGCGACCACGAGAATGATAGCCTCAGGATCCCCACATGCTGAAGTGATGAAGATTACTGGCCATACGCGGCTGAAGACGTTTCTTAGATATCTCAATATTTCGTCAAAGACCTCTTCAAAGGTTGCCGGACGGTTGGATTCTTACCTAGAGCGGGAATCTCCGAAGCAAGATGTGAGCTCGAGTGTCCACTAATTCAATTCAGTCAAGCGTTTGTGTCAATCTCGATTGATTGTCCCCGACATTCAATCGCCTGTTTTGTCTACAAGAGAAGCTAACTTGTTGAGCCACCACCTTTGGGTTTTTGGATGATTCGAACGCGAGCCACTTCAGTTTTGATGCCAGCACACGATCCCTGAAATATCGATCTCGATGGGTAGCGCCTATGAGTTTTCTCTTGGGTTCGAAATATTGACTTGTTTCCCGCCGTCATTTGCTACATTTACTTGATTCGGATTGTTGATCGTTACTGAGTATCTTCGCAAGTCTCTCAGTTGACGTAAGGTCCTCATGTAGATTCTGTTCCATCGATCGACCATTTTCATCGCATGTTCAAGTGCTTCTTGTTCTTTGACATACGGCAGACACCAACTACCACTTTTCCAGCTCATGCCGACCCCGCTTTCTTTTTTCCATTCCTTCCATTCCTTGTACTCAGGGTGTTCGTCACGAAAACCTGTCTGGGAACGTTTTATGGTCTGTTCCAGCCAATATTGCCATTGAAAGAACGATTGCGTAAGCATATCCACCAGACTTACCTCGATGCCACCGTTCGGATTCCACTCATCGATAAACGACTCTCGGACGCCGATAAATCGCGCGATATTCCAAACGTCTTTCATATGGCCACACGGGAACGTTATATTTGATGCGAGATGTCCACTTTCAAATTCATCTCGACCTTCTCGTTTAATCCTCTCCCATAACCTCTCGGCAACCCTCGGAGCAAAGTCATAAAGCGCCTCCAAATCTGCAAATCTTAAACTTTCAAGTGGCGTGCGCGTTATCGTTTCAAACAACTCTTTTGCTTCTTCAAGATCTTTGCACGCATGGAACGCCTTTTCTCGCGCTTCTGATGTCGATAACGCGCCACCGTCAGGAGACCGGTAATAAGCGACCCTGCGGATAAATGCTTGGTGCATCTGCCTCAGTAGGGAGCTATACCCAATAAACGATTCAAGCGAGTCAATCGGAACGTCAATTCGGAAGTCTTGAGGCTCGAATTCATCAGATTCATATTTGTCAAAAAGCTCTGAGTAAAAATCAGGAAGCTCTGCCACGGGTTCTTTTTTTGAACCCGTCGATTCGGCCTCAGGAGCGGTTTGCTGGAGATCTGTTTCCGATTCTATGTCCGGATTCAAAGGGTCTGCAGCGGACGCAGTTTTCAGCTTATGCTTATTTTTGTTTCTTTTCATTTGTTTAGTCATCTTCATTGTCTTGGCTTTGTGATCGTTGCTTGATTGATTCAATGGCTTTTGCGTTCTCACATAGGAAGGCTCGTTGTTCCCTTAGTATTTCACTTGAGATTCTCCTCGCCGATCGATCCCGGGTTCTCTTTTGGCGGGCTTGATTTACTAACTTCTCAAAATCTTTTAGCTCTCCTTTTCGCACATAAAATTTGCAGAGCTTTCCATCTTTGCGAGTGAAAAAATAGTGAGCGACGTGCAGTCGACCCTTCGCACATTTACAATTCGGCTTTCCGCAACGAACATTTTGCCGGTAAATCCCTCCATTCGTGATTTCAGCGACTGTCTTAGGTAACAAATTTTGACTTTTTGTATTCATAATTTGATTACAAGGTGTAAAGGGAATCGCAGGAATCGCCGCTGCCTGCAATAGATCGATTGAACAACTTAGCCATTTCGACAATTCGGCTAATCGCTGCCTGAATCTAGTGTTTCCAATTTCTTAATGTCCCCATTGGCCCCATCGCTACAATTGTTGAAATTATTAGGTTTAACTGGGGACAGATGAGCTTTCCGATCTTCGTTGGGGCTAGTAGATGTCCCCACCGGTAAGGTACTGCAGGGCATAGGTTTAACCGATGCAGGCTGACTCGGGGCAGTTAAATCTGATGGATAGGCTAAACCAAAGTTATCAAAGAGCACCTTCAGACGATCACCATCAAACTCAACTGCCTTCTTATCCCTATATTCGGACTTGCGTTTCCTGATTTTCCTAGTACGCAAGCCAAGCTTGTTTACTTGCTTTCCGACGTAGATCGAATTAACTTCCCGATCTCTTTCTTTGTTTAGAGATGCGGTAATTCTCTCTATTCGTAACTCTTCACAGATTTTCCCCTTCAACGGTGCCCGATCAGAGAATCGCGGTCTCCATTGAGCTCTCTCGCTACCTACTGGATCCTCTGAAATCTCGAAAAGGATGGATTGAATTGCTTCGACCAATTCACCGTCAAAAGTATTTCTCTTGGACTCATCAAGATTTCGATCTCGTTTTTGCAGCAGCCTAATAAATTCGCCTTTTAGTTCCTCATCTTCCATTAAGGCATAAACAGGGATGTTGATCTGAATCGATCTCGGTGATAATCCACTTGCCCTCAATTCAGTTTCGGCATTATCCAGCTTAGATTCGAAATCTATTGAATAGTTTCGTAACCGCCACAAGGTCAGTTTGTTTCTAAGTTTTTGCGATTCCTTCAGAAGTTTGTGAGTCATGCGGATCGGAATGTCATTTCGCCTGGTTCGCTCCATCTGAATTTCGATAGTTCTGGATCGAAATGCGTCGGAGTCAATCGCCTTGTACGAACTGATTATTTTTGGGCAGTACGGATTGAAAAGCTCAGTCTTGAAATTGCCATCGGCGGTCCGGACTTGTCTGGCTATCTGAGCGGTTTGCTGAAAACCTGCATTCAAGATTTGAATGACCGCTGCTGTATCATCTGAATTCACTTTACTGTTGAATTCATCTAAGAAAAGCGTTGGGCTGAATCTGTCAACGATTCTGAACATATTTGCAGCTGTTGGATTCACCAAAGCGAGGCCCCGACGGGCAGCAAGACAAATTACAAGACCAAATCGGGTCTTTCCGCTCCCCAGATCACCTGTCGCGTTTATATACGAGAGTTCCATCACCTTATCCGCAATATACGTGAAAACGATGTAAAGCGCTGCCAGCTTCAAATAGAGAGGTTTCAGATCGACGAAGTGAGAAAGGTATTCAGATATTTCTGCGAGCAACTCACTATCACTACCATACTCTTCTAGTTTGCCTGCCAGGTAGATACCGCCAATTTCTGCCTGTAAGAGCTCGTCGATAAAAGGTTCATATTTCGTGCCATCCTTATCGGTCACACTTTCAACGATCTCGAAAGAGTCAGTTTCGGGATCGTAGAATGCGAAGCCAGGCTTGATCTGCTCAACGAGCTTTCCGTTGCTGAGTTTCTCAAATGACGACGTAACGGTTTCAGTTGCAGTATTTGGAGAGGGTGTTGAATCAAGTGTATCGGATCTTTCGGCTAGTCTGAGTAGCGCCCGCGAAATCTCGATTCGTTCCTGATTCGTATAATCCAGCTTTCGGACATACTTCGCTCTCTTTTCGGAATCGCTCACATCAAACGAGTGAATCTCAATTGCCTCGCCGTCCTGATTTCTTGCAGTGACCTTGCATTTCTTCCTCACATCCGGACATATCTCCAATGCCAGTCTGCCGTCCAACACGACCTCCTTGATCTGATCGACATGGAACGGGTAACTTGATTTCAGAAGGTCAAGTCCTTTTTGAATCGCAGTGTGCGTGTTAGATTTCTCTTGCCATTTGCCAAGGAGGTCATCGATTCCATTCACGCCGGCGCTAGGAGGGATATCCACAAAAGCAACTCTTGCCCCACGCTCCACGAGCATTTTGGCCAGTCTGTCGCGAGCTGCGTAAACACTTTGATTAGTAGCGACGTTTGCGTCAAATAGGATCGACACGTCGCGTCCATTCCATTCGATCAACTGGAAGTCGGGGATTACACAAGACACTCCTTCGGAATTTTTCCCCTTCCAATTCCATACTCCAATTACTCCAAGAGCCAGGAATCGAGGTTTCGCAGTGCCAATACCCGAAAACCTATGAAGGGCTAGGACTTTCTTCACTCCCTCTGTGACTATGATCGGCAAGGTGATGTCTTCTAAATCCGAACGTTCAATGTCAGGCGGGAAGTAGAGAATATTCCGGCTGCCTTTTGGGAGCAAGTACTTCCGACCTTCCTTTGTTACATCAGGTCGCAATTGATACAAGCGGGGGGAAGTAGCTTCCGGCAAGTAATACGGAAACGCGAGACCGCCGAATCTCTGATTGTGCGAGGCCTCGTATCCAAGTAAGTCCGCCCCTTCGTTGTCGTTCACTCTAAAAAGACTAGCTTTCTTAGCTAGCGATTCGGTAATGAATGTGCTTGCCAGATTGTTTAGGTCTGCGTCCGTCAGCGGGCTCTTGTTTACAACAAATGTCATCGTTTAGCCCCCCTATTTTTCACACTTCACCAGAAATGGAAACAGGTGCTTCTCTTTCGAATAAAGAACGCGCACTCCAATGCGAAAGTAGTTTATTTCTCCTTTTTTTCTTTTCCGGAGCAGTGTAATTCGAGAGATGCCCAGAAAATGAGCCGCATCTTTTTCATTGAGTAGCGGCTCATTGATATTCATGGACTTCATGGCATGTGTATCGTTATCGTTTGTATTCATACGAACGATTCTATAACCATGGTGAAGGAATAAATTCTTTGATTCTGAATGAGGTAAGAGCGATTAACGAAAAGTTTTTTCCGGATTCAGGAGTCTATTCCGGTATTCAATTAGAGTCCGATTCTGCCAGACGGGCGCGCTGCCTGTGCGTTTTCTCACGGGTAGGTCGTATTCTTCAAGCGATACGAAGGCTTTGCGAACTGTAGATTCGTCCATACCTTTCTCGCCCCCAAGTCTAAGGGCCTCGATTGTTTGACCATAATCGGCATTTTCTACATTTGAATAAAGTAGCCAATCTATTCGGTCGAAATTTGGAGGTCTCCCCGCCCGCGAATCGTAGTACTTACCTATTTTGGGGAGCAACTTCTCAAGATATTCTTTAATATGCTTACGGAGGGATGCGATCGTTGCTTCTCTTTCTTGGGCAATCTCTTTGAACAGGTAAAAATCATTGAGATATTCGCAGAAGTCTTTGGCCGGATCGCGCGTTCCATCCGAATATGAGCTTAATTTGGCAATTCGATCAGACGCCGCATCAAGAATATCGTCGGCAATTTTGTAATGCCGATTCTTTTCCAAATGTCCACTGAATCTCTCGATTTCAGACTCTTCGTAACTAGTAGGAGATTCAAATAAGGAGAAGGCCTCAGCTTCCCAAATACTGCGATTCATTGTCGTTTTTTCTTTTCCCTCACAACCATTCTTGGGGCCATAAGAAAATGGTTTCGGACTGGGAATGTCATCGCGGTAAATACCCTCGCAAAACTCGACTCCAAATAGCTCACGTTGAAGCTCTTGAGGCAAATAAATGAGTGAGCCGACATCCGCTATGATCCCTTGTACCCCGTTGAGCAACATAAAAAAGAACGATCGACGCAGCCAATCCTTTTGGAGATAGTATTTCGCAAGCCAATCGTGAAATTTCTCATAAAACACCCAAAACGCCTCAAGCGTTCTTTTGATTTCCGGCTTTTCAAATACCTTTGTCTTCTCAATCAGGATATCGACCTGATCACGAGCCTCACTCCATATCTGTGTGTCGGTGATATTTACATTTCGTTCGCAATAATGCGATCGAAGAATGTTTTCGTGTTCCTGCTGACATTTGCGGAGGAGCGCCTCCGTCTCCTTAAGATATCTGTGAAGACCATCATTTCTGATTCTAGATCGCAGTTTTGCAATTCTTCTAATCAGTGATGATTCGAACATGACCCTATAGTGCTTCTCGTTGCCCTCGTTCGTGTGCCCAGTAGGCATGGAAACGAACTCAGGGAGATCTGTCTCGCGTCGGTAGTACCTAAGACGGTAGTGGTGAAGATGAAATTCTGCGAGCAATTTTTCTGGAGGGAGCAAAAACAACCGGTCGAACTCACCGGCATTATTATAAATCTGCAGGTTCATTTCTTGGGAGCTTCCGAATACAGATTCGCTTAGAGGCAACAGATCTTTCAGGTCCTTAATTGCATCGGGGTATTTCCGGACAAGCCGATGGATGAACTCCAATTGAACACGATACAGTTCCACCTCGAACGCGCGGAATCCGGATCTATTGACTCTCTTCTTGGGTTTTGCTCTCATTTCTAACCAATTCGTAACAATTTGGGAATTCGTGAAACCGTAATATTGCGATATTGGATCTCAAGGCGTGCAGCATCATCCGATATTCTCTAGCAACGGAACATCGCACGGAGCATTCCCTGACTACGACATCTAACTATATGAGATGTTAGTTGATGATACCCGATGATTCCAGGGTAACTGCGAACGACCTGCCCGCGTTCTTACCACGCTTGGGCGGTTGTACCGGGGGGGGGGTGAATAATGAACAAACGACATTTAGCGACTCCCGAAGGGGCATATATTGGAGTCGTACCTGTGGAGTTAATTCAATCAACAACTTGCCCGACTCATCGATTCGGGCTTTTGTTGCTTTTCTCGATATTTTCCTCTAACGGTTCTGATTTCTTGGATTGATTCACGGGGATGGTTTTCGTATTGACTGGCGTACTCATATTCGTTTTCGATGAACTAAAAAGATGACTGCAAATGTCCTGAAATATCTATGGTCAGCGTAAGCGTCATTGGAGTAGAATTTGGTACTTCGTGTTATATTGTCTCAACCCCAAGATTGACTCCCATAACGAGTTGAATCAACCAAATCGACCGAACATCGCAATGTTGTGATCGGTTTTCACGAATTCGTTAACAGGGAAGGAGTGGACCATGAAACGACTTGTCGATGTCACTGAAGAAGAAGCTCGCCAGCATTTTTTGAAGGCAAGTAGCTACTTCAACAACGACCTGCCAAGCTACATTAGCTTTGAGCCAGTACTAAAAAATGTGGCAAAAGTATTGGGCGGTAAAGAATATGCTTCCTTCCAGAGTGCACATCCCAAAGAGATAGAGGGGGTCAATTACAACTTCATCGCGAACAAGGATGGTCGATTTGCATGGCGCCCCTTTGAGCTAATTCACCCAGCAATATACGTTTCTCTAGTCGATACCATCTGTTCAACGGAGCACTGGAAGCGATTACAGGAGCGCCTAAAAGAGCTGGGACAGGGCGTCGTGGAGTGCTGTAGCATTCCGGTGATATCCACGGATCAGAACTCCGATACAGCTGCACAAGTTAGAAGTTGGTGGCAACGAATTGAGCAACGCTCGCTCGCTTACTCACTCGAATATGACCACTTGCTCCATACTGATGTCACGGACTGCTACGGGTCGCTCTATACTCACAGTATCGTATGGGCAATACACGGATATCATGATGGAAAGAGAAAAAAGGATGTTAGGTCACTATTAGGGAACAAGATCGACGCCCACATCCGGGCAGGAAGATCCGGTCAAACCAATGGCATAGCTCAAGGGTCTGTCCTCATGGACTTTATTGCGGAACTTGTTCTCGCTTATGTGGATTCCGAGATTGACAAGATTCTCAAAAGCCCCTCGGACGTTAAGATCCTACGATACAGAGACGACTATCGGATCTTCGCACATAGCGACAATCGTGCAGAGGAAGTTCTAAAGGTGGTAAGCGATGCGCTTCGGGGTGTGGGTATGCGCTTGGGGGTGTCCAAAACGATTGCCAGCCGAAACGTGGTG
Organism: Pyrinomonadaceae bacterium; assembly: GCA_013003215.1. Classification (GTDB taxonomy): domain Bacteria; phylum Acidobacteriota; class Blastocatellia; order Pyrinomonadales; family Pyrinomonadaceae; genus Aridibacter. The sequence goes on from JABDKD010000089.1 coordinate 7,924, forward strand.
GCTGGCTCCATAAAGCCCGACAAACTTGCCGGTATCGAGCTTCGAGGCTTAGGTGAAGCGAATGCTAAGACGATTCAGAAGCAACTTCTCAGGCTTCACGCCTTTGGAATGCGTTTCCCCAACAGCGGAGCGCTTAAGCGATTAGTTTCCGAACTGCACTCTAAGGTTTCTCAGCAAAATGATGATCTCGAGGACCTTAACGTGCAGATCGCAATAGCTACAGATATCGCGGTTGTTTCGCCTGCCACATTTCCAGCAGTGGCAGGCATTCTGAGCTTCCTTGTCGCTAAGGCTCCGACACCTAAGAAACAAGAGCTCTGGGATCTTGTGCGTCAAAAGATGAAAAGGGTCCCGTACAATGAATATCTGGAAGTCTGGCTCCAGCGCGTAATACTCCCCAAGGCCGTGGGGCTGAGGTTCGACAGCAAAGAACCTTTATGTAAGATCGTCAATGGGCAGGTAGCAGAACTCTGGAATAACTCGTGGATCTCAAGTAAAAAGCTAATCTCTGCAGTTGATGTGTCACAAATCGTCGTAGGGGCTGCAGACGATTCGGAGGAAACCGTTAAGCCCGCCGAAGTCGAACTCTTCACTCAAAATGCTTGGGCCTATTGATTGAGCTCCTTGCGCACTCATTATGTGTTGAACAGAAAAGGAATTTTAAGGGGTTACCATGGATCAGGACACCGCTCGCAATCTCCTTCAGGACATCCGAAACGAAATAGCAACGAAAAGCGGAGCAGCTCGCACAAATGATTTTTCCGGTCTTAGGGCCGTTGATGCAAAGGTGCGTGAGTGAAAATGATCTTGGCGGAAGTTCCTACGTCAGGCTTTTCCGTGATTATCTCGAATATGGATGCCGACAACGATTTCGAAATGAACAGTCGAAGAGTTAGACTCGAAGCCCTCTGCAACTACGTCAACTCGGCTTTGACTCTGTTGGGCAGCGGGGCGATTAAGACGAAAAAGAGAATAACACGCGCACCGGACGTTTCTAACATAACCTCGACGATGCCTGGTCTAAAGACCCTCGTAGACAATCGTTGGATCGAGGCACAAAAATGCCAGCATGCGGGCGCGAGTCTAGCGGCCGTTATAATGATGGGAAGCATTCTGGAGGGGTTGCTACTTGCCCGTTCTAGCATGGACCTACCGAGGGCATGCAGGTCTTCGAAAGCGCCAAAACAAAAGAACGGAAAAGTGCGGGCAATACAGGACTGGAATCTAAGTTCGCTGATCGACGTGGCAGTTGACGTAGGGTGGATTAAGTCCGATCGTGGAAAGTTTAGTCATGCTCTTCGAGAGTCTCGCAATGTCGTGCACCCGTGGGTTCATGTAACACAGAAAGCCGCGTTCGACGAAGCGACGTGTAGAACGTGCTGGGAAGTGTTGACGGCGTCGGTTGATGATTTGTTGAAGTCAGTTTCCGGAACATAGATACCTAACAGAGTTCACGGTGAAAGAGCGAACAGCCGCTTTAGGTGCAACGATTCGCTATGAATTGGGTATTCTTAAAGAATTCTGATGTCCCTGCAATGTCGTAATTCCGTTGCTTCAGTAGCATTACCTTAAAGTCAACCGGCAGGAATTGTGACCATTTTGAAGAGTTGAGAGCCTGAGGTCTTTGTTTGCCCATTGCTCTTAGGTGTTGGTCCAAATTTGCTAATGGCGTACTAACCGACTCCCATTTCGAGAGTAACTCAGCTTTTGGCAATCCATCAAATTCAAGACTACTTTCCAAACCGCACTTCAGGTGACTGATTCCGGCAACGTCCAATAAGAAGCTCAGCGTCGTATTGATTCTCGTTCCGGTAAACGTGTAGAGCGTTGAGTTCTTCGGGCCAACCTGCAGCGGTCTTTCGGATCGTTTATCTTCGATCCTAAAATTCGCGAAGAAGCGTCTCAATTCCGTGAGGGCGACTGTTCCCGACTGGTTTAGGTAATCGAAGTCGTCTGCGCCCAATACGATCTCAAACATCTTCTCGCGGATCCGGGGATGAATTCTACCAAATCCCCCAGAGAAACGCGGAGGTTTTCCGTCGTTGGCGGCAACTACCTCGATTTGCATCGCATCGTGATCAACGGATGTAATTTTCCAAATGCGCGCAGCCAGAAAAATGTTCTCGTCCTCCACAAACTGCGGAGCGAGCGGGATCGAGCCTATCGTGTTACCAAAATTGACAACAGCGTACTCTGCCGTCGTTTCGAAAACAGTATAGAAATTGCGGCTGTTCACGACTTGCTCACCCTCGATTCCAATGATCAATTCAAGCCCCAGCTTCTCAAGGAAATCGATCTCGATCAGATGCTCGATTATTTCCTCGATTTCTGTGATCTCGATGGAGTTGAATGCAGTGTTCATTTTCAACTCTTGCACCAATTCAGATCGATGGATTCCCGATCTACTCTTAGCGATGGACAGAGTTTGGTGCAACAAGATGTCATACGGTTTATCAATGACTTGTGGAGGTTCGATGAATCCTTCTTTCTGAAGCTCATAGCACGCGATGGACTGCAGCAAAGTCCATGGGTTTGTGGCATACAAAACCAGATTGCTACTTTTTGATTCGCTTCGCCCGCTTCGTCCGATTCTTTGCACCAAAGAAGCGACACTATGTGTGGAGTCGATTTGAATGGTCTTGTCGAGCGAGCCGATGTCGATCCCGAGTTCCAGCGTTGAAGTGCACGCAATTAGAAAGTTTTCTCGCTCACTCTTCTTTGCAAAAAACTCGACATACTCTCGGACTTCTTTATCTACCGAAGAATGGTGTGAGAAGTAATACGGATGGCCCCCAATCATCTGCGAAAGCTTCTTCAACCTGACCGCGACTTCTTCGACCGTCCCCCTGTCGTTCGGAAAAACCAAAGTCTTACAGTCCTTTGTCTCCAAGTAGAGGTCCTTTAGCAAGTCAACAGGCAACTCGGGCACGTCGCGTTCAAAATATCGGAAGCTTGCGTCAATCGCCTTCTTCTGGCTGTCAACAAGGATCTTTGTGTTTTCCCAAGAACCTGTGAATCTCTTCGTTTCTTCATAATGCTCACCGATCGTAGCGGAGAGCCCAATTACCCTAAACTGATCAAGACAAATTGACTGAATGCGGGAAAGCAACGACTTCAGCTGGGTGCCGCGATCCGTCCCTACAAAGGAATGAATCTCGTCAATAACCACAAACTCAAGGTTTGAGAACAAGCTTTTCACTTCATAAGGACGATTGACAAACATAGCTTCGATCGATTCAGGCGTGATTAGAACGATGCCATTCGGTTTCTTTACAAGTCTCTTTTTTGCGGTTCGATTTGCATCGCCGTGCCATTTGGTGACTGTTACATCCAGGTGTGTACATAGATCCTCAACGCGGCGGAATTGATCATTAATGAGGGCCTTCAGAGGTGAAATGTAAAGAACCCGGACCCCCGGTTCATTGAAATCGACTTTCGAAAGTACTGGAAGGAAGGCCGCTTCTGTCTTGCCGGATGCGGTCCTTGCAGAGAGGATGTAGTTGTCTTCTGTTTTGAGTATTTTCGAAATCGCTGCGTTCTGAATTGGGCGCAGAGTTTCCCACCGCTGTTCGCGAATGAACCTTCGGATTGGTTCTGCGAGTAGATTGAAAGACATTTATATTTCTCGAATGGCATCGAGGGCTCTCTCATCCGGACGTTCATCCGTGATTTCGATTTCCTCAATCAAATGGGAGACATCAACTCCAGGGTTTTGCCGAAGAATGTTCAGTACATTCAGGAAATCCCGAATCACTTCTCTCGGCGTCAAATACTCGGACGCCCCGGGTTTATTAAAAATCTCTTCCATAAAGTTCGCGATGTCATCGTTGTCAATGTCGATCTTGGTCTCATATTTCAGATCAAAGATCGACTTTAACTTCTTGAGGAGGACGAAAATTTCGTTATGATCGAGCGGTGTCAAACGAATAACGGGTTGGGCAAAATCCTTAATTTGCAGGCTCTCATATTTGTTGGTCTCCAGCCGTGTTTTCAGTGCGTTGTAGCTGAACAATCCTCGGCGATCATTCTCCAGGAATTCACGCGTGCCGGCGATGTTTATAAACAAGTTACCTACCTTACCTTGAAAACAATCATTGTAGATTGTCATTATTTTCTCGTAGTTCTTGAGACGCATCGCTGACGTCGATAATTTGTATAAATTAACTGCTTCATCGAGATTGATCATAAAACCGCTATATCCGATTGAAACAAATAGTTTGCAGAAATTTTTCAGCATGTTATAGAAGTTGGTATCATTGATAATCTGCCGGACGCCCAAGTCCTGTCTTGCTTCGGTCTTAGTTGTGTATTCCCCTTTCAACCATTTGAGTGCTGCCCGCCTAAGTACTTCGTCTTCAGTAATAAATGCATGGTAGTAGCGCGAAACGACCGCTCCGAAATCGAAACCGCCAACATCTGTGATATCTTTGATCGTATCGCTAATTTTCGCCTCGATATGACCCGAGTATTTTTCACTTCGAACATCACTAAATGAGATGCCGTTTTCTTTTGCGGTCTCTGTCATGACCCGCTCAATCCAGCGATCCATCAGATTTGGGAGTGCTCCTCCTTCAGGTTTGGTACGTATTGCAACGTTATTCATGATCGCTGAGTAAAGAGCAACGCTTTTCCCATCGTTCGAATATAGCCGGTTGTGTGGTGTAAAATCGGCATTCGCAACAACGAACTTTTGCTTTACAGCAACAGTGTTGAGCAAATGCAGCATGAAAGATTTGCCGGAACCGAAGTCGCCGATCCAAAACTTGACCATGCTATGTCCATTCTTTACCTCGTTTAAGGAGTTGACAAGGGCTTTGGTCTCGTCAGATCTTCCGACCGCAATGTGCTGAATTCCCAAGTTTGGAACCACGCCGCTTATTAGCGAATTGATTATCGAGGTTGCTTCTTTTGGCTTAATCTTCATTCTTCATTATTTGTCTATAGTAAGGCTCGTAAATCACAAAGTTCTCATCTTCTTCTTCGACAAGCACATCATCAAGCATTTCAACGCAGGCATCATTGATTTCATCGATCAGTTGATTCTTGAATATCTCGTTCGACTCGGCGAATTTTTCCAGATCGATCGCGGATACCTCAAAATTGCTCTTAAGAAAAAGCTCTAACATCTCATTATGAACCGGACTCAAGTCCACGCAAGGAATAACCGGTTCATCACTACACTCGATCACTTTTGGCGAGATTCGAATCTCAATTTCTTCGTGATCGTTTTGCATTGCGATGAGCGTCGTGTCAGCATCTTCGTATTCATCATTCAGATACTTATCAAGTTGCACTACCGTTTCCGAATGCTTTTGCTGAACTTCCTGTATTCTACTTTCAACCAGCTTGATTTTCTTTCGTCTTGGCGCATAAATCCGCGGCACAGTTTCCAAAGCCTGTTCTAAATCCCTGTCAACAAAAAGTTTGCTGATAATCACTTGAAACTGGTGCAATTGATCATTGGTCGAAAAAAGCGCCTTCTGAATCGTCTTGGTATGCTGCTTGTTGTTTATGGAATCGGAATGCAAATCGGCATGCAGATATCGTAAGTACATTTCTACTGAATGCTTTTGATCCTTTTTCGCGAGAAACTTGGAAGCTTCAAAATAGATATTCTCAACCGATCGGTTCTTTTTGTTTATTTCGGCAAGCGTAATCACTCGATCAATAAAACGAGAAAGATCGGAGTCTTCAAAATCACGCTTAATGTATTTGAATTCTTCTTTCCAACGAGTAGTCGAAAGTGCATTGAGGCTTATTTCTGTCGTCTTATCAGGTTGTGTCAATGTCGATATGAGAGAGGGCAGAATTGTGACTGTTCGATTCTGAATATCAGATATGTGTTCCGTTTTCCCAGGCAAGTAAGGATAAAACGGATCAATTTTCAGTTTTCTCGTATGCCTATACGCATGCCTGACAGTATTCTCGCAATTCCTAAACAGCCAGATAAAAAACTCTCTTTTGACCGATTCTAGGGTGTACCTATAGTTATCTGTTCCTCTTCTCGTATGATAGTTCTTAGTTGCGACCGTATCGGTAACAGCCTCGAGCGCTGCTTCAAAACTCGTGCCTTCTTCTTTATAGGTCTTATCAATGGCGGTGATCGTCCGTAGCAGCAGCTTAAGGACTTCTAGAAAGCAAAACTCAATATCGCAAAAGACGTTGCTGGGGTCCGAGATATAGCGCAATAGCTTCTCTTCGGTTTCACTTGGATTCAGCTCCTTCCTATATCTTTTTCCGAGGGTCCAATAGTCGTTGCCAAAATACTCGTCTCTTTGCTTATAATATTCTGTGTTTATCCGGTCAGCACCGTGATAATCGCCAGCGCTCTCCATCAAATCAGTTAGGAAATCCCTGCCATAGGATTCTGTTTTTGGACATATTAACTTGAGTTTTTCAAGCTGCCGTTCTACGAGCAGTAAGTCTCGATGCGATTCATAGTCGTTCAATAAATCGAACAACAAGATAAAGGCATAGTTCGTGTTTCCCTCAATGTCCAAGTATTCGCCCCTGAGGAAGGAGTTCCGAAACGCATTGTAGAACCCTCGTTGACTACCGTTGGCGAATTCGATATCGGTTGAGGAATAGACATACATATGTTCCCACTTGGGCACATGACCGTATCGAACAAGCTTATCCCCGCCCGTAGGGTCATAATCGATTTGTTCATAGGCCCCAGTAACATCAATCACCGAGTCATCGTGTCTAGATAGCGCTGTTACCGAAATGTTATCAACGCTCTTAAGATCGTCGATGAATTCGGTAACCATTTGCTTCATTTCATTCAAAAAACCCGGACCAGACACTGTCTCGTTTTCCACGGGTGTCTCAATCGGCAAGTCATCGAGCAATTCTGATCCACAACGCCCGCAAAACAATGCACGTGGACGAGCTTTGAATCCGCAGATGTGGCAGAAAAGAGACATAATCGGTAAAAGACTGTTTGGTCTGGAAGAGGAATTACGGGTAGGTTATTTCAACTTTGCAAAAACGACAAGAAAAAACTTAGCCTGGTTTTGTTTTCCGTCGAATACGCACCGAGCAATGACCTGCCAATGCCCAGTAGACCAAGACACCTGCCAATCGCGAAGAGCCAATGGTCCGCCCCTTAATTCGTTGGGATACTGCTCGAGTTTGGTGCCGATTGCTTTTGAATGTCTGGGTTAAGTGATTGTTAGTTTAAAAGCGCAACACTCGCCTCCGTTTTGATCTGAATAGTAATCGATTTTCGCTTGCTCATGCGGACGGTTGGAATTGGAGGAGAGTTCGCTGAATTTCGAACCCTCGTTCCTTTCGTGCATGTGGATGAAAGGTTATCTTTGTATCCACGGTAGGCGCGAACTGACCCAACTCGAAAACGTCGAGTTGCCCGATCTTGTTGTAAGTTGTTGTAACGACGGGAACCGCGGGGTGAAAGCCTGAAACACTTCACACCTAGTGACAGGAATCGTTGATTTTCGGCCTACGCTCGGACGGCAGGTGCTATTGTCGCCCGAGTATGTTTAGCACGAAAAGGATGCCACCGATAACAAACGCCGCGATCAGAAATTTTCGGGACATGATTGAACGATAGGCCGCATTGATATCGTCGCCCGCCTGCTTTGCTGATGAGGCGCTCACTGCGAATACGAGGGCTACGATTGCCAACGGGAAGCAGAAGAGAATGGCAAGTACAGAAAGAAAAAGGTTGGTTTTTATATCATTTAGGGGCCCGGTGTCAGGGTCAACGTATTCACTCTCGTTTCCGTTACCAGTCATAATTCGTCACATCCGTAACCGTGTTGTTTCTACCGGAATCGTGGTAGTATTTTCGGAATCGAACGAATGCACATTTTGAACCACTCAGAGCGTTAGCATGCGCTTTGCCAAGAACATTCGACTTGATTCTGACTTGGCAAAACTCAAATGTTCGATCCGAAAGTTATTAAATAATAACCCCTTCAGATGCTTGAAATCAAATGAGTCGGAGGACGTTCTATAATGGGACGATCTCACCGACCAAGACCAAAACACCTAGCTTCGAAGTTGCGAAGAATTCGATTGTCTTTAGAACTTAGCCAAGATGAGCTGGTAGAAAGGTTAAATTACGACAAGAGCCCGTTAGTTCCGGCTGAGATTTCGATGTTTGAGCATGATAGAAGGGAACCGCCGGTCCAGTTGCTACTGCAGTACGCTCGGTTAGCAGGTTTTCCAATGGAGTATCTCGTAGATGACGATCTTGATTTGCCGCGTGGGTTTTGATCTCGGACTAAATCCGTTTGCAAAGCACCGATAAGATCGATCTTCGAGCATCAGCAGACTAGTTTTTAGAACTTCCAACTGAAAAATAGGCCAAACTGGCTGTTAGTGTTTCATAGAAAACAAGACTGTTTACAAATGAAGAATAGTGTCCTACTTTCCAAGCTTCAAGATCTTAAACGCTCCCTGAATTACCACTACAAATACAATTGTTCCGACAATCAAGTCGGGCTTGCTTGAGTTAAAGGTAAGCACAAGCACGCCAGCAGTGATTACTCCGAGATTAATAATCAAATCGTTTGAGGTGAAAATCATACTGGCTCGCATATGAGCTTCTTCGCTTTTGGATTTTTGAAAGAGATAGAGGCAAAAGCCATTTGCAGCCAATGCCAAAACCGAAACAATGATCATTGTTCTGAAATCAGGAATTTCTTCAACGCCAATGAATCTTCTGATAACTTCGACAAATCCTATGATCGCGAGTGTGATCTGGAAATAGCCGGCGATTTTGGCGATGTTTTTCTTTCTTGCAACGGCTCCACCAACCGCTAATAAACTGATCGCGTAAACAAAGGAATCAGCAAGCATATCCAAGCTGTCGGCGATAAGTCCCATTGACGCAGACAGCAAACCGGTTGTCATTTCAATGACGAAAAACCCAAAATTGATCCCTAGAACCGTCCAAAGCAGCCTTCGTTGTTTTCTCGGATCCTCAGACTCAACCAGCTCGGATTCTTCTGTGCTCAACTTGCTTCCGTCTAAATTCAACTCAGCTATGAGACTCTCGATTAGTTCAAGTTGTCCCTTGTGAAAGACGGTTAATTGACGATTGGGAATATCAAAATCCAGATTCGCAATCTCTGAGACTTCATCAAGTTTTAACCTGATCAGATTCTCTTCCGACGGACAATCCATTTTTGGAATTTGAAACACTGTTTTTTCCATACTTTCTAGTCCAAAGAAGCCCGTCAAGACTTTAAGTTTCGTTTTGTGCCGACTCCGAGCACAAGGTCATCAAAAAGCCAATAAGTGAAGTTTCCGCCAACTTGAATGCCGCTTTCTTCAAGTTCAGCGACAAACTGTTTACCGCTGAAGCGGTTTTCCGTCGGATGTTCCAAAAAAGTCCTGTAAAACCATCGATTAAGGGCTTTTTGCGTAACCTCTTCGAAATAGAATTTACCGCCCGGCTTCAATACCCGCGCTATTTCTTTAATCGAGTTTTGCCATTGCGGAATGTGATGGACGATGCCGAAATCAAAAACCGAATCGTAAGTGTTATTAGGAGCGTCAATGTTTTCCGCATCGCCAACAAAAAGATTAAGTTTTTCTCCGGAAATTCCGCTTAAACGTTTTTTCGCCAATTCAATCATGTACGGGTCAAGGTCGAAAGCGTGAACTTCACCTGCTTCAAAGTGGTCCAAGATAATTTCCGTGCCTATGCCGCGGCCACAGCCTATTTCTAAAACCTTATGCCCGGAGACCTTCCCTCCCATTTCCTCAAACATCGCCGCTTCCTTATTCCACTGTATGAACGAGCGAATCGGGTTGTTCATTAGAAGTTTTTCGGCAGTGTTTAATATCATTTTCCAATTCTGCAAAACAACTGTTTTCAAATTTAATAAGTATACACACGCCTTAAACCGATTCCTTGTAGGTAAACCAGCCCTTTTTCGCTTGACTCTGGAGTCAAGTCCAGAGTGTATACTCCTGAATATGGACACTGGTGCAATACAGATTGGCCAAGTATCGAAGCAGTCAGGTGTAAGTGTCGATACTGTCAGATATTACGAGAAGATAGGTCTGATTCATAGCATCACTCGAACAAGCGGTGGCTTCAGGCTTTTCCGGCCCCACGCGGTCGACTTAATCAAATTCGTAAAGCAGGCTCAGGAATTTGGTTTCTCGCTCGATGAGATCAAAGGGCTGGTGGGCGCCGGCGGCGAAGAAGAATGCATCCAGGTAAGAGATCTGCTGCAGCAAAAAATCATTGAAGTGGACTCACAGATCAAAAAGATGAGGTCGTTTAAAAAGACTCTTCAGAGTCATTTAATGGCTTGTAACGAAGAACTGTCGCGGAAGGGCGAAGAGGCACATTGCCCGGTCTTCTTTGAAATTAAGAAAGGTGAAAAATAATGGAAGCATCAAGAAGAAATTCGATTCTGGGAAGCGCAGTCGTTATCGCGGTGACGTCTAGTTTATGTTGTGTCTTGCCCGTGCTGTCGATCGTTCTCGGAATTGGGGCATTTGGTGCAGCCTCCTTCTTTGAGGAGCTTAGACCCTATCTATTGGTCGTCTCCTTTCTCGCGTTGGGTTTCGCTTTCTACAAAACCTACTTTCGCCGGGACGAATGTGGCGAGGGGGAAACCTGTGCGACCAAACCGATAGGACGAATCAATCATCTTTTCTTGTGGATCGGAACTCTCGCTGTCGTAACATTCGCATTGTTTCCTCTATATACGGGGAATCTTGTCTTGGCCTTGGGTACAAATGCCTCGGTCGATAATTCAACGCCTATAGCAACTTCGGGAGACGTATCAGGACAGAAGACAGTGGTGATTCGCGTCGAAGGAATGACTTGTGACGGCTGCGCGTCTCATATTGATGAATCTCTCAAAAAGCTAGTAGGAGTCCACTCAGTCAAGGCGAGTTACAAAAATGGAGACGTAAAGGTCGTTTACGATTCGCGGAAGATTTCAGTAGATAGCATTAAGAAAGCCATAAAAGATCTTGGATACAAGCCGGAAAAAGAATGAAAGAGGGCTAAATGGCTATAAGTTAAGAAAGGAGATGCTCGAATTGCTCGAGACCGATTAAACATGTCAGTAAATAACCCGACTATGAACAACACCATTATTCTTGAATCAAAAATTGTCTGCCCTAATTGTAATTACGAACAGACCGAGACGATGCCAACGGATGCTTGTGAGTTCTTTTACGAATGTAAGAACTGCAAAACACTTCTTAAACCCGAGAAGGGAGATTGTTGCGTTTACTGCAGTTATGGAAGCGTGAAATGCCCGCCAATACAGTCCGGAACGTCTGCATGCTGTTGAATCATGGCTTTTTGAATGAAGAGGTACCTTTTTAACGGATTAGCAGTATTTGTCCTGATACTTTTTGTCGGGCCGGTCTTGATCCATCAGGTACTGAAACCGGAAGGCAGAAGATTCCGAGCGGTTAGACTAGAAGACACGAAGTACACTGAGGTTAGTTTTCAAAATACATCGCAGAAGCTCTCACTCGCTGCATTGCTTTTCGTTCCAGAAGGAGATGGACCATTTCCCGCAGTCGTCATCGTTCACGGGTCAGGCACCAGTAGCCGGGATAATGGCTGGTATCTCACGCTCACAGATTATTTACAAACGAATGGAATAATAGTGCTTCTGCCTGATAAGCGAGGCTCGGAGAAGTCGGGCGGGAACTGGCGAAACTCAAGTCTCGAAGACCTGGCGACCGATACTATTTCAGCGATTGACTACCTGAAAAAACAGAAAGAGGTACCCGTTTCCTCAATCGGTATTGTCGGCATGAGTGAAGGCGGCCGGATTGCTCCCATTATCGCGAACGAATCATCCGATGTTGCGTTTGTCGTCAACGTCGTAGGTGGGGCTCTTTCCTCTCACGATCAACTCTTTTACGAGGAAAACTACAACGTTCAGGAGATGGGTTTTTTGCCGGGAATCTCAAATATCGTTTCTTATTTTTCAACCTACTCTCTCATTTACCTAAGACAAAAAGAGTTTTGGGATGCGGTCGGAGATTTTGACCCAGTACCACATTGGGAAAAAGTCTCTACTCCTGCATTGGTTCTGTATGGCAAGAAAGACACAAACGTTAATAGCGCCGCAAGTGCGAGATTATTGAACGGGCTGAAAAAGCAGAACATCACGGTAAAAGTATTTGAAGGCTCCGGACACCCACTCGAGGATCCGGTAGGCACCGGAAACAGCATTTTTAGAATTGATGCTCTGAATGAGATCGGAGATTTTGTAAAAACCAATTCCTAATCGAGGACTAATACAATGGAAAAAACAAAGACTGTAGGTAGATATTTGAGGCTTTTGTTTGGGATATGTGTAGCGGTCATAACTGTGCCGGTCTATTTGAAAGCGGGCATAACCTATAACCTGGCGAGTCTCGGCATTGCTGTAGGCCTAGTGGTCATTTACATAGCGCTTCATTTTGTTGTTATGCGACTGGTCCCAAAGATCAATCGCTGGTTCGGAGCGCTTCTGGCGATCTTGCCGGTCGCACTTGTTTTTGTCCTTGGTCAAGGAGGCGGACCATTGTTTGGTCAAGGTGAAGGAGCAACGGGAGCACTGACATTTCTGACAGTCTCATTCTTTATTGATTTCATCCGTGCTGATTCCGGATGTGAGGTTATGGCTATTCCGGGGCTTCTTTTCAAAGACAGGACCCCACTCGCATGTCTAGCATTAACACCGATAGATATGTTGGAAGAAAAACTGACTAGCCAGTAATCTTAAATTGTTCCCCGAATACAATTCTTGGGCGTTTCAGTGGTGATCGCAGCTGGAGGAGAACTTGAAACCTGAAACTCGTTATCTTAACGAAACACGGTTGCTCGATTTTAGCCATCCATCCTTATTGGAGTTGGTGAAGAGTCGAGGTTGGATGGCATTACCTGAACATGAGCGGATTGCCCATATCTATGACTTCGTTCGCAACGAGATCACATTCGGTTATAACGGCGCTGACGACATATCCGCTTCGCAAGTTTTAAGCGATGGATATGGCCAGTGCAATACGAAAGGCACTCTGTTGATGGCGCTATTACGAGAATGCGGGATTCCATGCCGCTTCCACGGATTCACAATAGACAAGGAACTTCAAAAAGGTGCTATTTCCGGCCTCGCCTACAGCCTGGCACCTAGTGACATCGTTCATAGTTGGGTTGAGGTTTCGTTCGAAAACAAATGGGTTAATCTCGAAGGGTTTATTCTGGATAGCACTTATCTGGAGAGTGTTCAAAATCGATTCTCTACCGCTGAGGGTCCATTTTGCGGCTATGGAATTGCCACTCCAAGTCTGAAGAATCCGCCCGTCGAATGGAAAGGCTCGGACACATACATTCAAAAAGACGGGATTAGCCGCGACTACGGAGTGTTCGATGCCCCGGATGATTTTTACGCGAAGCATGGGTCTAATTTGAGTGGCATCAAACGTGTTTTATTCAAGCACATAGTTCGAAAATGGATGAACAAAAACATAGCAAGAATACGGCGCGGCGAATGGTAAGAGATTTCCATGAACAAAGGTCTAAGCTTCTAACGGCGACATTAGCTATTTACCCACTTCCACGCCTCATCACTTTGGTCATTGTAAAAGAACTTCATCTTGGCATCGAAAAACAAACTAGAAAGTTTTGTACCCCATTCTTCCCACCGTTTTTCGCCGACAATCGCCGTTTTTCCGTATTGGTTTTTATGTTTGTGATCGAATTTAATATCTTCCCATAGCGCGTCCAATTCATAACCGGAAAAATCTTCAAGCTTAATAAAGAACCGAAGCATATCTTGCTGTTCAAGCAATATTTCGAGCTCCGGCAAATGGCGGTCGAAATCCTCCTTTGTAAGACTACCGCTCACATTAATAGTGAGCACCCCGTTTTCATTCAATTTTCCTATTCTGAGCATTTGACTTCCTTCACATTCTTCCAGTTACTGGTTCTCGGAAACAGCTTTTCTTTTGACAAACTCTACCTGTCTGCCTTTTTTTAGCTTCACCAACCGCCCACGGTTCAAATATCCCAATTCACCTCGAATTACGTTAGCCTTGGTATTACCATTCGTTTCGACACTGACAATATAACGACCGCCCTTGCGAATCGCTAAAATGCCGGGCGGAGTGTGAATTACCAAAGACGCACCGTTCTTGAGTGAACGGACAAATAGGACCATCTGGCCCCGCTCGATATCAAAGTGCATTTTATTCAGTTCCGTGTTTTTGACGGCGACAAATGCGTTAGGACCTAGATATAAATACGAATTCGGATTAAGGGCCAATACAAGGCTCCCCGAATCGGCGGTTACAATTATGTCTTCATTGTGCAGAAGCGACTTGTTTGAAAGGTCCAATGCTTCTTTTCTATTTTCATGACAGCGGTAAAAAAACTCCCCCGTCTACTTTTTTTACAACGCCCGCCCGAGCTGAAACAACCTGAGCTCGTACAGGCAAAAAAGCAGAAAGAAAGACGAAAACAACCGCAACGAATTGATAGACTTTTCGCAAAATAATTCTCCCTCGGGGCCCTCTCTTTCGGATTATATTCAGAACCTAAAGTTTAAGAGCCGCAAACTGTTTAAGATCACAACTATCGTCACCCCAACATCGGCTAAGATCGCTAATGCCAAATTGCTTAGACCAAAGATTGCGAGCAGGATGAATATCATTTTGGTAATGATCGCCAAAGCGGTATTTACTCTAATCGTCGAAATCGCTTTCCTTCCCAAAGCAATCAAGAATGGAATAACTTCCATATGGTCATTCAAGATCGCAACTGACGACGCTTCAATTGCAGTATCACTACCTGCTGCTCCCATTGAGATGCCAACGCTCGATAGAGCCAAGGCTGGTGCATCGTTAACTCCGTCACCGACCATACCTACGGAACCGAACTCTCCTATCAGGCCTCTTATCGCTTCAGCCTTTTCTTCGGGCAGCATTCCGGCTTTTACGCGATCGATCCCGACTTGTTCTGCGACCATTCTTGCGGGAGCTTCATTATCACCGGTGAGCATCACCGGCGTTACCCCGAGGTTTTTCAGTTCTGTTACGGCTGAAATGCTTTCTGCTTTCAGCTCGTCAGTTAAAGCGATAATTCCTTCGACTTCCGCATTGCTGCTTACTACAATCGATGTCTTTCCTTCCTGCTGAAGCTCCTCCACCTTCTTAACAATTGAATCCTGGACGTCATGTTCTTCAGTTATGAAAGGCAATTTGCCTATGCAATGATGTTTGTCATAGCAGACTACGCAATCTGCTTTTACACCTTTTCCCATCACGGCTTGAAAATTCTTCACCGAGTGCATCTCCACTTTTTCTTCCTGTGCAGCCTTTACGATCGAAGTAGCAAGCGGATGTTCCGAGTAGCTTTCGATGCCGGCAGCGCAAGCGAGCAAATGCTCCCGGGTACTTGATCCGAATGGAAGGATATTCGTTACGATGGGCTTTCCAAGCGTCAACGTTCGGGTTTTGTCTAGGGCCAAAGCTTTTAGTTGACCAAGGGCTTCGATGTATTTCCCCCCTTTGACTAGTGCTCCGCGTTTTGAGGCACTGCCGATCGCAGAGTAAATTGAAATTGGAGTTGAAATTACCAAAGCACACGGACACGCAATTACTAAAAGCGTGATGGCTTCGGCGAACCATTTATCAAAAGGCTGCCCGAAAAGAAGCGTTGGCAGAGCGACGAGCAAAATGGCAATAGCGATTATTGACGGTGTGTAATACGAGGAAAACTTTTCAATGAACTTTTGGGTTTCAGCCTTAGATTGGGTCGCCGCAAATGTCGTCGCGATTATCTTTGAAAGGGTAGTGTCTTTTACAGTCTTAAGGACCTTTGCCTCCAGATAACCCTGCAGATTCATGGTCCCCGCAAAGACGGCTTCGCCTGGATGTTTGCCCCTGGGTATTGGTTCACCTGTTATTGTCGATTCATCGATCGAAGAAGATCCTTTAATAATTTCGGCATCAAGTGCGATCATATCCGACGGCTTGATTATCAAAACTTCGCCAACCGCGATCTCCTCGATTTCTTTTGAAATTATCTCGTTTGAAGAAGTCTTAACTGTGGCTCTTTTTGGTGTTCTTTCAACCAATTCCTGAAGAGCAGATTTGCTCTGCTCGATACCGAATTCCTCAAGCCTGTTCCCGAGAGCAAAAAGTACAATTACGACGGCTGCCTCTTCGTACTCACCCAAATAAAATGCCCCAATTACAGCGACCGTCATTAGCAAATATATGCTCTTAAAGTTGAGCTTTACGAAGGCCTTTAAACCACTCCAAAGCGTCCGCCATCCGATAAGAAGAATAATAATTGCAAAGAACGGAAAACCAATATTCGGCTGAAGACGGTAACCCAAAAGCGAGGAGATTTCGAATGCCGCAACCAACCCCACACTGAATATCAACCAGAGAAACTTACTGTCTTTCCAAAGCGAATCTGACTGCGCTGTACCTTGACTCTTCGCATCTTCGCGCTGATCAAGGTACCTGAATATGTACTCTCCTCCCAGCACTATGAATGCTAGCAGCAGCAAACTGAAAACAATCAAAGTCAACACTGGGTGCTCGGACAAAATGTGCTGGCTGCTGAGTTCTTCTATATGTTGCGTCGTAGGAAGTTGCACGATTTCCTCTCCTCTTTTCCAAGTCTATTCTTGCTAATCTCAGATTCGAATGGTTTGCTCGATCGGCAAAATGAAAATCATTCCATCTCCGAGTTTCCCGGTATGAGCATTTTTATTGATTGCGTTGACAATTGGTTCAACCATCTCTTCAACCACCGCAATCTCAATCTGCTTTTTCGGATGAAATGGATTAATAGGGCTGTCCAAAGAATTCTTTCTTTTCTTACCGAAACCTTCTGCTTCAGTCAGGGTAATGCCGGGAAAATGCTCTATTGCCTCGAGCGCGGCCACGATCTTATCAACCAGGAATGGTTGAACTATGGCGATAATTAGCTTTCTATCCATTACGTTCTCCATCAAATATGCCTTTCGGATCCTTTTCTACCCAGGCGTAAAGAGTGGGCAAAATAAGCAAAGTCAATAGTGTTGACGTTATCAATCCGCCGATAACGACTGTCGCCAGGGGGCGCTGGACTTCAGCACCGGCGGAAGTCGCAATTGCCATAGGGATAAAGCCGAGACTTGCGACAAGTGCCGTCATCAATACGGGTCTTAGACGTGCTTCAGCACCTTCTTTAACCGCTTCCAAAACGGTTTTTCCTTCTTTTCGTAAATAATTTATGTAGCTGACCATTACCACGCCGTTTAAGACCGCAACACCAAAAAGTGCGATAAAACCGACTCCCGCCGAAATCGAAAACGGCATTCCGCGTAAGAGCAGTGCGAAAACACCCCCGACGACGGCAAACGGAATTCCGGTGTAAATCAGTAGGGCTTGTTTAATTGAGTTAAAGGTAGTGAAAAGCAAAACGAATATTAGGAAAAGTGCAATTGGGACAACGATTAAGAGTCTTGCAGTTGCTCGCTGCAGGTTTTCAAAAGTTCCTCTCCACTTTAGGTAGTATCCCGCCGGTAGATTTACTTCTTGTTCAATTTTCTCCTGCGCTTCGGCGACAAAACTCGCAATATCGCGCCCGCGGACATTCGTTTCAACGCTGATTCTCCTTCTTGTATCTTCGCGCGATATCTGTGCCGCACCTTCCACAAGTTTTATTTCAGCAACTTCTGAAAGTGGCACTCGCGAGCTGTTAGGTGCAGTCAAAAGCAGGTTTTTTATGGATTCAATCGATTTTCCAGCGTCTTCATCGAGTCTGACGACCAGATCAAACCGGGTCTCGCCTTCAAAAACCTGTCCGGCCTCTTTTCCGGCAACGATTGTTTCTACAAGATCATTCACGTCATTTATATTCAGACCATAGCGCGCGATGGCGGCCCGGTCGGGTTTAATCTGCAATTGCGGTAAACCGCTCGTCGATTCGGCTTTAACATCCTCCGCACCCGAAACCGCTTGCACGACACGCACAATCTCGTCGGCTTTCTCCTTCAAAACATCGAGGTCATCACCATAAAGTTTAATGGCGACATCTGAACGAACGCCGGAAATGAGTTCAGCAACCCGAAGTTCGATCGGCTGAGAAAAACTGGTTTGCGCATTCGGGACTTTTTCTTCTAATTCGTGCGACATTCTTTCGACCAATTCGGTTTTGTCTTTGGTCGTTGTCCATTCGTCGTGCGGTTTCAATCCGACGTATAAATCAGCAAAATCAATACTCATCGGGTCAGTAGCTACTTCGGCACGTCCCGTTTTTGAGATAACGGTTCGGACTTCGGGAAATTCCATCAGCACCTTCTCCACTTCCGATACGGTTTTGATTGATTGATTTAAAGAAACGCTCGGAAGTTGCTGAACCTGCACCGCCAGATCGCCTTCATCAAGACGCGGGATAAATTCCGCACCCAGATACGGGAATATCGCTCCGGAAATAAAGACGAGAGCCACGGCAACGGCTAAGGCTTGCGAGCGGTATCGCCTCGTGAAACCGAAAGCGGGTTTGTAAATCTTTTTCGCCCAGCGAATTAAGATACTTTCCTTTTCGGAAACCTTACCTTTCAAAATAAATGTGAGCATCGCCGGAACATAAGTTAGGGAAAGAATCAAAGAACCGAGCAGAGCAAAAACGACCGTCAGGGCCATCGGGACGAACATTTTTCCTTCGATGCCTCTTAAACTCAAGATCGGCAGATACACGATCGCGATTATCGCCACGGCAAAAACGACCGGGCGTGCAACTTCCAGACAGGCTTCCAGAATTGTGCGTTCGGGCGGTTCAGTTGAGTTTTCATGTTGAGATTCGGCTCTCCGGCGAACCGCGTTTTCGACCATCACTACCGCGCCATCGACGATCAGACCGAAATCCAGAGCTCCCAAACTCATCAAATTCCCGGACACATTAAAGGCACGCATCAGGATTGCCGCAAAGAGCATTGAGAGCGGAATGATCGTCGCTACAAGTAATGCTCCTCGCCAATTTCCCAAAAGCAGAATCAGCACGAGGATGACAAAGATCGCACCTTCTGTCAGATTTTTCTCAACCGTGTTGATTGCCCGGTCAACCAATTCCGTCCGGTCGTAAAAAGTTTCAAGCTCAACGCCTTCAGGCAGACTTTTCTTGACCTCCTCAACGCGCTCTTTGATGTTATTAGCAACTGCCCGGGAGTTTTCGCCCTTGAGCATCATGGCGATTCCGGCAACAATTTCGCCCTTGCCATCGGCCGTTACGGCACCTTGCCGCACCGCCGCACCTTCGACGACTTCGGCAACATCACGGACATAAACTGGAACGCCTTCACCCCCCGTTTTAACGACGATATTGCCTATATCCTCGGATTCTTCGACTAGCCCTATGCCGCGTAAGAGATACTGCTCCGCACCTTTCTCAATGTATGCGCCGCCGACATTATTGTTGTTTTCCGCAACTGCTTCATAGACATCCCGGATCGTCAGCCCGTATGACTGCAATTTGTCTGGATCGAGCCGTACCTGATACTGCTTTTTGTAACCGCCAAAGCTATTGATTTCGGTGATGCCCGGAACTCCCAAAAGCTGGCGGCGTACATTCCAATCCTGAATCGTGCGAAGTTCGGTAGCGTCGTAAGAACTTCCGTCTTTTGCCTTTAACTCGTATTGATATATCTCTCCAAGCCCCGTTGAGATCGGTCCCATCTCCGGCGAGCCGATAGATTCGGGAATCTGTTCCCGAGCTTGCGAGAGTCGTTCTAGGACAAGCTGACGTGCAAAGTAAATATCAACCGACTCGTCAAAAACGATTGTTACCGCCGAAAGTCCGAACTTGGAAACCGAACGGATTTCCTCGATATCGGGCAAGCCCGACATCGACGTTTCCACTGGGAACGTCACCTGCCGTTCAATCTCGAGTGGAGCTAACGAGGGCGCGGCTGTCAAAACCTGCACCTGCACATTCGTAACATCCGGCACGGCATCAATCGGTAGATTCAAAAGACTGTATATTCCCGCTCCCGACATGATTGCGACTAAGAGCAAAACAATAAGCCGTTGAGAAATCGAAAATCTTATAAGTGCATTTATCATGTTTGTTATTTCGTTAGTTCAAAAACCGAATTCAAATCTCGACAAAATTAATGATCATCGTCTCCGAGCTCGCCTTTTTGCAGAGCAGTTTTCAATGTAAAACTCCCTTCTGTAACGACCCGGTCACCGATTTTCAAGCCCGATATCACCCGTGTGTAGTTTTCATAATCGCCACCAACCTTTATCTTGCGTATCTCAAAGGCACCTTGTTCATTTTCTTTAGGAACAAAAACGACCGTTTCTTCGCCTATGCGTTGAACGGCTTCAGACGACACTACCAGCTCCTCATTGTCACCGTTCGCAGTTTTCGTCGTTGTGTAGAATCCCACATTCACAAACATTCCAGCTCGCAGTTTTCTGCGGGGGTTAGGTACTTCCAGCCGCACCTTACCGGTTCGTGTATCCTCGTTAAGATTCGGGTCAATATAGGTTACTTGGGCACTCAATGTTTCATTCCCGAGGGCGGGCGAGGTTACATCAGCGGCAGTTCCGATTCGGATTTGAGTCATCTGCGCTTCCGGCACATTTGCGATAATGTAGACAGTTGATAGGTTCGATAGAACGAAAAGCGTTGTTCCGGCACTAATTCCTGCACCTGGATTAACTGGACGTTCCGTAACCATTCCGGACGCGGGTGCATTGACATATACAAGCGATGTATTGCGATTAGGATTGTCCGTTTTATGGGAGTTCATCCTGACGCCGAGTGAACGCATCTCGTCGCGTATATGCCGTAAGTCCGCACGTGAAGTCTCTACTTCGGCTTTGGCTTCCTGGATCTCTTTGTTTAGTGAGATATTGGTTTGAAATTCGTATTCGGCTCTAGCGGTTTTGTAATTCGCTTCTGCAGCAATCAGGTCTTTGCCCGCTCCGGCTTCGAGCTGGATTAAACGCTTGATACGGTTCAAAGCCGCCTCGGCTTCATCCAGTTTCGCTTTCGCCTGCAAAACAGCAACACGATTTTCAGCTTTTTGAACCCGCGCAAAATTTCTTTCGGCAATTTCCAGCTTTGTTTCCGCTTCGTGCATTTTGCCGTGCATTTGGGCAACTTGCGGACTGGCAATAACGGCAAGTAAATCGCCACGATTCACGTGATCACCCACCGAAACGTTCACACGCTCGACACGACCGCCAACTAGGGGGGTAACGTTTTGCATTCTTTGGGGGTTGTTTTCGATTGTGCCGGTGGTTTTCAAAAGGGCGACTGCCTGGCGAACCGTAACACCTTCAATTTCAATATTCGCTGAATTTAATGATTCCGGGTCAAGTTTCACCTCCCGTGCCCCGTTTTCGCTATGCTCTTCGCCCCCCGCTTCAACGTTCTCCTCAGTTGTACTATTTCCGGCTTTGTTCATGCTGACTAGCAAAATTGCGGAAAGTACGGCAATTCCGATAATCGCTAAAGTTGCTATCCAGGGAACAAATCGGCGTTTTCTTTCGGGGCTAACTTCTTCTTGCTCGGTGATTACGTCAGCTTCATCTGCTGGATTTTTCGAAAGATCTTCTGACTTGTATTCATTTATGCCTACCGGTTCGTTTTGATTTTCAGCTTCAGGTGAAGAGGCTTCGACAGTTTCCCTATTTTCGCCTTTTATTTCTTCTAAAGTTTTCTTATTTTCCGACATACAATCTTCTCAACTTTTTCCTATTAAAAATTTATGCCAAGAGCGATAAACAGATCGGCCTTAGCCCGGTAACGCTCTGTCAAGACTTCGGTTAGATCCCTGCTAGCGTCCAATAGTCTCCGCTGTTCGTTGATCAAATCCGTCATTTTGAGTTCGCCGATTTCATAAACCCTTCGAATTGTCTCGACGTTTTTTCTCGCGCTAGGCAGGACCGCAGTTTCGAGTCTTAGATAAGCACGATTCGTGGCCTCAATCCTCCTAAAGGCCGTGGCTATTTCATTTTTAATAACCTGTTCGGCGAACTTTCGTTTTTCTTGAGCTAGTTGTATGGCGATTTCAGCTTCGGCTATTCTTCCTTGATTTTTGTTAAACACAGGCAGACCAATAGCCACTCCGAACGTCAGAGCTCGGTCCCTTTGTGCGAAGTTACCGCGAGGGTCGTCAAAACCCTGTCGCCCCTGCGTATAACGCGTGTAAGCTGTAAAACCGGGTCGGCTCTGCGAGCGAACAAGGCGAAGTCCGGCAGTAGCAAGATCTTCCTCGAGAACGGCCAGACGGATTTCCGGACGATTCTTTAGGGCAACGGTAATTCCTGTTTCGACTGTGGTTGGGAGCCCTGGTAGAGAAGCTACGGTAATGTCCTCTCGAAGTTTCAGCGGATCTTTATAGCTCAAACCGGCGAAGAATTTTAGCTTCGACAGCGAGGCCTGCAATCTACCTTCCACCAGGCTCCGACGCGCTCGAAGCCTTTCAACCTCTGTCCTTAGAAGATTTAGCTCCAGCGGAGACGATTCTCCCTCATTTACGCGAATTTGCACGAAACGAGTGGTCCGCATATCCAGTTCAAGCAGATCTTCCAGTACTTTCAATTCGCGGAGCGCTGCTAAGGATTCCGAATAGAAAACTAGAATCTGACTCGAGATTGATCGTTTCCGGGCATCTATTTCAGCTTCCTTTAGCGTGATTTCCGCATCAGCCAGACTTATACGTTTCTGCCTTTGGTTATAAACATCAATCGGAATCGCAAAGCCGACACTCAATTCGCCGTCACCCGATGAACCTACAAATCGCCCTGAAGATTGTTCAATCTCAAGCGTTGGATTCTGGCGCCTACTGGCTTGTCGGCGTCTTGCTCTTGCTTTCTCAACTTCGAACTGGGCAATCTTAATCTCGCCATTATTCCTAAACGCTCGTTCAATGATTTCATCGAGCGAAAGGCCGTCAACCTGGCTGTAGAAAGCTGGTAAAACAGACTTTACAGGTCGTTTTGATTTGGATCTTGTGTTTTCGTTTTCAACTTCAGTTTTCGATGCCGTCTTCTGATCGTTTCGATTCTGAGCAATTTGGGTCTGCGCTTCCACAGACCCTTGGAAAACCAAAGGAAATAGTAGGAGTCCCACACTGAACATAGTGCGGCCTAGTGTTTGAATATTCATTTTTCTGCTTAACTTCTTACTAAAAGCTTGGGAAAAAATGCTTACGCAAATTTCTTCAATAAATGAAAAAACCTGGGCAAACTTCAGTTAGTTCCGAAAAGTTTAAGCAGATTTAGGTGGATGGAATATTTCGAAGGACGCTGATCTGGGCTTATTGCTTTCGTAGTGAATGATTTTTTGCGAGGCTTTGATTTCACCCGGTGGAGACAAGTCAAAATCAATGTAGCTGACAACAATATGAGAACAGACGAGACACTCTCCTTCACCTGAACAGTCCTCGTTTGAATTGTGTTCGTCTGTTTTGGAAAAGCTAGCTTGCTCTGATTGGGTAGATTCTGATTGAGATAAAACACATCCGTGTTCGTCGACAGAATGGTGTAAGGCGGGTATGCCAACAATCTCACTGCCATGGATGGTTTCCAAAACACTAACATCGGCCAAAACGTATAGCATCAAGAACAGCGCGACGCAATAAATTACCGCGCTTTTTAATCGTTTTATCAGTGTTTTTCGCCGAGATAAAGACATACTGTCCCTAATAGTAGAAGTAACACACGGGTTTCAATAAATCAATGAAATTGGAGACCTCACTATGCTTACTCCTTCTTTTCCCATCATGTATTACTGAGTTTCGTACATTCGAACTTAAAAACTAGATCTCTCTCTAAACTTGAATCAGTGATATCCATGATTCCGCAGCCAACTGGATTCCTAATCAAGAGCTACCAGGGCTTCTTGGCTGTGATGAAGAAGTATAAGAAGCCTGAAAAAATCATTAGGAGGCTCAGGGCGGAAAAGATCCGCAGGACCCAGTTGTTGAAATCATCTCGACCGATAAAATCCATGGTATGCAGCATCCATAGAAAATCGAAAACGCGCCAGTTGCTTGTTCTAAATGACTGCACCTGCCCGGTTTCCGCCGACAAATAAACCGTCAGGTTTTCCGGGTGGTCAAATGAAACCGCCCACGCGGGTGTTAGCTTTTCCCTATATTCGTGGTGTGAACCAAGGTCGTCTTCTTCCAGATAAACTGTTTCCTTAACACTAGTTCGTTTCGATAAACTATTGGAAGCGATAGTCTCCGCTTCCTTTTTCGAAATCGGATCCCTCAGTTTCCCATTCGATGTGTCAAAAAGTGCTATTCGTGTTTCCTTGCCGCGAGCAGAGTATTTCACTTCGAAGTAGTTTTTTTCCAGCACATTCACTATGCGAAATGAGACAATTTTGGGATCGGAAACCGCCTTTGACAACTCACTTTGAATTTCAGACGGTGAAATCGATCCGGTTATTGGTTTGATCGCATCAGCATCCGCCCTTAAATGATCCCCGCGGATTCCTTTGATGTTGGTCCAACTAAAAAAGAGGCCACTAATGGTCCAAAGCAGGACTTGTATTCCAATAAAAACTCCAAGGTAACGATGGCTCTTGCGGATTAGGATTTTGACATCTCGGATATTCATGAATGTTTAGCCTATATCTAATTCTTTGCGATTTTGGGGTCCAAATACTTTATATTCCTGGCTTCAGTTTCAGCCTTGCCTTCGTTTGAACCCTACAAACCGCTTCGTAGCCCCTCTATGTACTTTACGAATCTACGCTTTTCGTCTTCTGAAAGCCTTGCGTCCCAATGAATATAGGTATACGAAGGAAGCGGCATTTCACCCCCTTTTACCTGGCTAACTATCGAACGCAGCTTGGTTTTCTGACGGCGCTTCGAATACGAACCGAAATCACTAAAATTCAGCTCTTCTTTGCCTTCAGTAATATGACCCTCCATAAACCAGGCCGCGGGTTGTAGCCGGTTATACCAAGGGTATCTGGTGTTGTCGCTGTGGCAATCGTAACAGGCGGTTTTCAAAATCGTCCGAATCTCGCTCGGCACTCGAAAGGTCTTTTCAAAATCCGTTTCCAATATACGATTGCTTTCGTTGCGCTTCGAGGGAATAAATTGCAGCCCCACAAAAAC
>JABDKD010000059.1 GCA_013003215.1 Pyrinomonadaceae bacterium
CTACTGCACTCACCTCATAATTAAAAACAGAAAAGAGCCTCGCGACCATTAGTACCGCCGCAAGGGTAAACGCATTTAGAACGCTGAATATCGGTACAAAGGCGATCGCCAGCATCCTCGGAAAGTACCCGGTAACAAAAAATACGAGAATAATGGTAATGAGAAGAAAGGCTAGAAAGGGGAAGAAAAGAAGCTTGGCTGCGTAGAGTGGAAAAGAAAGAAGATCCCCGATGAGCCCAACGATTTCCGGCTTTCGATAATCACGGAGATCGACCCCGGTCTTGCGCTTGAAATTTTCGGCGAGAATGTCGCTTTTGGGGTCGAACAATTGGAAAATCTCCTTCTCAGCACTCAGCACTCAGCACTCATTCAGGGTACCAGATCAATTCCAGGATGTTTCCGCTAACTCCTTTTGTATAGAACGAATACGTGCCATCCCGATGCGGCTTGATCGGCCTGCCCTCTTTTTCGGCGGCGACCTCAAGTTCCTCCATCGTTTCAACCCTTAACGCAATGTGCGGGGGATGCTTTGAATCGGGTGGAAGCAGAGCGATACCAAAACCTTTCGGGTCACGCATCATCGCCCAATCGTCGAAGAGAGTTTCGACTGTGAACCCAAGCCGTTTGTACTCCTCTACATCCTTTTTGAGGTCCTCACATTTAACGGCCAAATGATCGACCTCGCCTCCGAATCTGTAATCTTCCGGTGTTTCCATAACACAGCAATTCTATCAACACCCATTGCTATTTGAAACACAAAAAAGTGCGCCGCCATGCAGGCCGACGCACTGAATGCGGGAAGTCCGCCAAATCTATTGGATTACCAAAGTCGGATCACCGAGAAGATTCCAACTTCTTCTTACATCCATATCTGATGCCAGGAGTTTTGCGTCTCTTGAGACCAAGCCGATCGGTCGCTCTTCCGCCGTCACACTCATTGTGAGTGCCTCCGCAGCAGGCAATTGTCGCGATGTGAAGGTCATCCCACTGGATGCCCAAACAGCAATTGCACCATTCTCCGATTTCAGCAGACTCTCAGCGAGTCCGTCGTATACAGGACCCTGTGAGTAGCCGTTCAAACATGTGAGAAGCGAATAGAATGTCAGGTTTTCGTTCTCAAGCTGGAGGGCATCTTCGCCATTGAACACCCCGCTCCCGACCCAAAGTCCTGTAGAACCATGGCCGACATATGTGACTATTCCCGGTCCGCGGTTCAGGCCTTCGATCAATCTTTGCCGGAATTCCGGCGTGTCGAAATCTGAAACGTTTAGGGTCTCCGCCTTTGTTTTTGAACGCATTCGCTCCGTTAGCGCTAGCGCCGCGCCTTCAAAGGTACGGTCCGCAATAAATAGCCCCTTCTTGAGATCGGAACTGCGCGTGTTCTGATAGCGAAGTATCTTATCGACCATCGCACTTGCTTCAATGGATGTGGAAGCCGGTAACCGGCCTGTCGGAATATCCTCAACGCCGTCCTCATCAAAGTCCGTAAACCATCCATCATCAGATGTTTCCATGGATTCTGAATCGAACAAACGCGTCGGAATCAAGTCGCGCTCCTCAAACTCCATGTAGTTGCGCATGTCGTGGCTCGAGTCTCCAAAAAGAACTAGGAACTCTGGGGCTCGTTCGTTTCTAATGCGGTCCAATAGATAGTCGCGTAATGCGGCATCCGATTTTGAGCCGTAGCCATACTCGTCATATATATCTCCGATGAAGATTACGTCAGCCTCAAGACCGCGATCCTTCTTGCTGCGAGCAAGTCGCTCAGCTTGTTTGGCAAACAACCGCGGAGCAATGATCAGTACGTCCGCCTCATCCCGCATAGATCTCAGGTCTGAAGGCTCGTTGTAAAATACGGTTAGGGTCGAATCAGGTTCGGCCCCTTCTTCCATCGCCACGAAATATCGGTCTTTTGTGGCTGCAGCGATTTGGAAGCCATAGCCGGCACCTGTTTCCTGACGCTCCACATCAAGGCGGCGTAAGAGTTTGCCCTCGGCGCTGAGCTCGAATATCTCGATTTGCTTCGAAGAGAAACCGCCAACACGGGCCTTTGTGCCCCTTTGTACCGAAAAAGCAAGCTTTCCGGATCCGGTGATATACCTTCGAGAATAAGTCAGGCTTACCTCGTCTATTAGTGAAACATCGATGTTCCCGGAGGATGACTGAAGGGTAATGACGTTGCGCCCGGCAACAAGCGAACCGGCGGGAATGTCGAAGTCGAATTCTCCGTTTTGCGTACCCTCAAAACTTGTGGTCCCCACTAGGGTGCCGTTGAAAGTGACGTTTACAAGGTGTTGCCCGGCAGTAAGCCCCTGGAGCACGACCCTCAGATTTGCAGCGCGGGAAGCTTCCGTATCGGGAGCTTCGACATCCAGATCTACAGTGGTCGCAGTAGATGAAAGAACAGGGCGTCCGAACCAGTTCTCACGTTCTCCGTTCAAAATCGAAGACACATACGTTGTCCGTTCTTTCTGCCTTGCCGTGACCTCAAAACTACTTGCCTCGGCCACCTGTCCCGATCCGGGTTCTTTGTGCGTTTTAATTCTGCGCCCTGCTTTTTGACTGTTTACGAGGAAGTAAACGCCTGACCCGGTAAACCTTGTATCGGCTGACATTCCATAGAACCTCACCGCGCGAGTTCCGTCACTGAGTTGAGTTAGCTCGAACGGCATCTCGACGCCGTCACGGAACAGCTTCCAACCGGAAGACGCGGTGTCAGTGTCAAAGCCTGCGCGAGCGAGTTCGAGTTCGGATACAGAGTAGAAGTCATCGGAATCGACTAGAATCTTGACACCCGCATTTTTGCCGATATCAGGTATCCGATTCTCTGATAAACCGGGAGTTTCACCGGAAGACCTTCTTAGGAACTGGAACCTCGTTGCTGAAGGCCCGGCATTTTTCAGGTCGGGAATAAGAGCTGAAGAAGATACACCAAATGACGATCCGGAATCAAACTCCGGCCTGACCGGCCCATGAAGGGTCTTTGTACCGTCAGTATCGACATCCTCAACATAATACGATGATCCGGTCTGGGCATTTCGGTCGATCCACCGGTAATTCCCGCCGCTTAGACGTAGATTTACTTTGGAGCGCATGGCGCTGCCCGCGATCAATGCGTCGTTTATCGGCACTGAACCGCCTTCGCCGATCTTGTAGATGTTAAAACCCAGATTGCTTGACTCAGCACCAGTCTGCCACTCGATTATGACGTCGTCGCCCTTGTAGACGGCCCTGATGCCGTTCATTTTCACCCGTGTTGGTGCGAGCAAAAGCCCGAAGTCTACCGTTGGGTCACTTGTTTCAGCATTCAGGTTATTCACGGTATTGTTGGTCATGGCCCCGACATCACCCGGTGTCAGCGTGACTATCCCGCTGATAATCATGCTTGGGTAAAGGGTCGTGTCATCCGGATAGCCATTGTCATTGCTGTCGCCGTTCGAATCAGGATCTGATTCCGTCGGCGTACTAGAGGCTGATCCACTCGGATCCAGAACTACCCTGAAATCTCCCTCAGGGAGACCACAGAATTCATATTCACCGCTTCCGTCGGTCAGAACGCCGCCGGCCGCATCGTCAGTAGTACCCAGAATTCCATCCGGTCCGACAAGGATCTCTGTGCCGACGGAGTCGTATAAACGAACTGAGTAGTTTGGAAGTGTAGATTCTGAAACGTCCAACTCGCCGTCGTCATTGTCCGGCCCTGCACCGGTGTCGCTCCATACAGTTCCGCTGAGTTTCAGCGCGTAAAACCCAAAATCAACCGACATGTCAGCGAAATCATCAAAGGCCCCCTGCCCGGCGTATGACCCCGTGGTTGGAACATCCAATTCGGAGGTCGGTTCGATGTAAGCTGTGAGCGTAATGGGATTACTGTAAACGCCATCTGACAAAACGCTTGCGGCGACTGCCGGATTCATTCCGTTTTCGGCATTAGAGCCGGCACCGAATGATTCCATGTCACCGGTGTTGTTTCCACTTGTGTTGCGGTACCCCTCGAGGGACGCGCTTGCACCAAAATTAGTTGGATTGACACGTATCACGTAGGTATCAGCGGCGAGCGAATCAAAGCGATAATATCCGTTCGCATCTGTTGAAATAGTGTTGATAGGTGAACCCGGAGTGTCCGGAATTCCATCCATGTTGTTGTCAAGGAAGATACTCACCGAAACACCCGAAATACCGTTCTCGGTAGGATCAATTACCCCATCATTATCCGTGTCATACCAGACCCGGTTTCCGATCGAGTGATTTGGCTGGCCGCCGGCTGCAGGCCGGAAACCGAAATCGAATGTGTGATCGTTATCACCGAAGTTCGGTCCTGTAGTGAATTGCGCTTTTACTACGTCACCGGCGAAAATTATCCCGTCCGAGTCTCGTGCATCTCCGTTTCCCGAACCATCTGCATTTGGCGTGGTCGGATGGTAGTTTTCCAACGGCTGGCCTGAGTTGAAATTCGATGAGGACACGCGAACTTCATACGCTGTTCCCGGCAGCATCGAATAGCTTGTCAGGTTTGTATCTGATGGTCCTCCGAAGACGTAGAAACCGCTAGGGTCTGTCGTGGCAGTCCCTACCTGTGTATCAACGTTGCCGTCTGAGGTGGTGTCGGCCCACAATTCGAGTACGACGTTCTGAAATACTGCTTCTTCGGGATCCTGAATTCCGTCACCATCAGCATCGTTCCAGACGCGGTTTCCGATCTGAATCGGTGCGGTGTCACACATCGCTTCAACGTCACCTATCCCCGATGCTTTTCCGAACGTGTTCGGGGCGTCAATACTGAACAACTGGTAGGAACGGTTTCGCGTTCCGTCATTGTTATTCATCCAAATAAGTCCGCCCGCGCGGTAGGTCGGTTCGGAGGTCGGAAGTGTCCCAGTAGGAGCCGGATCAAAAGCGGAAATGACCACCTCCTGAAAACCCGGCACGTTAAGCAGCCCACCAAGACCGATTTCAGAGTGGGTGTCCGCAGCCAATGTATAACCATCTTGGTAGTAGAATTCTCCGCCACCGGGCCCCTCGCCGGTGCCGGCGCCCGATGTTGAATTCGTATTGTCGGAGGCATTGCTCTCCACTGTCCATGAAGCGCCAATTTTATAAAGTCGGAGTGTCTCACCTGCAGATACACCTTCAACGGTCCCCGTGTTGGCACCTGAGTTGTCATTTCCCGTTTGGTGTCCGACACGGTCGGACATTCCCAATATCATGAAATCGTCCTGGTCGAACTCTATATCAAGCAACCATGGTTGAGGTAGATACTTTTGGCCCCAGGGGGTGAAATCCAGCAGGTTGGCGGCATTGCTTTCCCATGGCTGCCACTCCGCGGCGGCGCAGGAGGTTCCGTTGTCAGATGCACAGCCGCGAGGATAATCAAGTGCGAAATTTGCGACCTGTACCGCCGACCCCGCACCTGCAGGATTCATTTCATAAACAAACGCACGAAGGTGAGCCGTGTTTCCCGTGCTCTGAGCCGTACAGGTCAGACCTACATAGAGACGGTCATTGGCCCATTTCAATCCACCGGGCCTCAGGTTGAGATTCATTTCGCCGCCCGGTGTTGACCCGTCCAAAGGACACCCGGTCGCGCCGGTACCCGGATTCATAATTGAAGCCAGATCGTAGACACTCACATCTCCTGAAACGGTGGGTGCTGAAGGAACACCGGAACCCAGTGGAACCGCATAAAGCTTTCGATCCCAGAGGTTTGTCACGTATAACGTTTGCCCGTCGTCGGAGAGATCAATATCCCCTAATGCTGTTTTTCCCACCGCGTCAAATGCGGTCGAGTCCGTTACGTAGTCCGCGGTGTCGTGGGGATTGTCACCCGCAATATTGCTGCCGAACAAGCTGTTGAGATTTAAGAAGACCGAAACTGACGAACCATCCTTGTTCGAAATAAAGATTTCGCCGGTCGGGTCATTGCTCGCAGTACCTTTATTTGCATTCCGAAATCCTGCGTGCCTTTTCGTAAATGCCGATGCAAATACCCGTTCGGATTTCTTGTGGTATGCAACTCCCCAGATAGATCCGAATTGATTTTGAGGAACTGCTAGGGTGTGAGATGTCGGGTTTTCAACGCCCGCGCTGCTAGTTGTACTAGTCGTGCCTGATTCATACGGAAACGACACCAAAACAGGGTCAGTTGAGTTCCCGTTTGCGGTGCCGACAAAACATGTTGTCGCAAGAATCGGGTTGTTTTGACAATAATCCTTTTCGCTAACAACACCGAGGCTGATCCCGGTCGCGTTATCGCCCGGAATGAACCTGACCGCGGAACCGTTATTGGACCCGATCACGCTTGGTTTGTAACCACTGGGGATTCCGGTGAATTCAACTCTGTAAGGGCCAAAACCTGTCGCCGAAATGGAGTAGTTTCCACTGCTGTCCGAGACGTCGGAACCACGATTTACGCCGGCAGAATCATACGCGGTAGCCGTAACTCCTGCGAATCCTTTATCAACCGCAATATTCGGCGACACGCCCGAAGTATCCCTTACTCCGTTCATGTTGTAATCGATATAGACTGTTCCGCTTATCGTCCCCGCAGCAGCGGCCCATTGCGAGGAGAAAAAGCCATAGCCCACAAGACCAATCGTTGCGAACAAAGCGATGATCCGGGTATGCCTAATTATATGACTTGAAAGGGTTTTGATGGGCTTAAGTCCGAGACGTGGAAGATTTGCGCTAAACATAGATATTTTTCCGTGAAAAACACTACCCACAAATGACGCAGGGCCCGCGGACGATCGTAGTTCGCCGCAAACCCGTACTTCCGGACAAGAATCCGGACCTGTGGGAGTGGTCGATTCAATTTTGTAAAAAACTAGTGGAGGCGCGGTTAAGAATGAGGACGATAAGGGGTGCGCATTCTCAAGATATCAACATTGTTGAACAATGTCAATAAAACAAAAACGGAAGCCTCGGGTAACTTCCGTTTCTGTCTGCGACAGCCAATGTGCGGCCTGGAGTCAGAACCCCAAACTACTTGATTACTGTCGTTGGGTCGCCGATAAGCTGCCACGTCATTCTTGCATCAACGCTCGACGTCGATCGCTTCGCTGCACGTGTCAGGTCACCGATTCTGTATTTCCCGCCGAAGATATTCTCAATAACAGTCTCGCCCATCGTAATCTGGTTGCTCGAATAGGTGGATCCAGTCGAGGACCAGACTGCAGCCGAACCGTTTTCAGCCTTGAAGAGCCTTTCGGCGAGGCTGTCACTGCTAGCGTTATGAAAGAGACCGTTCAAACAGGAAAGCGCCATTGCGAATGACAGTCGGTTGTTGGTGAGGGTTCCCGGATCATTCTGGTTAAAGATGTTGTATCCTCCCCAGATTCCAGATGAACCATGGCCGGTATAGGTTACGACCATCGCGTTCTCGTTCATGTTCTCGAAAATGCGGTCCCGGAGTTCCCCATCTGAGAGCTGTGAGCGATCCAGTGTGATCGACTCAACTTCTCGACCGGCGAGTAGTGCCAAACGGGCATTTGTTTCCTCGTACCCGTCATCTGCGATCAGAAGGTTCACTCGTTTGAGTCGAGCCCCCTGCCTGTCATACCGTTCAAGTTTCTCGACCATGTTGACAGCCTCTTCGTAGGTAGCCGCCGGAAGCCTTCCGGTCGCGATATCCTCGATACCGTCGCCATCAAAGTCGACAAACCATGAATCGCTTGCAGTTTCCATCGTTTCCGAATCGAATAAGCGAGTCGGAATAATGTCACGCATTCCCTGTCCCAGGTAGTCACGCATGTCGTAACTCGCGTCTCCAAACAAGATCGCGTATTCAGGCGCCAGCTTCCATGATTTCAGTGCATCACGGAAGAATCCCCTGATCGCGAGATCTGACTTTCGTCCGAAGCTGTATTCGTCGTAAATGTCTTCAACTGATACAACGATGGTCGCAAAGCCCTGCTCAGATCTGATTTCCGCGAGTTGGCTGGCTGGCTTCATGAATCTTGAAGGTGCAACGATCACAAGGTCTGCCATGTTATCGGAGCTGCGCAGATCGGAGTGTGTGTCGCGCTCGATTCGCAGTACCGCTGGTCCGGCACTCCTCTCGTACGCTACGAATTCACGACTAATGCCAAATGCTCGAATTGAAAAACCAAAGGAGCCTCCTTCGGACTTCACATTGACCAGTGCTTTACCGATAGCGCGCCCGTCATTGTCGAGCTCATAAACATCAAGGTCCGATGAATCAAACCCGGTGATAAAGGCCGACTGTCCGGCCTTGACGGCGAAGCGAAGTGCTCCCTCATCTGCGATGAATTTCTTCGAATAACGAATACTGATCTCATCGACAAGGCTTACATCCTCGGGGCCGCCCGATGCCCGCAGCTCGACGGAGTTAATTTCCCCGGACAACGAGGACATCGGAAGCATGAATTCGAACTCACGATTCTCCTGCCCGAAGTAGTCGACGGTTCCCAGAACCTCTCCGTTAAACTTTATATTTACAAGATGCTGCTGGCTCGATAGCCCCTGAAGCTTGACCCTGAGTCTCGCTTCCCGAGCCGAGTTTAGATCCGGATTTGCAGTTCGGATCTCCAGCACGGCGTCTTGCGACGAGAGTACAGGCGCACCAAACCAGTTTTCCTTTTCGGCATTGAGAATCGAAGAAGCGTAGATCGTTCGATCCTTTCTTACCGTAGTCACCCGGAAGCTGCCTGACTTAGACTGCCCTTCCGCGGACTTTTCTCCATATGTTGCAAGCCTTTGTCCTCGAGTCTCACCGCTTACAAGATAGAAAACCTGTTCGTCAGCAAACTTCGACTCAAAACCATTTGCGATGAACTCAATACCCGGTGTCAGGCCTCCGCTCGTACCTACAGCGATCGGCACTTCGCGGCCGCCCTCAAACATTCTCCAGTTATCCGGATTCGTATTCACATCAAACCCACTAGCTGCGAGTTCGCTGATCGTGACACGGTATCGGCCGGAGTCTCTTACAAAGATCTTCACGCCGGCTCCTGAGACTGCCGGGTTGTTGCCGTTGGTATCTTCGGCAAGTGAATGAACAGGCCCTTGATCGGATAAGTATTCCCTCTTCCTGAACCGGTTCACGTTACCCATTCCGGTTAAGAGAACACTCTCGGCTCTTGGTGCCCGATAGCTAAAGTCCATTTTGGGCCTGATCGGGCCATGGAGGGTACGGGTACCGTCAAGATCAATGTCTTCCAGATAATACGAAGCATCCTGAGACGGATCCCTGTCGGACCACGAATACTCGTTGCCGGTAACCTTCATGTTTACCGCGGTTCTCAATGCGCTTCCCGCAATAGGCGACTCAGTCAGCAACGAACTTCCGCCGCCGTTCGAACGATAAACGTTAAAACCGAGATTGTCGGTTTCACCGCCCGTGTTCCACTCGAGAAATACCCGGTCGCCCTTGTAATATGCTTCAAACCTGTCGAGCTTAACCTGCAACGGTGCAAGCATGATTCCGAAGTCTACGGTTGGGTCACTCGTGTGTCCGGCGGCCATGTTCACAACGTTGTTCCCCTGCGCTCCTGTGTAGCCGGGCGTAAGTGTAACCATTCCACTGATTAGATCACCCGGATAGCTGCCGGTGTTATCGGGGAATCCATTGTCGTTAAAGTCGAAATTCAGATTCGGATTGGATTCCGTCGGATCACTCGATGACCCGCCGGACGGTTCTATCACTACCCTGTAGTCTCCTGCTGCCAGGCATTCAAACCGGTAATTTCCGCTCGCGTCGGTTGTAACACCGCCATTTGCGTCATCGGCTGTTCCGAGGATTCCGTCAGGTCCAACCGGAACTTCCGTGCCGGTCGAGTCATAGAGTTTGACCACGATTCCCGAAAGCAGGGTTTCTCCCGAATCCAGGATTCCGTTGTTGGTCTCTGCTCCCGGTCCGCGGTCATCCCAAACGGTTCCGGAAAGACTGAGACCAAAGAAGCCGAAGTCGACAGTCATATCCGCGAACTGATCCAATGATCCCTGCCCCGCGTACGGACCCGAAGTCGGAACGTCCGGCTCCGAAGTCGGCTCAGAAGCCGGCGCAAGATTGATTGAATTACTAAGAAGACCATCGGTCAAAACATCCGGTGCGGAAGTCGGGCTCACACCATTTTCTGCATTTGACGACGCTCCGGAGGAATCTGCGTCGGCGGTGTTCGTGCCGGTGGTGTTTCGATACCCCTCAAGAATAGCTGAAGGACCAAAATTGGAAGGATCAATCCTTACTACGTAGTTGTTCGCCTGGAGCGAATCAAACCTATAGTATCCATTGGCGTCCGTAGTTATAGTTTGTAGAGGAGAGCCTGGTGTATCCGGGACTCCATTGGAATCGCTGTCGAGAAGCACGCTCACTGAAACTCCTGAAATACCGGATTCGCCCGGATCAATGATTCCGTCATCATCGGTATCGAACCATACACGGTTACCAATTGAATAGATCGGCGCTCCACCTCCTCCTG
>JABDKD010000068.1 GCA_013003215.1 Pyrinomonadaceae bacterium
CATATATGCATTGCGTCCGATCCCGTCCTGAATCTCCGCAACAGACCCCCCTGTTTCCGCTTCCGCTCTCAGTTCGACATAGGGAAGTTTGAAACGGTGGGCATATTTGAGAAAACGCTTGTAGCCATCTCCGACCAGCTCGCCGCCCACCTCCGTGTACAGCCCTTCAGAGAATGGTTTCCTGAGCGTGAAGATACGGCCGCCAACCCTGTTTCGGGCCTCGAGCACGGTTACGTCATGACCAAGTTCCGCAAGTTGGAGGGCAGAAGAAAGCCCGGCGAGCCCGGCTCCCAAAACGATTACGGATTGTTTTTCCGAGGCCTTTACCCGCGCTGCTGAAAGCGCAAACAGACCGGAAGCTACGAAGAATTCGCGTCTTGAAAGTTTCATACCTGCCACCATTATAATCTACTACCTCGAACTGACTAAATCCTTTCGTCACAACAAGAAATTTCTTAATCAAGAGATCAGAAACGATGGCAAAATTGATCTCGAAGTGTTATAAAATTCCGTACGCTTGAAAGGCGCAAAAGATGGAGAATCAAGACACCGGCTTATTCCGGTTCCTTATAAAACAGTATCGTCGCTGGAACAATTTCCGGATGTGGTTCGCATCTGCCCTGGATGCGGATATCGAACGGAAGACGGCACTCTATATTGATCTTTCGCGCTCGGCGACACTAAAGGATCTTGTTTACTGGCTGCAGATTCTTTTCTCCGCAGGCATCGCGACCCTCGGACTGGTTCAAAACAGTTCAGCGGTGATAATCGGCGCAATGCTGATTTCTCCGCTTATGGCCCCGATTCTTGCCGCGGGTCTCGCGCTGGCGACTGGTGACATCACGCTTGGAGTGCGCGCGGTTGCAAACCTTTTCGTTAGCACCTTACTAGGGATGGGATTCGCCGTAATCCTCGTTGGATTGCTTCCCTACAATGAAATAACAGCTGAAATAAGTGCGCGAACGAGACCGAACACACTTGATTTGCTTATCGCATTGTTTTCAGGAGCAATTGGCGCTATTGCGACTTGCCGTGAGACGAAGGGCGTGGTCACCTCGATACCGGGTGTCGCGATCGCCGTGGCGCTGATGCCGCCACTTGGCGTAGTTGGGTACGGGATTGGTATCGGTGGTTCAGCGGGATGGGAAATCGCCTGGGGCGGAGGTTTACTTTATCTAACCAACCTCGTAGCCATCACCTTTACCGCTATGCTTGTATTCGTTCTCCTCAGGATTGACCGCAAGAAGGTGCGAGACGCGGTAAGAGTGTGGCGCGACAACGACTCAGAGAGCCAGTGGTGGCTGGAGCTTATCAACAGAATCCCGCGGTTGGAGAAAGCGAGGGAAGTGCGCAGTTTTACACTCAGACTGCTGATGGTTCTAATACCACTCGCGATTATATATGTTCCGCTGAGCCAATCCTTTTCTAAACTAAGGATGGAATTTCAGGCAAAGCAGGAACAGAACCGGGTACGTGAAGACGTACTTGAATCCTGGAATAACACAATTGCGAATCGTCCTTTCAGTGAATTGGATGAGTTGCGGGTCGCTGACACGGGTGAGAAGTTTGAAGTCTACATCAGGGCGTTTTCGGATTCCGAATTTAGTCAGGAAGAAAGAGCCCAACTGCAGAATCTAATTGCCGGTTCAATCAATCGAAAACCGGATGAAGTGTCGGTGCAGCTCGTCGTAATACCTACTTCGGCGCGGGCTGCTCCGGCATCGGTAGTAGAGGCCGCGACTCCGATTCCTTTGACTGAGATGCGTGCACGTGTGCGCCAGCGCACGGAAGATTCGTTGAGTACCTTTAAATTACCGCCGCCGGCAGAATTGGTTGATTACAGGGTGGCTGATTCGTCAACGGGCAACACATGGTTAACCATGTATTACCTCAGTAGAAGGGATATTCAGCAGGACGCGCGGGTCGCGCTGCAAGATACCGCCCGCCGGCTTTTGGATTTGCCGAATTTAACATTATCCTTATCCCGTATTTCTTCGGAAACCACGGAACTCCCATTTGTGGCGAACAGTGCGGAGTTTGAAACTGAAAGTGAAAACATGGTTGATCTTGTCTCCACCTTGCGCGAGCACAAGAGCTTATCTGTTCGGTTGATGCTTTTGAAAACCAATGGTCAGAGCGATTTGTATGAATCCAGGAAATCAGCACTCGACGATTTCCTTTTTGTTCAGAACGCACTCGCTCAAGACCGTGTTGTATTTACCGAAACCGATGATCCGGAGATAGGTAACACGTACCAGCTATTTATTAAGAACTGACGGAACGGGTTCACAAGATTTTCGAATACAAAATAAACTTAAATTAGGAACAAAATATGAGTGCAGAACAACAAGGGCAGAAATTCTTGGCAAGTGTCGAGCATTATTTCGACAAGGCCGCTGCATTGACGGACCATCCTTCAGGTCTTCTCAATCAGATCAAGCACTGCAACAGTGTTTATTCGTTCACTTATCCGGTCCGAAAAGGTGATGGCTATGAAACCATCACTGCCTGGAGGGCTGAACATAGTCACCACAAGCTCCCCGTAAAAGGTGGGATCCGTTATTCAATTGAGGCAAGTGAGGATGAAGTTGTGGCGCTGGCGACGCTGATGACCTATAAATGCGCGATCGTTGATGTCCCGTTCGGCGGTGCGAAAGGCGCTGTGAAAATTGACCCGAAGAATTTCAGCGAAGAGGAGCTCCAGAGGATCACCCGGCGGTACACTACGGAGCTGATTAAAAAGAACTTCATCGGACCTGCGGTTGATGTTCCTGCGCCGGACTACGGAACAGGTGCCAGGGAAATGGCGTGGATCGCGGACACGTACCTGGCGTTTAACGGGGAACAGATTGATGCATTGGGATGTGTAACTGGTAAGTCAGTAGCGCAGGGGGGAATCAGAGGCAGGACTGAAGCGACCGGTCTCGGGGTCTTTTACGGTCTTAGGGAAGCATGCGAAAACGCGGAGGATATGAAAGAGCTGGGTCTCGAAAAAGGTATTTCCGGCAAACGCGTCGTTGTACAGGGCCTCGGAAACGTTGGTTATTATGCAGCTAAGTTTTGCCAGGAAGGCGGTGCGGTTCTAGTTGGTTTTTCGGAGTTTGAAGGCGCGATATCGGATCCCGGTGGAATCGAGATCGATAAGCTCATGGAACACCGTCGCGATACCGGCTCGATTCTGAATTATCCCGGCGCGACAAATCTGGATACCCGCGAAGACGGACTTGAACTTGAGTGCGACATTCTGATTCCCGCCGCACTGGAAAACCAGATTACCCGGGAAAACGCATCTCGTATTAAGGCAAAGTTAATTGGTGAGGCGGCTAATGGTCCCATTACGGCTCCGGCCGAAGATATTCTTGAAACGATGGGAATTATGGTCGTGCCGGACGTTTACATTAACGCCGGTGGTGTTACGGTTTCGTACTTCGAGTGGTTAAAGAATCTTTCCCATGTTCGATTTGGCCGCATGGGCAAGCGTTTCGAGGCAGGTGCCTACGAGAAGATTCTGAATGTTATCTCGACCAAGACAGGAAAGGAAGTAACGCAAAAGGAATACGAGTCGATTGCAAGGGGGGCGGGTGAAAAGGACCTTGTCTACTCAGGTCTTGAAGAGACTATGATCAATTCGTATCAGCAGATACGGGAGATCTGGAAGTCGAAGGACAAAGTCCCAAACCTGAGGACAGCGGCATTTATCAACTCGATTGACAAGATTGCCCTGTGCTATCTGGAACTGGGTATTTTCCCGTAAAGAAAGCAGAGTCGAAACATTATTTATCTGAGCCTCCGGCGCAATCCGGGGGCTTTTCAATTTTGTCGGGAGCGGGCATTTTCTCAAACCTGACGGCCATAACATGTTTTTGCCCTTCCAGAAGGGCCCTGCAGAGCCTGTGCCCGCCGTCCATGAGCGAGCCGTCTTCATTTAGAATGATGGGCTTGCTGAAATCCGCGGTGTTTATTCTCCGGCAGTGTTCCGCGACGTTTCGAAGGCTCGGTACCTTGTGGGAGCCGAACCAGCAATCCTGATCGAGCTCCCGGAATGACTCCACTTCAACCTCAAAAGGCTCAAGGTCTCTCGCAAGATCCCAGAGCCTTTCCGTCTTCCAAATCAAACGTTTCCCGTTGCGCACGGTACTGTGTTTCATCAATTCTCTCCCTAATGGGTCGAAAGACCGCAATTTACATTGAGTTCTTGCCCGGTAATCGAACCGCCCGCATCGGCGCATAGAAACAGAATTGCTTCCGAGATCTCTTCGAGGGACTCGAAACGCTTGAGTAGGGTCCTTGACCGGGTCACGTCAATCGAGGCTTCAGGTGAAATATCGAACGCCTTTGAAAGCCTCTCGTTAAACGCCTTTCCTGAATCTGTGTCCGGTTGAAAGCCCGGGATAACAGTGTTAACAGTGACTCCTTGAGGGCCAAGCTCAGCTGCCATCACCCTCGTCAATGCCGAAAGCCCGGCTTTCGCCGCCGCGTCCGCGGCTGCAAATGGCAAGGGCGTCTTGCTTGAAAGGCCGCCGATGTTCACGATTCTTCCGGCGGGTGATTCTCTCAGAAACGGCACCGCCTCGCGTGCGCAAAGAAAGGGTGCCCTCAGATTTGTCCTTAGAACCTCATCGAAATGCTCGATATCCATCATTTCGAATGGGAAACCAACTCCAACCATCGCCGCGTTATTGACCAGTATGTCCAATCTTCCGAAATAATTGACCGTTTCCTTTACGATTCGTTCAATGCCTTCCTCAGTGGACGCGTCCGCCTGGACCGCCAAAACCTTTCCGCCCAACATCTCGATCGCGCTTTCGGCCTCTTCAAGATTCTGTTTCGAACGACCGTTGACTACTACACCGGCTCCCGCTTTCGCAAGTGTTTCGGCTATGGCATAGCCAATTCCCGCAGAACTGCCTGTGATCACCGCTACCCTGTTATTCATAAGTGCCTCCACTCTAACTTTTACAGAATTAACGGTGTTGGGGCAAAGCCGGGTAGCTTTAAAATAGAAAAAAGTCGCCAAATGGACAATTTTCGACAGATTTCATTTCGGAATAACCGCTAATTGTGTCAAATCTTGTCAATATGACCGACAGGTAGACAAGGCAATACCGGAATCTCCAGAAAACTACATAGGGATGGACAAAGGTGCGGCCGGACGGCCAGTTGAAGGATTATGGATGCTAGTTAATTACTTTGCTGACAGACTTTTCGCTAATTTCGACGGTGTTTTCCGCGCTTGCGGTCGAGTCAAACAACATCGCGCCAATAGCTACGAGCAAAAGTGATAAACATGCGATTCGTGTAAATATATTCATTTTCATACCTCCCGCGCCTAGCGCTTCGGTGGCATTGAATAAAGCAACCTGCGTGCCAAATGGCCGCAGCGGTCAAAAATCGACCCTTAATCATCACTTTAAACTTAGTTTTAAACGATTTCGTAGGTGGATTACCTATATTGAATGCTAAGGCAGGTGGGGTGTCTACCCTGTATACATAATACAAACTGAACAACTTTTCGGTCAAGGCAAAGCAATTCTAAGTACTTGCTATACCTTCTCGAGCCGAATCCGTGCTTTCTCTAAAAACGATTTAACCATTACTACGACTCTCTTCGTCATCTCTTTGCTTATAAGGCTTTCACCTGCAAAGCCTGCCAAAAGATGCAGATCGGTAGGGGAATTCCGTCGAAGTTCGATATTCTGCGAGATTTTTACGATAGTTGAGGTTGCCGATTCCGGAAGAAAATCTGCGGCGAATTTCATCAGGTTAAACTCTTCGTCTCTTACCGGTGACCATTCAACACGTTCCTCAGATTGCTCCGTTCGTACTATCGGAAACCGTTCGCTGAAGTTTCCGACAAAAGGAACATTTGCAGAAAGGTGCCAATGGGTAATGCCACGATTATCCGTTCTGATATTTTCGATGTGAGGCATAAACTCGATGTAATTGACCACATCGCAAAAGAAATCACGGATAGTGTCCGTGCCAGCGCGCAGTGAAACCGTTTCAGTGTGAAGAGCTTTTATCTTAAACATAATTTACCGGTCGAAAAGACCGACTCAATTCTAAACTTCCGATATGAATTCTCAAAACGAAAAAGAAATTAACGTGCCAATCTGTGCGTATTGCGGTTCGAGCAGGTTCAAGACAAGAAATGAACTTGACGAAGATGAAATTGTGATCGCCGGTTTGTTGGAGGGAAGTGACGTGGGGGCCGAGGGTGACGTGAGGGAATTCAAATACTGCACGCGTTGCTTTCGAAGGGCTAAATCCGAATCCGATTCAGCGTAACCGGCAGCGGCTGAAAAGTGGGGTTACACGAGTTATTTATCCTCCCCTACGGCCGTAACAGTGACGCCGGATCTGGTCTCAAGCGTCGGAAGTACCAGCTTTCTATTGTCCTTGCTCAGCTTAAGAACAGCAAACTTGTCATTGGTGCGAATGGTTAACCAGTGCCGTCTGTGTTTTGTGAAACCGAGAGGTATAGCTATCAACAAAAGCGGTGGAAAGACGACCGAGGCCGCTCCCAGTCCAAGTCCGGTTTTCCATCTGGGATTCTTTGAATAGGAATATTCGGCAGAAACTATATCGTCATAGGCCATCTCTACATCAACGCCCTTTTTGACACTTATGACGAGGAATTTTTCCCGAAACGTGAGATCTGCCTTCTTCTCCTTAAATTTCTTCCCGACGTTCTGCATGATCCTGACTTTCTTGAACGTGACATCGCCAGCGGCGTAAATCGTTCCGCTCAAAGGCGCAAATAGAAGTGACAGGACGGCAGCAAAAAACAGAAGTTGTGATGGATGCCCGCGCATAGTTTATCCCCTTTTAGGACCTCACTCTAGCTTCTTTCCTTATAAACGGACCGTGGCCTTGTTACAGTTCAGAAGGCGTCACATTGCGCCGAACACGGTATTGAATCCTTCTCTAATGTTCAAACGGTGCGACGTAAGCTCCTCGAGGAAGCTGGCAGGTGAGTCAATCTTCATTAGCTCGGCCACGTTCCGGAGTGACTCCGGGTGGTTGGTCTTAACCTTATTCGAGCGGCCGGAGGTCAGCCTTAGGTTATGGTCGAGCTCACGTAAAAATGCGTACCCGTGTTTTAGCTTCATGTAGGTTTTAGTATCTAGTGAACCTTGCTCCCGCAGACGGGTCAGCGAATGAATTGTAGACCTGTTTTCGGGGTCATCCGGCACGTGGTCACGTAGTTGCAAATATCGAATCGAGAAATAGACATCCTGAAGTCCACCTTCACCGAACTTGATGTCCACTTCGGTCGAGCCGCGCTTTCCTCCCTTTTGTTTTTCCAGACGAAGTCTCATCTCATGGGATTCGAGACGGAGGTGTTCAGGGGCGTACAGTGTGGCAGCGTCATGGATTCTCTTGCGGGCTTCTGCCTCAATTCTGTCGGCCAGTCCATGGGGGCCATAAACGCCGCGAAGCTTTACATAGGCAAGCCACTCCCACACGGCGGCCCGCTCTTCGAGATAACTCATCAATGCATGGCCCCCGATCGCCATCGCTCCGTTTTTTCCGTCGGGACGAAGACGCAGGTCGACACGGTAGAGCGAACCGTCACGGGTCATGCTCGAAAGTGAGGTGACGAAAAGCTCGACAGCTTTTGAATAGAACTCAGGGTTTGTTACCCCCTCAGCGGGACAGGGAAGGTTGTCATCGTAAGCGACCACGAGGTCGAGGTCTGAACCGAAATCCAGCCCTCCTCCTCCTAACTTTCCTAAACCTAGGATTGCGATCGACAGTCCGTCAAAATCCCCGAAATACTTCTTGAGCTCTTCCTGGGCGACAAAGACCCCCGTCTTAACAGCAACTTCCGCCAAGTCAGTTTGTGCGTCGCGAGACTCATTCAAATCGATCGCGCCAAAAACCTCGAAAGCGGCGAGCCGGCTGATAATGCGAGCCCTCAGTTTCCGCATTTCGGAGAGACGTTCGGCATAGGTTGGCCGCCCAAGTACTGTTTCAAAAAAACTGCTCTCCAGGTCGGGCTTTTCATAGGAATCTCCCCGAGACGGCAGAGCCTTTACGAGGTCGGGATTAGCAGTTAGCATCTGGGAAAGCGGCGGTGAGATACTCGAGATCAGCTTTAGATCAGACAGTCGACTTTCGGTCGAGACCTCTTCAGCTTCCGATTTTTCGATCGAAGTAAAAATGTCCTGCAAAACCCTTTCTTCAGGTTTTCGCGGCTTTAGCGACTTCGCGTGCTCCTTGATCGGTGGAGACTCGTGCTCTCGCTCGCCGAATATCCGTGTGAACGCATCGCTCACATGCCTGGTGTGTCGTTTTAATTCTTCATTGAAATCCGCGACAAAGTGGATATTCATCCGTTGTGAAATAAGCAGACGCTTTTCCAGATCATCCGGTACCCTG
The DNA here is from genome assembly GCA_013003215.1 of Pyrinomonadaceae bacterium. Lineage (GTDB taxonomy): Bacteria > Acidobacteriota > Blastocatellia > Pyrinomonadales > Pyrinomonadaceae > Aridibacter. Next base: position 8,386 of record JABDKD010000068.1, read on the forward strand.
TGTGTCTGTATCCCGTGCTCCATTTGGAGGCGGTGTTCGAGCCTCCTCAAAAAGGAGTAAGCATCGAATAGTCTCGTTAATTCGGTATCGCCGATTAGTTTTCTATCGGCCAGCCTCGAAAGACTGATCAAGGTATGTGAGGACCGCAGCCATTTGTCTGAGCCCCCGTAGGCGAGTTGGAGAGCCTGGGCAATAAACTCGATCTCCCGAATTCCACCGTGGCCGAGTTTTACATCAAATCCGGATGAATTGATCTCCTCCGCATTGATCTTTTCCTTCGAAAGCCTGACGTTTGTAAGCGCTTCATTTACAGAGAGTTCTTCGGAAAAAACCAAGGGGCCAACCTGTTCGAACAGGCGATCATACAGTTCCAGTTTTCCGGCACTCGCCCGCGACCTGATAAGCACTTGTCTTTCCCATAGTCTTGCGGATTTCTGAAAATACATGGCTGTATCAGCGACGGATATCGCTAAAGCACCAACTCTGCCATGTGGGCGCAACCGCATATCGACACGGTAAGCCGCACCCTCTCCGGTTTGTGTTCCCACGAGTTTCATCACGTGTTCGGCAAGTTTTATGAAGAATTCACGGTTTGTTACCCGTCCCTTCGAACCATGTCCGGATGTCTCGCCTTCGTCGGAATAGATAAAAAGAAGATCGATATCGGAGGAATAATTAAGCTCCTTGGAGCCGAGTTTGCCGAGCGCACAAATACAAAAACCGGCGTGGACCTGCTTTCCCTTCTTATCTTTTGCGAGCGGCTTCCCGAATCGGTTTTCAAGTTCCTGATTGGCTGTGTTTAATGCAAACTCGAGTACTACATCGGCAAGAGTGGATATTTCCTCTGTGATTTCGGCAATTGAGCCCAGGCCCCGGATATCCTTCAGGTAGATCCTGATGAGTTCGCGCCTTCGAAATCTGGCCAACAGCACGCCTGTTTCGAGTGTGGAATTGGTAAGCGAAAACCTGGCAAGAGACTCCTGGAGTTCCTCTTTGTCCATTACTGAGGTGACTTTCCGAACTTTACCCAGCCAAGAAACATAAGAGGGATTGCGGATAATAGTTGTTGAAAGTAGTGGGCTGAAAGCCGCGATCGTGAGCAGGTCGGATAGCAATCCCTTGTCGATACCCTTTAGGACTGACGGGTGTGATTCTTCAAGCTGGCCGTAAAATCTACGGGCCGCCTCTGGGTCGGGAAGTTCTTTTGTCAGCTTTTCGAGATCTTTCATTTTGGACGGAGGATGCTTGGTGATAAATGTTAAATGAAAAATGAAGAGATTTGAATTTCAAGTCGATGAAAGTTTTCACCGAAAGCGGCTCGACGAATTCCTGTTCAACGAATTCACCCATTACAGCAAGGCGTATCTGCGTGGAGCCGTAAAGCGTGAGCTGTGTCAGGTAAACGGATATATCGCGAATACGGGGATCGAGCTGCGGGAAAACGACTTCGTCGAGATCTTTGTCGAACCGGACAAGGCACGTGCGATGGAGGCCCAAAAGATGGAACTCGAGATCGTATTTGAAGACTCAGCCATCATTGTGATTGATAAACCGGCAGGAATCCTGGTTCACCCCACTCATTTTGAAAGGGACGGGACGATTCTGAACGGATTGACTTTCTACCTGAATAAGGGCCGCGAACCGGGGGAACGGTTCATAAGACCGCACCTGGTCCACAGGCTGGACCGCGAAACATCGGGCATTCTGGTTGTTGCAAAGACGGCAAAGGCATCGAGATCTTTGTGTAGGCAAATCAAGAAGAAGAGGTTTCGCAAGATATACCATGCGCTCGTTGAAGGCGTCGTCGGGTCTGATTCGGGAGAAGTAAATGTCCCGATAGGGCGAGATCCTGAATTAAAGAAACACCTAGTGGTTAGAGGAGGAAAGCCTTCGATCTCCAGATACAAGGTCTTGAAACGCATGGAAGACAGGACTTTGGTTCAACTCGAGCCGGTGACCGGCCGAACAAATCAGCTTCGAATTCATTGCGCGCATTTAGGAAATCCAATTGTTGGTGACGAACTTCACGGCAGCGACGGAACGGAGCGACTTTGTCTGCATGCTTCAAGTGTAAACTTCATGCATCCGCATACGAATGAACCCATGGCCATTAATTCGCAACCGGTCAAATTTAATGAAGAATCCCGTTAGTTCTTCGGTCCAAGGCAAGGTTTCTTTCTTGCCGAATCCGCAAGAGTCCGGGCGATTTCATTTGCCTTTTTTGAAGGCTTAACGATATCCGTAACACACGCGCCTGTGGCGGTGATCTTTGAAACCGTCAGATATGATGTGATCTTTTCTGTGTTATCGGGATCCTCATTCACGTTGTATCGCACGATCAAAGCGAACGGTTCGCTTTTTCCATTCTTTTTCGTCACACGCCACTCGGCTTTGTCGCCGACCGTCGAGAATCCGTTGGAGACCACGTTCCAGAGGTCCAATTCGGATTTCTTGCCTGCAGGAGAAACAACATCTATTGTCTGTCGCAGGTCACCTTCACTGACAATTAATTCGTAACCGAGAATTCCTTTACATTTCTGCACCGTCCATTCTTCATCTTTATCTGAATCGGCGTCTTCACATGCGTCTTCGGCTAACTCAGTGTATGTCGAGTCCACAGAGCCTTTGGTCTTGGCACTTGTGCCAGCGGAATTGTCTCCGGAAACACCAAGGTGCGGGGCAGGTGAGGGTGATGCTGCGTCATCCGCAGCGCGACGGGAGCCATCCGTGCGGACCGGCTCATCACTGGCCGATAAACACGATCCGGCCAGTAGCGCAGCGAGAAGAAAGGCCATGAACCTCATAGAATCTTGCGGCCCTACAAGGACCGCCCGTTTAGCTTTTTGCCGCTTCCTGTTCGCTGTAGGCATCGTGGAGATCGACCGGCGTCCCTCTTGACCTCAGTCTCATGTTAAGGAGTTCAACAAGGACTGAGAATGCCATCGCGAAATATATATATCCTTTCGGGATCTTCTGATGAAAACCTTCAGCGACAAGCGTAAATCCGATAAGAAGAAGAAAAGAGAGAGCCAGCATCTTCACGGTCGGATGCCGTTCAACAAAGGCAGCAATTGGCGAAGCGAATAACATCATTGCCACTATTGCGATTACAACTGCGGCAATCATGATCCAGATATTGTCGACCATTCCAACAGCCGTGATTACTGAATCCAGCGAGAAGACAATGTCGAGAAGAGTGATTTGTATGATCACACTCGCGAATCCGGCGTAGACTTTCTTTGAGGCACTGCCGTGTTCACCTTCAAGAGAGCCGTGAATCTCATGTGTGCTTTTTCCGATCAGGAACAAGCCACCGATCAGCAAGATCAAATCGCGTCCTGAAATCGATTTTCCGAAAACCTCAAACATGGGCTCGACCAGACCCATCACCCAGCTTAACGAAAACAGAAGAATAACCCGCATTATCAACGCAAGGCTCAATCCGATGAATCTTGCGCGCGGCTGTTGTTCCTCCGGGAGTTTACCCGACAGGATCGAGATGAAAATTATGTTATCTATCCCGAGAACCAACTCAAGAACAGTTAACGTCAGAAATGCAATCCAGATTTGAGGATCGTACAAGAATTCCATAAAACGGTTCTCCGTCTAGTCAACACCAAATCCAAAACCAACTGATATAACGATGTTGCCCGTTTTGCTGCTGCCGTTCGCTACTGTGTCTTTCTGTATACTTCGCAACCCCCGCGAAACTCGGACGTCAAACTGCATGTAATTCTTCCCGAACGGGATCTCGAGCCCCCCACCGCCGGTCAAGCCGAAGTTGTTTTTGTTTACATCGTCCATGATGTCAGTTGTGGCATCGAACGGAATTGGCGGGAGCGGCGTCCCGTTGGGAGGAAGCAGAACAGGAATCTGGCCGTCACGGTCCAGAAAGAGTGTGCTTGAGCCGGCGGTCTCAGTCTTCGCATCCACGAGGCGTCCATAAAAGGGACCGCCGTTAATGTAGATACGTGGCTTGTCAGAATCTCCGAATTTATATTTCGCCAATACAGGGACTTCAACATATGTGAGTTTTGCCGTGTTCTTGAAATCACCATAATAAAAAGCACCGTTAGGCAATGGTGGGAGGCCCGGAACAGGCTGTGTGACGGGCTGGATTCCTACGCGCTTGCCACCCTGACCCGCATAATTTACTTCCGGTTGAACCGAAAACCTGTCGGATACGGCGATTTCTACAAATCCACCAAAATTCGGCGCGACACGTGATTTAAAATCACGACTCAACTCGTTGTCGTCTCCGCCGCTGAGCTGCGGAATACTTACTCCACCCTTGAATCCTACGTACGTCTTGCGTTTGTCTTGTGCGTAGACGAACGAGGTCATCATGGCGGTTAAAAGTATGAAAAGTAGTGTTTTCATGATTTCTCCTTATTCTTAGGCGGTATTCGAAAGAGCTCTTCGGTAAACGATGCGGCCACCAACGATTGTCGCGACGGCGGCACCTCTATATTCATTGCCAAAATATGGTGAATTGCGGGATTTTGAGTCTGTAGAATCAAACGTCCATTTTAGTTCGGGGTCAATGATCGTGACGTCAGCATGCGATCCGGGACTCAAGGTTCCTCTGCCATCCAGACCGAAAATTGCGGCGGGTGATGTGCTGCAAAGCCGGACAAGTCCCTCGAGGTCGATAAGTCCCCCGTGTACCAGGTGCTGGAATGCGAGTCCGAGAGCGGATTCGAGTCCTGTAATACCGAATGGCGCGGCATCGTATTCAAGAGCTTTTTCGTCTTCGTGATGCGGAGCATGGTCCGTCGCAATCGCGTCGATCGTGCCATCCCTGATCCCTTCAAGAACGGCCTGTCGGTGTTCTTCGCTTCGAAGAGGCGGCGCCATTTTGGTGTTTGTGTCGTAACCCTCAACCGCCTTATCTGTAAGCGAGAAATGGTGAGGTGTGACTTCACAGGTGACCTTGATGCCTTCAGCCTTGGCCCTGCGAACAGCCTCTACCGCGCCTTTGGTGGAAACGTGCGCAATATGCAGATGTGCGCCTGTTTCCTTTGCCAGATGGATGTCACGAACCGCGTCTATATCTTCCGCGAGCGCGGGCATTCCCTTGAGTCCAAGAAGGAGCGACATTTCTCCTTCATGCATTACACCGCCTTTTGAAAGCGATTTATCCTCACAATGATCTATCACCGGCAGGTCAAAATCGCGGGCGTATTCCATCGCTCGACGCATGATTCCTGCATTTGGTACCGGTCGGCCGTCATCGGACACCGCAACCGCTCCAGCCGCTTTCATCTCACCCATCTCAGCAAGTTCTTCACCTTCTGAAACCTTTGTAATGGCACCGATCGGAAATACGTTCGCCAATCCGGCGTGTTCCGCCTGTTCGATCATAAAACGCGTAATCGCGGCGTTATCGTTGATCGGGAATGTATTCGGCATTGGACAAACGCTCGTCCATCCACCGGCAACCGCGGCGGCACATCCCGAAGCGATCGTCTCTTTGTGCTCTTGTCCCGGCTCTCTAAGGTGAACATGGAGGTCGATAAAACCCGGAGCAACGAGCATTCCCGTTGCGTCAAATATTTCAGCGTCCTCGGGGGCGTCTTCATTATGCCTGAGCCAGGCCTTGACCTTACCATCCTCGATAAGGACGTTCATTCCTGTATTTTCGTTTGCGGCCGGATCAATTAGATGGCCGTTCTTTATTAACAACATTTAGTTCATTGAGCATTGACCAATGGTCGAAACACCCGGAATACCATCCGGAACAATTCTCGGGACTACAAAATCCAATCCAAAATCTTTATACTGCGCAGTCAATACTCAGGCCTCAGCACTCACCACTCAGCGTTCAGGCCTCTTTCGATTCGACCTTGCCGCCAGTCGCCAGATAAAGTACTGCCATCCTTACCGCGACGCCATATTTAACCTGATCCAGGATCTGCGAACGCGCACTGTCCGCCACATCGGAGGCAATCTCAATACCCCGGTTCATGGGTCCCGGGTGCAACACGATGGCATCTTTTTTCGCAAGGGCGAGTCGCTCCTGTGTAAGTCCGTAATGAATCGCATATTCGCTCAGGGTGGGAAAATAGGCGGAATCCTGTCTTTCCTTCTGGATGCGCAGAATCATTACCACATCTGCTCCCTCGATCGCGTCCTCGACATGTTCAGAAACTCGGAGTCCCTCTTCCACAAGGCCTTCGAAAGCTTCCGGAACCAAAGTCTTGGGACCCGCAACCTTTACAGTGGCCCCCAGTTTAGTCAACAAGTGGATATTCGACCGCGCAACTCTCGAATGTACGATGTCGCCGATAATCGCAACCCTTAGCCCCTCGATGTTTTTCTTACGTTCACGAATCGTCATCGCGTCCAGAAGCGCTTGGGTTGGATGTTCGTTGGTACCGTCACCGGCGTTGACAACTGCGGCTCTGGAGATTTTTGCCAGCTGATGGGGAACACCGGCACTTGGGTGCCTGACCACGATACAATCCGGATTCATCGCGTCCAGCGTCAGGGCGGTATCGATTAAGGTTTCACCCTTTGAAACGCTGGATGTCGAAACGCTTACGTTCACGGCGTCGGCCGAAAGCCTCTTTGCCGCAAGTTCAAACGATGTGCGGGTCCTTGTCGAGGCCTCAAAAAAGAGATTGATTACCGTTTTCCCGCGCAGAGTCGGGACTTTTTTGATCTCACGGCTGGAGATCTCCCGGAAGTTCTCAGCAGAATTGAGGATCCCGTAGATCTGGTCCGCGGTGAGATCCCTGATTCCTAAAAGGTCTCGGCGATGAAATGGCTTATCCATTATCGGTCACAAAAAAAGCAAGGCATCAGCCTTGCTTTCAATAAACTAGTCGTTGGGCAATTCGAATATGCCGACTGCCTCAACATCGTCGTATTCTTCCAACATCACTTTGATGATCTCGCTTTTCTTTGTCGGTACGGTCTTACCAATAAAATCCGCTTGGATCGGCAGTTCCCGGTGTTCACGTCCGCGGTCTACAAGGACCGCCAGTTGAACCTTCTTTGGTCTGCCAAAATCCATCAACTGATCCAGGGCCGCTCTTATCGTCCTTCCCGTATAAAGAACGTCATCGACAAGCACGATAGATTTGTCGTCGATATCCTCGTCAAGCTCAGTACGGTTTACAACCGGGTTGGCTCCAACAGTTGAAAGATCATCTCGGTAAAGCGTGATATCAATAATTCCAAAGATTGGCTTTTTCCCTTCAAGCTGTTCAATCTTTTCAGCAAGTGTCTCAGCAAGCGGCACGCCCCTCCGCCTTATGCCAACGAGGTAAAGGCCGTTGATACCTTGGTTCTCCTCAACGATTTCGGAGGCCAGTCTGGACAACGCCCGGTTAATTCGCTCGGCGCCCATTATCCTGGACTTCTCAACCAACTTTACTTCGTCTGCCATAATCTTGTCGGAAATCGTAACATTGGTATTGGTAAAGTTCAACGGGCGCATTTGTTAATAACAGCCAATCATTTATCATCTCTTGGAACCACATATGGGGGGTATTTATAAACATCTGCTGCGGCCTGTTTTGTTCCGGGGGGACGCGGAATCGGTACACGAACTTGGAATTCGGGCTCTTCGGCTTGGCCTCGCGACCGGCGTTTCACAAAGTATTGCAGAAAAAAGGTTTAGGGCCCCTGCTGGACTCGGTGTCGAATGTTTCGGACTTCAGTTTGAGAATCCCGTCGGCATTGCGGCCGGATTTGATAAGAACGGTGTAGTTGTCGATCAACTGGCTTCACTCGGTTTCGGGTTCGTTGAAGTCGGAACTGTAACCAGGGTAGGCCAGCCCGGAAATTCCAAGCCGCGAATGTTTCGATTGCCGGGTGACAATGCGCTTATCAACCGTCTCGGATTCAACAATCGGGGGGCGAAAGCGCTGGTCGCATCTTTGGAAGCCACAAAAAGAAAATGTGTTGTTGGCATCAATATTGGGAAGAACAAGGAAGTTTCAAATGAAGATGCTGTCAAAGATTACCTTGAAGTTCTGGAAATCGCATATGACCAGGCTGATTACATTGCGGTAAATGTTTCTTCTCCAAACACACCGAATTTGAGAGAGCTTCAGGAAGCTGATTCGCTAGACGCGCTTCTTTCAGCGATCAAGGGCCGGATCTCGGATCATAGAAAGGGAACAGTTCCAAAGCCTCTTTTGCTCAAAATCGCGCCGGATCTATCCAATAAAGCCCTCGAAGAAGCCGTCGCGATTTGTTTGGCAAGAAATATAGACGGGATAATCGCCACAAATACGACGGTTTCGAGGAGCGGGCTTTCCACACCGTCGGAGCGCATTGAAAGTATTGGTGACGGGGGCCTAAGCGGTGCTCCACTTCAAGAGCGATCAAACGAGGTCATCAGGAAGGTGTTTTCCCTAACGGAAGGCAAGCTTCCGATTATCGGAGTTGGCGGCATTTTCACGGCGGAAGATGCTTTCGAGAAGATAAGATCTGGTGCGAGTCTGGTGCAGGGCTACACCGGATTTGTTTATAAAGGGCCGGCCTATGCAAAGAACATCAACGTTGGCCTTGCCCGTATTCTCGACGAGAAAGGATTCGGCGCTCTTTCTGAGGCCGTCGGAACGGCAGTAAGCCGCTAAAAAATGGGGTGTTTTTGGGCCCCGAACAGGTTGACAGAGGGTTGGGAGCGGTTATAATTGCTTCTTTGTGTTTTTCGCTATTTGAAAACCCAGAGAATGATTTTTAGCGATGCTGATAGACCTCCGAAAACTTGAAGACGGAACGATTGAGTTTGATTTTGAAATTGGTCCTGACGAGGTAGATTTGTCAGCACGTTTTTCAAAGCTCACCGAGCCGGTGAAATTTGTCGGACGGGTTAGGAAAGACGGTTGGATTACGAAGGTCTCGGCGGAAGCGACCGCGAGGCTGGAACGAAAATGTGACCGCTGTCTGGCCTTGAAGCCGGCGGAAGAGTCTGTTGCTGTGGATTCTGCGTACGTGAAGTACTCATCATTGGGTGAGGAGCGGGAAAACGAGCTTGAAATTCTTGGGTTGGAGTATTCGGTGATTGAGTCTGATGAGCTTAATCTCAAGGATGTATTTTCCGAAAATCTCCTTATAGCGATGCCAGATGGTTTTTCTTGTGCCGCGGATTGTTTGGGAATTTGTCCCGAATGCGGTGCCAAGCTTGAAGACTCAGATTGCGATTGCGAGAAGAAGTCGGTCGATCCGCGTTGGGCGGCATTGAGCGAGATTAAAAAAGAGTTAGATTGAGAAGCAATTCGGTTGCTTTTTGTGTTTAGGAGTAAATATGCCAAATCCAAAGCGTAGACATTCGAAGTCGCGGACTCGTCAGAGACGTGCACACGATTCGCTGAAGGCACCGCAGTATCAGACGGACAAAGATACGGGCGAGTCTTTTCAGCCGCATCGTATTGACCCGAAGACGGGTATGTACAAAGGTCGAAAAATACTAGACGTTGACGAAGACATTTAACCTTTTCGCTGTGCCTTTGACAGCCGCGAAAACAAATGAACGCCGGAATAATTAGTACGGGCCACGATTATCCTGAGGGAATTCTGACGAATGCCGATCTCGAAAAGATCGTAGAAACTTCAGATGACTGGATAACCACCAGAACTGGAATCAAGCAGAGACGAAAGGCATCTGAAGATGAGTATACGTCTCAGTTTGCGGTTCGGGCAGCGCAGCGTGCACTCGAGAGTGCGGGAATATCTCCCGAGGAAATCGAGATCATTGTATGTGCGACGACGACTCCGGATCAGATCCTCCCTTCTACGGGGTGTCTGATCCAAAAGGAGATCGGTGCTGTTAACGCTGCGGGAATGGACGTCTTTGCCGCGTGTTCCGGGTTTCTCTACGGGATCACGATGGTCGAGTCAATGATCCGAACCGGTCAGATAAGATACGCGCTTGTAGTTGGGGCCGAGGTCTTAACCAAGTACGTTGACTACACAGATCGTTCGACCTGCGTGATCTTTGGCGATGGAGCCGGGGCGGCTGTTTTGGGGCCCGTTGAAGGCGATAAGGGGATCTTGGCGACCAAGATCATGTCTGATGGGAGATACGAGGAACAGCTCTATGCGCCGGGTGGCGGAACCAAGCTGGGAACCACGCATGACACCATCGATAACGGGGAGCATTTCTTTAAGATGAAGGGAAACGAGCTCTTTAAAGTTGCGGTCAGATCGATGGCGGGTATTTCGAAGGAAATGCTTGCAAAGACGGGATACACCGTTGATGACGTCAAGATGGTGATCCCGCATCAGGCAAATCAAAGGATCACGGATGCCGTCGCGTCACGGTTGAAGGTCCCGGAAGAGAAGGTTTATTCAAACATTGCAGAACACGGCAACACCTCGTCCGCTTCTATTCCGATAGCTCTGGACGAATGTATACAGGAAGGAAAAATCGTCGAAGGCGATCTCGTCCTTATGACTGCATTCGGGGGTGGTGTTACCTGGGGCGGCACGCTCATCAGGTTTTAGATATTTGACACATGGGTAAGACGGCTTACATTTTCCCTGGGCAGGGGAGTCAGAGTGTCGGAATGGGTAAAGACCTCTTCGATTCATTTGAATCGGCTAAAACGGTTTTTGCTGAAGCGGATGAAGCGCTTGGTTTCGAAATATCCGATTTGTGCTTTGGCGGGACCGACGAAGACTTGGCGCTTACGGAGAACACACAGCCTGCCATTCTTACGGCTTCTGTCGCGGCCTACAAGTCGTTCCGTTCTGAAGGAGGCCCTAAACCCGACTTTGTTGCGGGCCACAGTCTTGGCGAGTACTCAGCATTGGTAGCCGCCGGAGCACTTACGTTGACGGATGCAGCAAAGACTGTGCGTAACCGCGGAACCTATATGCAGGAAGCGGTACCCGTTGGGGTCGGAGCAATGGCAGCAATTCTGGGCCTCGATTCCGAAACAGTTACAGATATTTGCGCAAAAGCAGCCGAGGGCGAGGTTTGTAGTCCTGCGAACATTAATTCGCCAAAGCAAACGGTAATCGCGGGTCATGTTGCTGCCGTGGAAAGGGCATGCGAGCTACTGAAAGATGCGGGGGCTCGAAGGACGGTGATGCTAAATGTATCCGCTCCTTTCCATTGCGCTCTTATGATGCCGGCTCAAGAAAGGCTTGCCGCCGATTTGGATTTGATAGAGTTTGGTGATTTGGATTTTCCGCTTGCTGAAAATGTCTCAGCATGCTTAAACACGGAAGCTGAAAGAGTCGCAACAGCATTAACCGAGCAAGTGTCATCACCGGTTCGCTGGTTGGAGATTGTAGAGAATTTGATCAAGGAAGGAGCCGATAGGTTTGTTGAAATCGGTCCTGGAAAGGTTTTGAGCGGATTGGTACGGCAGATAAGCAGGGACGTTGCTTATTTTAATGTAACCGATCAGGAAAGTTTACGTAATACTTTGAATAACTTGTAGTTTTACAGGAGAAAATATGTCAGAAGTTCAAGATAAGATTAAACAGATAATCGTTGACGAGTTAGGTGTGGATGAAGCCGAGGTAACGGAAAACGCGCGTTTTATCGAAGACCTCGGTGCCGACTCACTTGATCTCGTGGAGCTTGTTATGCGCTTTGAAGAGGAATTTGATATTGAAATTCCGGACGAAGACGCAGAGAAGATTCAGGCAGTTCGTGATGCGTATGCATACGTAGAACAGCAGCAGGGATAGGTTTACCGGAAGTTTATCTCGGGACGGGTATTTGCCCGCCCGGGTTCTTTTGATTGTGGATTCGTCCGCTTTGATGCGGCGGGATGCTTCGAACTTATGAGACGTCGAGTTGTAGTAACAGGATTGGGCCTTGTAACCGCATGCGGTAACGATGTCGATTCAACCTGGTCCGCTCTAATGAGTGGCGAAAGCGGTGCCGATGCCATCTCCCGATTTGATACCGACGATTTTGCCGTGAAGTTCGCGTGTGAGGTCAAAGGATTTGATGTCGAGGAGTATGTCGCAAAGAAAGAAGCGAGACGGATGGGTGCCTTTACGCATTTTGCGATAGCAGCTTCAGATGAAGCGCTTGAGGACAGCGGACTTACGATCGACGATTCAAACGCCGATATGGTCGGGACCTATATCAGTTCCGGAATCGGAGATTTTTGGGCGATTGAGCGTGAGCATGAAAAACTGCTGAAATCCGGACCGGGACGCGTGTCTCCATTCTTTATTGTCTCCGCTATCGTAAACCTTGCGTCGGGAAACGTCTCGATTCGGCATGGCGCCAAAGGACCGAATTCAGCAACTGCAACCGCCTGCTCTGCCGGGGCACATGCGATCGGTGACAGCTTTAGGATCATCGAGCGCGGTGACGCCGATGTGATGATTTGCGGCGGTACTGAAAGCGCCATTACCCCCATGTCCGTCGCCGGTTTTGCGTCAATGCGGGCCCTTTCAAAAAGAAATGACGAACCCCAAAGGGCGTCAAGACCTTTTGACGCCGAGCGCGACGGGTTTGTTATCGGCGAAGGCGCCGGGATCATGATCCTGGAAGAGCTTGAGCATGCGAAAGCGCGCGGTGCGAAGATTCTTGCGGAAATTGTTGGCTATGGGATGAGCAGTGACGCCTTTCACGTGACGATGCCGGATGAATCAGGTTCGGGGGCGATACGCGTCATGAAAAAGGCAATCGCCGACGCGGGAATCGAACCCGATCAGATTGGGTATATAAATGCACATGGGACATCTACACCGTACAACGACAAATTCGAGACCCTCGCGATAAAGAAAACATTTGGTGATCATGCCTCAAAGCTGGCAGTTAGTTCCACCAAGTCGATGACCGGGCACGCTCTGGGCGCCGCAGGTGGTATCGAGGCTGTTATTAGTGTTAAGTCTTTAATGGACAATATGTTACCGCCAACAATCAATCTCGAGAACCCAGATCCTGATTGCGATTTGGACTATGTGCCAAATGATGCCAGGGAAGCGGAAGTTGATTATGTTTTGTCGAATAGTTTTGGTTTCGGCGGGACGAACGCGTGTTTGATATTCAGTCGGTATTCAGACTAGAGAATTAGAAAAGCGTCACTGATAATTCGGCGGCGTTTTTTTGTACTCAGGTAATGAATACCTATTCATTTTAGTTTAAGATAAAGCTATGAAGATTATTGTTTTGATGAAGCAGGTTGCGAACAAAGACGCTGTCCTGCGTATTCGCGGAGATGAGCGCTGGATCGATGATTCCGATGTTTCGCAACAGACGAATGAGTCGGATGGTTACGCTCTTGAGGAAGCGCTGCGTACAAAAGAAGCGAAGGGTGAAGGGGAAGTTATCGTCTGCACGCTCGGGAAGCCAAGTGCTAAGACGGTGATCAAAGATGCGTTGGCGCGAGGCGCTGACCGTGCGATTCATATCTTAGTTGAGGACGAGAACGCTCTTTCTCCGTACCAGATTTCAAAGGCGATTGCGGACAACATACGGGAAGAGAATGCTGACCTCGTGTTTACAGGGCTGCAGTCCGACGACGCGAGCCATGGTCAGACGGGCGTGATTCTTGCGGAATTGCTGGATATTCCTCACGCGACAATCGTTATTGAAGTTGACCGTGAGAGTATCAACGGGAGCGTGCGCGTAAAGCGCGAGCTGGAAAGCGGATGGTACCAGTGGTTTGAATACAAGACACCTTCGCTGCTCACGATTCAGTCGGGGATTTCTCAGATTCGGTATGCTTCGCTAAAAGGAATCATGGCGGCGAAGAAGAAGGAAGTTCGCGACGTCGAGGTTTCGGTAGAAGATTTTGAATCCGGTCAGGTTGTTCAAAAGGTGTATATGCCTTTGAAAACGAAACAAACCCAGATACTGGGAGATGGTGACGCCAAAGCAGGAGCTGTTGAGCTCATAGCCAAGCTGAAAGATGAGGCACGTGTCCTCTAAGACAGTTCAGCGTTAATCGTGGCCAGTTGAGACTCGATTTGCGACCAACATTTACAATTCACTAATTAAAAAAATGATTTTAGTATTTATAGAGCACAAAGACGGCGTATTAAATAAGACTTCACTTGAGGCTATCGCTGCGGCCCAAAATATAGCCGGGGATACCGGTGATTCAGTTGCGGCGATGATTCCTGCCGGCTCCGATATAGGATTGGCGCAGGAAATCGCCGGGTATGATATCGAAAAGGTCATCGTCGCGAAGAATGATAAGTTGGGAACATACACTCCGGATGGATATACAGACGCTTTTGCTGAGATCATTCGAAAAGAGAACCCTAACTATGTGGTGATGGCCCACACCTACCAGGTGCGTGATTTCTGCCCGAAGCTGGCGGCCAGATTCGGCAAGGAAATGGTCGGGGACTGTATTCGCTATTCGAATGAGGGCGGACAGCTTGTTTTCACCCGCCGGATCTTCCTGGGCAAACTTGATGCTGATGTGACGATCAAGGGCGAGGGCCCGTACTTTGTTACATTCCAGTCAGGAGCGTTTAGGGCTGACAATGCCGCCGCGGGAAGTGCTGCGGTCGAAACCGTTGATGTTGAGGTCGGGGATCCGAGAATGGTCCCGGAAGAGCCGTTCCAGGAAGCGAAAGCGTCGGTCGATCTTACGAAGTCCGAAGTGATCGTCGCAATCGGACGCGGAATTAAAAGCGAGGAGAATATTAAAGTTGCCGAGGAGCTTGCTGAAGCACTCGGTGCCGACATTGCGGCGTCGAGACCGATCTGTGACTCCGAATGGTTGCCGATCGACAGGCAGATCGGTTCTTCCGGTCAGACTGTGGCACCGAAGCTTTATATTGCTCTTGGAATTTCGGGAGCGATTCAGCACATCGTAGGTATGAAGAATTCGGGTACCATCGTCGCGATCAACAAAGACAGCGAGGCGCCGATCTTCGATTTGGCAGACTACGGAATTGTCGGAGATTTATTCGAGGCAGTTCCGACGATGATCGAGGAAATCCAAAAAGGCTAATTAATTTTAGAATAAGAAGTTAAGGGATCAGTCTGGCTTCCGCGCTGGTCCCTTTCTAGTTCAAGTTCCAAGTTTCTGGTTCCAAGTTCCAGGTTCCACTTTCCAAGTACAAAGTTCCAAGTTCCAATTCCAAGTTTCAAGTTCCAGGTTTCAAGTTCAATTAATCGAACTTGAATCCGGAAACTTGAAAACTCGATCCTTGAAACAAAAAAAGGGTCCAAAGCCTGACCAAACAGAGCTTGAACCTTGAACTTTGAACCTTGAACCGCGACCCTATTCCCTCACATAGGCATTCGGTGTCGGGATGTCTCCTGCGATTCCGAATCCTACCGCCTCGAAACCACTCGTCGACTGGCTCAGGAA
Organism: Pyrinomonadaceae bacterium; assembly: GCA_013003215.1. Taxonomy (GTDB): domain Bacteria; phylum Acidobacteriota; class Blastocatellia; order Pyrinomonadales; family Pyrinomonadaceae; genus Aridibacter. The sequence goes on from JABDKD010000068.1 coordinate 23,646, forward strand.
CCATGTGTTGTTCGATGGCCTGAAAACAGCGGCGTCAGCCGTGCCGTCACCGTCATA
>JABDKD010000074.1 GCA_013003215.1 Pyrinomonadaceae bacterium
GATGTCGAATATCTGCCCGTAAGGCTGATTGTCATAGCGCAGCCGCTTCTCTTCTTTAACCGCTTCCCTTTGGTTGTCCAGGTTTTCCTGGGTCACTGCCAGTGACCTCATCCGATCGCTCTCAAGCCAGAGTCCGAGCGGCAACTGATCAGCAGGGAGGGTCTCGAAATAGTTTGTCCTCTCCGTACTTGTGGTGCCGTTCATCGTCCCACCCGCCTTCATGACAAACTGAAAATGCTCCGCTTTTCCTACATTTTCCGACCCCTGAAACATCATATGTTCAAAAAGATGGGCAAAACCGGTTCTCCCCTCCTTCTCATTTCTGGAGCCAACATCGTAATAGACTGCAATTGATACGACGGGAACGGATTGATCAGCATTCAAGACGACCCGAAGTCCGTTTTCGAGTCTGTAATCCTCTAATTTGAGATCAGCTAGTTTAAGTGTTGATGTCATAAATTTACTATTGAGCCGCACGTTAAGTCACAAGCCCCTTTTGTGCGCAAAAGAGGTATTTTACAGTGCGAAAACGAATACGTCATTCGCTCCGGTCGTTTTGATTGTGGCGGGCGATCGAATAAAGCGCGGTCTTAACCTGAAAAGGCGTCAGATCCGGATAGGTCTCAAGCAACAAGGCCACTAACCCTACAATCTGGGGACAGGCAAAACTGTTGCCGGTCAAATTTCGGTATGAGCCATTTAGCCATGTAGTGCGTACGTTCACACCGGGAGCAGCGAGTTCAATGACGTCTCCGAATCTAAAGCCAAAATCGAAGGGATCTGTATTCTCGCTCTTGCTGACCGAAATCAAAGATGAAGAGAATACCGAGGGATAACTTGGTTGAGGGAGATTATTCGCCGCAGCGACAATAACGCAACCATTGCGATACCCCCTGTCTAGCAAGTCATGTAGTGGAACTGCCAACTGTGATTTAGTGGTGCCAAGGGAAAGGTTGATGACGTCATAACCCTGTCTTATCGCGAACTCCAGTCCCGCCAAAAATGTGTGCCCGCCGCCTATGCCTTCGGATCCCAGCACCTTGATACTGTTAATCTCTGCCTCAGGGGCAATGGAAGAGACGATCCCTGCACATGCCGTTCCATGACCTGCAGAATCACCGGAATCGGAAGGCTCAAACAGAACCGCCGTTCCATCTCGTCGAGCTTCGAAGCATTCGTTGATCTTACCTCGCAGCCCTTCATGGTCTCGTTCGATACCGCTGTCAACGATACCGATACGAATCCCTTTTCCTGTGGCATGCTTCCACCGGTCATCAACGAACTGAAGCCCCTGCTTCCGAACCGTTTCTTCGAACCCTTGCTGTGATATGGCTTCAGACATCTGAATAATCAATCTGACCTGAATTCTCCGTAAACCTTTGCATGGCTTCGAGAATCTCCCTGCAAAGCGCGCGATGAGCCTCACCTTTTTCAGAAATCTTCTTGACGAGAACTGCTATCTCCAGCATTTCACGGTGGCCCGGTTTAGCTTTTAGATCCGCAATAAAACCACGAATCTCCTCAAAATCAACTTCTTCCTCAGATCCACAAAGCTTTGTCGCCAACTCCCCCGAAAGTCTGCTCGCCCGTAAAGCATTAACAAGAGCGCCAAGCGATTCTCCGTATACGGCTGCCTGATCCATTTCCTCGGGTGTAAACGGTTCGAAAGGCGGCTCGCCGCTGCGGTTGATGAATTCAAGCACGCCAATTATATCGCCATCAAAGAACAGAGGGGTAGCCAGCAAAATCTCGGTTGAAAAACCCGTTTTCTTGTCAATTTCCGCGTAAAAACTTTCTTCCGAACCAACATCGCTAATCGCCATCGGCTGGCCGGACATTGCCACAAAACCCGCGATTCCCTTCCCTGCCGGAATTTCCAAACCTTCCAATTGATCACTGACGGTACCGACAGCCTTGAAAAAAATAAGATCGCCGTTTTCATTATCGCGAACGATCACCGACGCTCCGTCCGCGTTCAGGGCCCTCGAAGCCGATAAAAGAAGAGCATCCAGTGACGTTTCAAGATCGAAACTTAAAGTCCGCGCCACTTCATCAATTTCAATCGCATTTGCGATCTTTTGTAAGCCTTCGTTTTTTCTCTCTTCACTCATCAGTAGTCAGATTCAGTCGGGTTATCAGTAAAAGCTAACATCTCAAGTACAAAAATCTAAACCGGTACTGGAATTTTCGGGTTATTCGTCGTTTGGTCTAGTCAAATAGTTTGAGAATTCGCCGTTCGAATTTTTAAGAATTCCCGGCATACGTGGATTCGATGTCTATGCCCCGACATCGGATTCCGCCAGATATTCGTGTTTTCGCGCTCGTCCATACTATGTGGAGATTTGTTCTTACTTTTCTATGTCTTGGTCTATCCGTTGCCGTTTATGGCCAGCGCACTGTCCCGTCTCAAAAATCAGACCCATTTAAGATCGAGGCGGGTAAGACCTTCTCCGCTTCACGTCCGGGCCATGGACCTCAGCCAAGGCAATCATTCCAGAAGAAGACGAAGTTAGCGTCCGATTTCAGCGAAGCGATAAGGTTGATCAGCCGCGAACACGTAAACAAGATCGATCTCAATGATGCAACAAAGAATGCGATTGGCGGCATGCTGTCAAACCTCGACCCCCATTCCAGTTATTTCGATCCTGGCGAATATAACAATCTTTTAAGTGATCAAAGATCTGAGTACTTCGGGATCGGTGCCTCTATCGCGAATTATTCAGTTAACGGGCGTTTCGACACCTATATAACATCGACTTTTCCCGACTCTCCGGCTTTCCGGAAGCGACTGAGGTTCGGCGATAAGATCCTTGAAGTAAACGGCGAATCGATGAAGGGACGGTCTTCCTATTACGTGAGAAACAGGGTTCGCGGCAAGATGGGAACGAGTGTCCGCCTGAAGATCGAAAGAGCAGGGGCAAAGACCCCGTTTATCGTTTCAATTCGACGCGGCAGAGTACCTCAACCATCGATTTCTGACGCTTACATTATCCGTAAGGGCATCGGATATATCGACCTTTCGCACGGTTTCAACTATACGACTAAACGGGAAATGGACGTTGCCGTGTCCGAACTTCGCGCCAGAGGCATGAATGCCCTCATCCTGGATTTGAGAGACAATACGGGAGGCATTCTTGAGCAGGCTGTAAGGGTAACGGAAATGTTTGTACCGAAAGGACGGACCATCGTAAGCCAAAAAGGACGCTTTTCGGTCGATAGCAGGCGCTGGATTTCAAAACGCAGATTTCCTCTTCAGATCCCCGTTGTAGTGCTTGTAAACGAGGAAACCGCATCAGCATCAGAAATCGTTGCCGGAGCGCTGCAGGACTACGACCGCGCATACGTAGTTGGCGCTCAAACATTTGGGAAGGGGCTGGTTCAGAGTGTTATAGATCTACCCCATGGTGCGGGCCTGACTTTAACCACAGCAAAATATTACACGCCGTTAGGCCGGCTCATTCAACGGGATTACTCGGGTAGCTCCTATGACTACTTCAATCATCGCCAAGATACCGAAGTCGGATCAAAAGTAGCCCGTCGGACAGCGGGGGGAAGGATCGTCTATGATGCGGACGGGATCACCCCGGATAAGGAAATAGAAACACCCAAATTAACGGAAGAACAGCAGAAACTTCTCGACCCACTTTTCCATTTTTCACGTATGCTTGTCTCGGGGAAGGTCGCGGGGTTTGAGAACTTTAGGGTGTTCGGTCAAGTAGACAGCCCGCTGGTGATTACGGAATCGGACATACGAATAAACTCGACCCTTGAAAAGGCATTCCTTGAGTTCCTTTCCCGCCGAAAAGAGTTCGACGTCGATAAGCGGTTCGCTCGGACCCAAAGCGATCTCATTGAAGAAAGGATTAGATACCACATTATATCGGCCAGATACGGCAACATTACCGCAAGACAGGTGTTGCTCCAGTATGACCCCCAGTTCAAAGCCGCACTGAAAGGGCTCCCAATGGCCAGCCAACTCGCGACAACAAGCCGTGTCTGGTCGAATGCGAGTTCAAAATAAAAAAAACCGCCAAGTCACTTTCTTGGCGGTTAAACAAAAGAAACAGGAGGAATCAGAAAAGACCGTTAGTCAGGCAGAATCAAAAAGGTTTTGAAGGCTCAACTGCCGGTCTTATAGATTGATGAGGCAAACTATCAAACGGTTGCCTTAACGTTCATACCGAATAATAATTCCGCTTTTTCCGACCGACCACCCGTATTTTTTCTGCATATAGAGCCCGTATAGATTACTTTCTGTCGAAACCGTCTGTTTTACCCAAGTGGCACCCTTGTCATAAGTCCTCAAGATTGTGCCCCCTGAACCAACGATCCAACCGTTCTTATCATCGACAAAGTTCACTCTAAAAAGCGTTCTCTTGACGTAGTTTGTAACTTTCGTCCAACTCCGTCCCCCGTCTTCCGTTTTCAGGATCGTTCCTTCTTCACCTACAGCGTACCCATCTTTGTCATTTCGAAAATCGACATTATAGAGCCCGACCGAAGTTCCGGAATTCTGTTTGATCCATGTATTCCCATTGTCACGGGTCGCAAGAATGACCCCCATATCCCCAACTATCCAACCTTCCTGCTTACCATCAAAATCGAGGTGAAACAGTTCGGTCTTTACGTCCGGCAGGAGCAGGCGGGACCACGTTCTGCCGCCGTCGACGGTTCGCATAAGCAAACTGTCGATTACCTCCTCATCCCCGTTCAAAACGGAGCCAATTATGAACCCTTGGTTCTTGCTGTTAAACCGAATACTTAAAAACTCAGGTGTACCTTCTTTAATCTGGCCTTCCCTGGCAATCAATGCCTCACGCCATGAATTTCCACCGTCGGCTGTGACAAACATCTTTCGACCCGCCACCAAATAGCCGTTGTTATCATTTCGGAAATAGATTTCGTTGATATTTGCCGCAGTGTTGAGAATCTTTCTTCGCCAGCTTCTCCCACCGTCCGTTGTTTGCGCAAGGTATCCGTCATCACCGGCTACCCAGCCCTTGGAACTAGATGTAAAAAAGACACTTATCAGATCTCCCTTGCCGTTATCCCTATTTATCTTCCATCCGCTTTGAGCCAACAACGGTGTCCCGGTCGCAACAAATACGACTACCGCCACGATGAGCAGATAATTCTTTACCTTCCCAAACATTTCTATAACTCCCAAAATCTGTAAACAATTAGACGTAAAAAAGGTAACTTTTTGCCTTCAAAGGAGAACAAAAAAGTTACCTTACAATGGTTAATTCATAAACTCAATGCCGGCATCACTCGAGTATCCGGTAAACCTTGCCTTTCCAAACAAGTACAAGCTTTTTCCCGATCGCCAGATACTGCGCGATTTCCTTATCTTTGTTGACAAGTTCGAAGTATTCGTTGCTTCCGAATGTGACTGAGACTTCCTTCAGTTTCCTCGTCTCATCAAACTCCGAATCAATCCATACACCGTCCGTAAGGTAGAACGTCTTCGTTCCTGTCTTTGAAACCGTTCGGTTGCCGTCCTTGTCGACGGCGGTGCGCAAGAGCTCGTCTTCTTCAAATGATTCGCTCAGCTTGTTCTGCTGGCTTCTCGCTTTCTTACTGTCGGCGACAGCCAATGCGCCCGTAGCGGGAGCGGCTCTCGGTGCGCTCATGCGCCTCCGCCCGACGTCACCCCTTTCGCTTCCATCAGTGGCCAGATACGATGTGTAAGGCGTCACGATCCCGTATCTGGTTCCCAGTTGCACGATCTCGTCACGAAGCTCCTTGTTATCACCGTTGGTCCTTATCTGCTCGACCAGCCATCCGACACGTCTCGTCGCCCATAGCCTTGGCAAAAACTCGTTTTTCCTGGCACGAAGAGGAAAAGAAAGATTGTTATAGCTGAAGGTACGACTTCTCTGCCCGGTCTTTCCAGTGAGACGAAACGAGATGTTCTCCATGTCGCTCGAATTCTTATAGCGGCCCACCACCGCCATCTGAGTACCCTTGAAAATATCCGTAACTTTTTTCGGATACAGAAGATCAGGCTGCAAAGCCCCGTAATCCATTTTGATGTTGGTAAGTACGGGAGAATTCACTTTTGTAAAAAAGTTCGACACTTTTATTTCAAGATCTTCTTTTGGCTCCACGTAATCTGCGACTCCGGAGTTCTCCGACGCCAGTTTGTCCAGTAGTCTTGTGTTAACGTCATAGCCAACACCGAACGGAAACAGCCGCAGGCTCTTCACTTCAATTTTCTTAGAGTTCTCAATTATCCGATCGACGTTTGATTCGCCGACTGTTGGCAATCCATCGGTTAAGAACACAAGCATCTTCGGCCGGTCGGATGAATCAAACTGCCTTAACGCAGCTTTGAGAGCATCATTGATGTTGGTCCCCCCGTTTGGCCTAAGCTTCTCCACAAACTTCTTGCCGGCAGCCTTGCCTGACGCATTCGCGGGGATCAATCCCGATTCCATCAAATGCTCTTCGCCGGCGAAATTTATCACATTGAATCTATCGCCGCTTCTTAATCCACTGATGCCAAACAAAAGGGCCTTTTTGGCCTTGTCGATCTTTCCTTCGTCGGCCATTGATCCCGATGTATCGAGAACAAAAATAATGTCTTTGTCGGAAAGCTCTTCATCTCCGATGTCTGCTCTTGGCGACAGCATCATCAGGAAGTAACCGTCTTTTCCGGGTTCGCGGTAAGTCATCAATGACATTCCGAAATCGTTGTTCGAAAGCCCATAAAAAAGACGGAAATCGGAAGGATCCGACTTGGTTTCGAAAGAAATCGTCGCCTTCTTTTCTCCCTTCTTGTTGACCTCAATCTTATGGCTCGGAGAATAGATATTTCGCAGATCTTCCCTCGCCTCGATCTCGATTCTCGCAGAAATGGTTCCAAACGTCTGTTTTACCGGCCTACGAGAGCGTTCTGTCAGCACACGTCCCCTTCTACGAGCCCAGATGTTTTTTCCTGTACCCAATGGGTAACGATACGCTACGGTCCCTGATTCAGCCTTAAGTACCTGCGAATAAGTAAGTTCTAGCTTCTTGTCAGAATGGGCGGGAATCGGGAAAATTGAGGCTTGGAAAAGGTCCTTACCCGCATACTCGAGCAGTCCCGGATCCTTCATGCTTCTTACGATCTTGTCGTAGATTCTTCTAGCTTCTTCTCGTGATCGCACTTCACCAACGAGCTTTTTTCCGTTCTCCCAAATGGCAAACTGCTCGAAAGATGCGTCTTCCGGAATCGGAAAGAAGTAAGTCCCTTCGAGTATGTATGGAGATTTGTTTTCGAAGACCTGTTCGATTCTTGTCGTCGCAACTTGTCCCTTTATCTTCGTATCGATCGAGATCGACTTTACAGGTAATACCCTTGGCAGCGGAGCCGGTCTCGGGGGGCGCGGACATCTTCTAATTCGGTCGCATGGCCTTGGAATTACTACTCCTTGTCCTGAAGCGGGTTCGGCCGCAAAGAACAAGACTGACAGAAATGTTAAGACTAATAGTGATCTGACTGAGTGCATTAAACTTCTCCTAAAGTGTGGAACCGGACCGGCAGCAATTGGTTAGACAATAAAAGGAACGGTCGAGATCGCCGTTCCTTGCACCCAAGCGGGAAAGTTTTTCGATTTTTTTAACGGGGATTTCCTCGATTAGATTTCTTCTCCAAGGGCAGCGTCGATATAGGCTTCAAATCTACGCCTAACACGTGCCACAAGAGCGTCCGCTGAAACTATTGCTGACTCGAGATTCGCACGGCTTTCCCTTATCTGTCTCAGCAATGACTCATTATTCGATTTTTCTGAATTTAAGAGCCTGGATCTCTGGTCACGAATCGATTCCGGACGCAGCGAACCTGACAATGCGGCAGCATTTCTAATCTGTTCAGGCTGAAGGCTATATTCGATTTGCCGTATCCTCGCTAAGACAGCATTCTCCTTTTCGATCATTTCGAAAAGTTTGGAGCGCAGCCCTTCGGCCCTGGCCTCGGTTTTAGTAAGGATATCGAGATACAACATCATTTTCTTCTGCGCGTCAGAAAGATCAATGTTGTAGGTGGTTTGCACCGTTCGCGGCAATACTAGTTCGTCAGGATTTCGTCTGGTCCTTTCGCGGACTCTGGATGAAGAGTTTTCCCTGACATCTTCTGTGGAATTCTTTTTAGTTGTAGAATCCGCCGAATCCCTGCTTACAACTTCCGGGCCGTCATCCGTTTCGGCCGGTGGTTCTGTCTGAGCCGCGCCCGTGTTTACCAACACCAAACAGATCACAAACGCCATTGCACTAATCCATTTATTCATTTGAAAGCCTCCTCGGTCAGAACTCGCACACAACTCTGTTACACGTCCAAGCAGCCAAAAAGTTCATTTTCATAAGATCCCGAAACTTAAACCGGGAACCAAAAAACTTCCGGGCGCTGAATGAGTTCCAAGTTTCAAGTTTTGAGTTCGTTTATTGGAACTTGGAACATGGAACTTGAAACTTGAAACTTCCTATTGCCTGACATAGGCATTCGGTGTCGGGATGTCTCCGGCTATGCCGAATCCTACCGCCTCGAAACCACTCGTCGACTGGCTCAGGAACCATGTGTTGTTCGATGGCCTGAACACAGCAGCGTCAGCCGTTCCGTCACCGTCATAGTCACCCGGTACAGGGATGTCTCCGTTGGTTCCGAACGGGAAGCTGAAGAACGAGAAGTCCTCGCTTCTCAGCACAAACCATTCACCTGTCGTCGGCCTGAAGAAGGCCACGTCAGCCTTACCGTCCGATGTGAAGTCGGCCGGTGTGGTCTGATCACCCGAAGCACCGAACTGAAGCGCCAGAAGGCCGTCCTGGCTCCTGTCGATCCACCATTCCGATACCGTTGGCCTGTAGATCGCTATATCGTCCTTGCCGTCACCGTCATAGTCGGCAACAACAGGCTGGTCACCCGCGATACCGAATCCCTGGATAGTAGTCCCGCCACCGGAGTTGTTGATGAACCAGGTGTTCGATGAAGGCCTGAAAACCGCAGGATCAGCGGTTCCGTCACCGTCATAGTCACCGGGAACAGGTATGTCTCCGTTTGCCCCAAACGGGAAGCTGAAGAACGAGTTGTCTTCAGAGCGAAGAACAAACCACTCACCCGAAGAAGGCCTGAAGAAGGCGATGTCGGTCTTACCGTCACCCGTATAGTCGGCGGGAGCGATGGTGTCGGTGCCTGATCCGAACTGGGCGGCAAAGTTACCGCCGTCAGACGACCTGCGATACCACCATTCACCCGGTCCCGGCCTAAAGATCGAGACATCGGTCTTCGAGTCGCCGTCATA
>JABDKD010000096.1 GCA_013003215.1 Pyrinomonadaceae bacterium
GAATAGAATTTCGACGAACGGCGTCCGACTCCCGAACCCGATTCAATATAGCCGTCAAAAACGGAGGGATTTGATGCAAAGAAATGTCCGGCTACTCCGCCGCCTGACGACCACCCGTAAATTACGTCGAAACCATTGGTTCTGTATCTTTTTTCAACGAGCGGTTTGAGTTCCGTTTCCAGGAATTTTAGGAAGTTTACATATCCGGCCCCCTTTTGAAGCGTTACCGATAGATCGCGGGCTCGGTCTGTGTTCGGGACTCCGACGACTATCATCTTTGGAATTCGTCCGGCCACGTCATTCGAAAGGAATTTGACGGTGCCGACGGCGTAATCGAATACCCACTCTCCGTCCAGAACATATAAGACAGGGTACTTTCTTTCACCTGACTCATAATCTTCGGGAAGTGAAACGGAAATGATCCGGTCTTCTTTGAGGGCTTTCGACGATATTGTGAATTGACCGTCTGCCGCAATAGAACCGCCGGCCAGGACTGTAAGAACAAGGAGCAGAAGCGGAATTTGTCGAATGTTAGTTCTTTGCATATGACTCACGATTACTGATGCCGGTTCGTTTCTAATCTGATCGTTTGTACTGAAGTGTTAAGCGCAATACACACTGTACGCAGTCGATTCCAAAATGTTTTCGATTGTGAATGCATTCCACTAGTCGGATCCCGGTCTTTCAGACCGGATTACCTTCCCCGGACTTTGTTGCAGGACTTTACATAAGTCCTTTCGAACCTCATAATAGAGGACCATTAACACAAATTAATACCGGGAGTTATAAATGGGATTTCGATTCGCGTTCGTTCGCCAAAGTGGTTTGCTTGTTTTGTTGTGCACGGTTCTTTTCGGGGCCGCGGCCGGGCAAAACGTTGAGGTGCTGAAGACAGATTTTGAAAAAGGCACCCAGAAATGGGAAAAACGAGGTTCCGGCAGTGTTTCGATTCGCAGTACAAAAAAAGAATCTGCGACAGGCAAGAAGAGTCTCAGAGTGTCGGGACGAAAGGAGAACTGGCAGGGCGCGCAGCTCAACATCACGAAATTGTTGGAACAGGGAAAGCGCTACCGGTTTACCGCATCAGTGAAGCTCGCGAAGGATCAAGATCCGGATCAGATCAAGATGACCATGCAGCGCGGCGATAATCAATTCGACGGGGTTGCTTCTACCGAAGCGAATGCGGGCGAATGGAAGACAATATCGGGGCAATACATCCTTAAAACCGCCGACCCCTACCTCCTTATTTATCTTGAAGCAAATGGCCCGCGGACTTCATTCTTTATTGACGATTTCAAGATAGAACTGCTAGGCGCACCGGAACAAAAAGGCACGGTGCTGAAAACAGATTTTCAAAATGCCTCCGCCCAGAACTGGCTGGTACGCGGTGACAACGTAAAGATGTACAGCGCTGCCGTGGGAGGAGATATATTTCTAAGGGTCGGCGGGCGTTCGCAGTCGTGGCACGGTCTTGCGCTGGACGTTTCGTCCAAAGTCTACAAAGAAAGAACATACTCGATGTCTATCAGAGTTAAGATCGTTGAAGCATCGCTTCCGGACAAGATATCCATGAAGGTGATGCGGACCGGACCGGACGGTATGCCGAAATTTGTTGAGGTCGCATCGGAAGATCGGGTCGGTGATTCCTCCTGGGTGACACTGAAGGGTAACTATCAAGTCATTGAAGATGGATTTAGCCACGTTGTCGTAATAGAAGCCGCGCAATCATCGACGTCATTCTATGTAGATGATTTCGAACTGAGTGTGCCTTAGATAACCCGATTCGGCATCGGGATGGACCTGAGATTTTCAGCACCGGAAGCGAAAAATAACACGGCATCCTTAGAATCGTATTTCAGCCGTTCCGCAAGGGCCTGTTAAATTGGGCTCCCCGATGCGGAACGGCTTTTGCTTTGAATACAAGTAAGACCGGAGATTGCTGGAGGCAAATATGATTGAAATACTGGAGCTAAACACTGAAAACACTTTCGGCTACAGGGTCGACGGGAAAATTGAAAAAGCGGACATGGAATTGGTTTTCGACAAGATCGAACAACGTATGGCCGCCGGCGGCAAGATAAACCTCTATGCCGAATTGAAGAATTTCACCGTTTCAGATGTAGAGCCTGAAGCGATCAAGGAAGAAATCAGGCGCCTCATACGACATCCGAGTACTTTTGTGAATATCAACAAGATTGTTCTTGTTACTGATATTGATTGGATTCGAAAGGCATTTGAGATTGAGTGCGCGTTGATTCCAACAATGACCGGCAAGAGTTTTTCCGCAGGCGAAGAGGCGGCCGCGCTGGAGTGGCTCAATACGGATCAAAGGGAAGGAAAAAGGCTGGACATTACGTTTCCGGAACTTGTTGAAACTTCGGCACTTAAAGTCGCCGGGGGATTCGCGTTAGGACTCTTGGCGGCGGGACTTCTGGATCGGAAACAACGTAAATTCGTAAGCATCGGTTTGCTGGCGGGAACGGTCCTTGCCGGATTGCCTCTCGCGATAAAAGTTTTGAATAACAACAGACAGCTATTCGAGTGCGCTGAAGAAGAAACTAAATCACCTGTAACAATGGCGATCGAATAGCATTTCTTGCCGGGCCCGTCCCGATTGACTGACGGGTCCGGTTTGCTTCCTTACCAAGTCATTCATTAACAATCCTTCGAAATAAACCTGCTTTGCTGTAAGCTGTCCCTATATCAACATTTTAAGGAGAGTTCAGATGAAAGCGATTCGCGGATTTATCGGTTCGTTCGTTCTATTTTCACTTTTTACAAGCGTTCTACCGGGTATAGGCGTGGGCCAGGCCCGGACTAATACCGAAGACGATAAGACAGTAAATGCCCCGGAGATCCCGTCCACTCTCGGAGGATTGCCGGTCGACCGTACGTCCTCGGAGGCGATTCGAGAATTCACCACGGAGGAACGGTTCCTAACGCCGCTTGTCTCTGCACTTCCGGATCACCCGACCATTCCCAGTCCGAGGGACCATCTTGGCTATATTGCGGGCACGCCAGGTGAGATGACCAACGTCGCCGAGATTCATTCCTATTACCGCGCCATTGCTGCAGCTACTGACCGCGCGAAAGTGGTAAGCCTTGGGAAGAGCTATGAAGGCCGCGAGATGATCGCGATCGTCATTGCAGACCCTGAAACCCTTCAGAATCTTGATAGCTATGTCGCGAAGCTGAACAAGCTTGCCGATCCGCGCTCGACGGATTCCGCAGCCGCTCGCAGTATTATTGAATCTGCGAAACCCATCTACTGGATCACTGCCGGACTCCATTCCACAGAATTCGGTCCGCCGGAAACTGCACTCGAAATCGCTTACCGGCTCGCGGCTGAAGAGCGCGAGATCTTTAAGAACATTCGTCAGAACGTAATCACGATGATCACGCCGGTACTTGAAGTCGATGGAAGAAACCGTTCGACAGAGTGGTTTTTGCGGCACGGAAAGGGGCACAAGAATGCCTATGACCGACCGAGAACGAGTCCGCCGTTCTGGGGCCACTACACCTTTCATGACAACAACCGCGATGGTATTGGACTCACCCAGCCCCTTACGAAAAACTTTTTGAAGGGTTTTCTGAAGTTCAAGCCCACGCTCTCTTTGGACCTGCACGAGTCGGTTCCTTATCTGTATGTGGCAACGGGCACCGGTCCATATAACGAGATGGTAAGTCCGACGACGATCTCCGAGTGGGGTTCGATCGCGAATTACGAGGTATCCCGACTAACAGGCATGGGACTACCGGGAGTCTGGACCTGGGGTTTCTATACAGGATGGTTCCCCGGTTACATCCTCTGGATGACAAACAACCGCAATTCAAACGGTCGTTTCTATGAGACCTTTGGGAACGGAAGTTCCGAAACGATGATGCGGGACCTGGGCGACAGTCGCTATGCGGGCGACAAAGTTGTTGACCGGACATGGTACCGGCCGAGCCCGCCGGATGAGCAGGTGAAATGGTCGATGCGGAACAACACGAATTACATGTCCAGCGGCGTTTATGTCTCGCTTGAGTACGCTGCGAGAAATGGTCGAAATCTCGTGGAGAACTTCTACCGCAAGAGTTCCGAAGCAATCAAGAAAGGTATTGAGAAGGCACCGTATGCCATTGCGGTTCCTCAAAAGCAGCGCGACCGTGGAGCAGCGAGAGAAATGATCGATCTCATTGTCGAACAGGGGATCGAGGTAAGTATCGCGGCAAAAGACGGGAAGTTTGGCGAGGTCGAAATCAAAAAGGGTGATGCGGTGATCAAGCTGAACCAGCCCTATGGTCCGTTCGCAAAAAATCTCTTTGAAAAACAGAAGTTTCCTGAGAACGCGAAGGTGCCGCCGTACGATGATATTGCATGGACGCTCGGACTCACACGAGGTGTGAAGACAAAGATGATCAAGGAAAAGAAGATTCTTGAGCATCCCGTGACAAACGCTGCGTCAGGCAAGGATATTTACCAGCAGCGTAAGATGGGCAAAGGGCTTAGGTACTACGTTATCGAACATAGGGCCCAGGAAGGCCTCGGCGAGCTCCGTTTTGCGCTTCCGAAAGCGAAGATGATGGCGCTTGCAGAAGATACAGAGGATCATAAGAAGGGCACGATTTTCGTGGAATCCTCCACGGTTGACCAAAACGCCTTTGCGGCCGTTCTCGAGCGAACCCTTCTGGATGTAGACGGTGCGTCCTCTCTGCCGAAGGGTAAGATGATCGAGCTGGATGTGCCTCGGATCGGTCTGATGCACAGCTGGATCTCGACGCAAAACTCCGGATGGGTCAGGTATACACTTGATCAGTCAAAGGTGCCCTATTCGATAATCGAGAAATCGGAACTGCGCGCGGGAAATCTTAACTCCAAATACGATGTGATCCTGGCGCCGCATTTTGGCCGGTCATCGTTAAAGTCATATATCAACGGCATCGATAAGAAATGGAGTCCGCTTGCATACACGAAGACGGAAAAGACTCCAAGCCACGGACGTATCGTGAGTTCTGAAGACATAACCGGCGGGTACGGCTTCGAGGGACTCAAATCTTTGTCCGAGTTTATTAATGGCGGGGGAACCTTTATCGGTCTCGCTTCAGGCGGAGTGTTCGCGGTCGATAGTGGGATCGTCAATAACATCTCAATGGGCAATGCCCCGATCAACACTCCGGGTTCAGTTATTTCCATGAAGGTAAACAACTCTTCCTCCCCGTTAACCTTTGGGTACAAAGAGTTTACACATGCTTTTAGAGGTAACACCCCGATTTACAGGGTTGGAAAAGATGATCACGAACTCGTCGTTGCTCAGTTTGGCTCAAAACCGCTGCGGAAACGTCCATGGGATAAGAAGAAAGCCAAGAAGACAACGGAAAAAGCACCACCGCTTGTACTTTCCGGAGGAATTCTTAGAGGTAAGGGCACCCTGAACGGAGCGCCTGCGATTCTTGAAACATCGGTCGGCGACGGCCAGGTGATTCTCTTTGGTTGGAACCCGCTACACAGGCATCTGAATCATCATGATCATGCATTCGTCTATAACGCCTTGATGTTCTGGAATGACCTAAAAGAAGCTGGGGGAATGAAAACGCCCTAATGACTTCAGACGGTTGGGTCTGTGGCTGTGAAATTCTCCGCAGTAAACTGGTAACTAGTTCGCGGTACCGTGTGTTTCAAATCCACGCGGTGCCGGTTTTTCACGCTCTTTTTTCGGCATATTTATTGCATCTTCTTAAATGTAGGAGTTTAGGCAGGAGCCAAGTCGAAAAGAGAAGTTTGGAGTAAGGAGGGCGTTAATTATGATTCAAGATGTACCTAGCAGCGAATGGAAACGGTTTTTCGATGATATGAGTAAGAGTCGTATTGATTGGAACACAAAGATCGAAATTCTGAATGACAGCATTGGTGACCAGGTACTCGCCGAAAGGCTGCCGCTCTCCGGGATTACTTACGAGGGTAAAAAGGCCGCCGGATGCGTCGAGATCAACGTTGGTTTCGATGAGGAGAACCATCAAACTCATACTGTTTGGAACCCCGAAAAGGTTTATTACAGCTGCGAAGGCGATGCAGATCCGGGTGTTCTGGAAATCGTTGAACTGGACGGCACAAAAACGATGATCCACCTTCTGGAACCGCTTCCTCTTAGCATACGAGTCGCACGCTCGCACAGTATGGCGCGACCCTTGAGCCGAAAGTTGTAAAGCGGTGATTCGTTCAGTTTGAACGGTTACATGCGAATTTGAAAGAATTTTGTCGATTTTGACGGAGAATAATGGAAAAGGCGGGTGAATAACCCTTTCTTTAAATACAACGGAAGAAATTAGGTGGTCGAGCGTTAGTGGCAACATTAAACGAATATGCCTAAGAACCGTTGGGTTTGTTCACATTCTCCAATGTATGAACTGAGTCGTAATACGAGCAATTACGACTCTTTTTTTGTCTCGAATTCCTATCACCGTTCACATGCCAGCCGAAAAGTGTTAGAAAATACTTCAGTTAAGTTTGCATGATAAAGGTCGTTACAGCTGAGCAGATGGGAAAGATCGACCGTTTGACGACGGAGCGTTTTGGCGTGCCTTCAATTGAGCTCATGGAGAACGCGGCGACCGCCGTTGTCGACGTAATTCTACAGGAGTTGGATGGCTCGTTTGAGGGCAAGTCAGCGGTCGTGCTTTGCGGGACCGGAAACAACGGCGGTGACGGTGCGGCGATCGCCCGCCTGATAAAGGCCGCCGGGGGCGAGGTTTTTCCGCTCCTTTTAGGAAAAGTTGAGAATACAAAGGGCGACGCGCGGGTGAATTTCGACCGCTTGATCGATGAATGTCGATTCGCAAGAGAGGATATCGAGGTATCGAACCAGGATGAGATAAACGAATTCTGGCTTTCTCGCCGCTCCTCAAAGAATAAGCTCGGGCTGATCGTCGATGCGGTTTTCGGTACTGGGCTTCATCGGCCTGTTAAAGGGATCTTTGAGTTGTTTCTCGACTCCGCGATAGATTATTTTCATGAAATCTCACCGCCTCCGCTGATGGTTTCGGTCGATCTGCCGTCGGGAATCGACTCCGACCGGGCGACACCAATTGGCTACAATTTCGATCCGCAAGTCACTGTTACCTTTACTTCCCCAAAACTTGCGAATGTGCTTCCGCCCGCAGCAAATGAGCAGGGAAAGCTGATTGTAAAGGAAATTGGCTCGCCCCAAGAATTGATAGACGAGACGACTTCATTGACGTTTCTTGCTGAAGCGCAGGATGTTAGGGACTGGATGAGCTCCACAGCGTTTTCGAGTGATTCTTACAAAAAATCACGCGGGAGCGTTCTTATCGCGGCGGGTTCGAAGAAGTATTCGGGGGCCGCGGTTTTGTCGGCGAACGGTGCGATGCGTAGCGGTGCGGGAATCGTCACGGCTGCCGTTCCGAGATCCGCGTTTTCTGCGGTCGCTGAGCGCGTACTGCCGGAGGTTATGGTCAGGGAGGTGTCTGATACTGAGGTTGGCACGTTTGGAGTAAATTCATACGGCGGCATTGAGGATCTCGTGCGCGGGTCTCATACGGTATTGGTCGGATGCGGGATTGCCATGGAGAACGGTGTAACGGAGTTTGTGCAAACGCTGATCGCTCGTCGCCTGCAGCCCCTCGTCATCGATGCTGACGGCTTAAACGCGATTTCACCGATATCTGTGGAAGGAATCGAAGAGGCACCACTAATTCTTACGCCACACATCGGAGAGTTCAAAAGGCTAGCCGGAATCGAAAATGAAATCAGTGATGATAAAAGGGTCGAGGTCTTGCGCGGATTTGCCGTAGATAATCAGGTAATCTGTGTTCTCAAGGGCGAGCGGACCCTGATCGCTTCACCAGAAGGCGTAGTGGTAGTAAACCCGACAGGAAATCCTGGACTAGGAAAGGCGGGGAACGGGGATAACCTCGCCGGGATAATTTCGGGGTTTGTCGCTCAGACAGTCGTGGCCAGGGACTCGATGTCGGGAAATGATGTTGAAGAAGAGGTCTTTGGCGCAGTTGTCGCGGCCGTCTATGTGGCAGGTCTTGCCGGGGATATCGCCGCTGAAAAATTTGGAAATCGGGTCATGACCGCATCGGATGTGCGCGAATGCCTGACAGACGCATTTCGATCCATCTAAGTGTGGAAGACCCCGTTGATCGCATCCTCAAAATCCCCTATCTTCTTAGCTGAGCTTGTTTATGAAGAAAGTATTCAACTCACATTCACCCGAAGAGACATTTGAATTTGCCCGGGATTTTTCCTCGAAACTAATCAGCGGCGGTGTCGTCTTGTTCAAAGGAAGCCTCGGAGCCGGTAAAACCCTATTTACAAAGGGACTTGTCAGCGGTCTGGGTTTTGATCCTGATGAAGTGACGAGCCCAAGTTTCTCGCTCGTTAACCGTTATGACAGCGACCCCGTTTGTTTTCATCTCGATCTTTGGCGGCTGGATACCTCGTCCGATCCGGCCTTCGCGGTTGGTCTCGATGAGATTCTCGAAAACGAAAATGCGGTTGTAGTCATCGAATGGTCGGAGAAACTCGAGGGGTTTGATTTTGGAGAACCTCTCTTCGTGGTCGAACTCGAAGGTGTCGGTGAATCGGAACGGAGGATTACCGTTGATCGAGTATTCAAAAAGGAGTCGGTTGATGTTTAAGTGGATTCTTGTGGCGGGACTGGGATTGGTGTTGGTATTGGCCGCGATTGCGTCAGACCAGTTCTTGGTTTTTGGCAGCGATGATTTACCAATTATGGAAAATCCGAGGATTGAAGTATCGAAGTCCGAAAGAAAGCTCGAACTCTTTGACGGTGACAAATCTATCAAGGTCTACAAGATCGCTTTGGGGTTTTCACCCGAAGGCGACAAGGAAATCGAAGGCGACGGGAAGACACCTGAGGGGGAATTCTACATATTCACAAAAAATCCGAAAAGTAGTTTTTATTTGTCACTGGGCGTTAGCTACCCGAGCATCGATGACGCAAAACGAGGGCTCGAAAAAGAGCTCATCACACAGGAAGAACACGTCGCGATCGTTTCTGCGATAAACGAAAAACGAACGCCTCCTCAAAATACCGCTCTCGGCGGCGAGATCTATATACACGGCCACGGCAATCTCACAGACTGGACGGCGGGCTGTATAGCAATGACCAATTCCGATATCAAGGAGCTATTTGATGCCCTCGAGGTGCGTACTCCCGTAACCGTTAACCCCTGACTCGGCTTGACGAACGCGATTTCAATAACGATACTGGAAATTAAAGTAAAGATTATTGAACAGGAGATAATACTATGCCTTATCCGGAAATGATGATTCAGGGAATGCGACAGGAACTGGCGCAACTCGGAATCGATGAAACAAAAACCACTGATGATGTAAAACAGGCGATTGAGGACACCGACGGTACGCTTATGGTCGTAGTGAACTCAGTTTGCGGTTGTGCGGCCGGTGGAGTGAGACCAGGGATCGCGATGGCGCTTGAGCATTCGGAATCGACCCCGGACCGTTCGATCACGGTTTTCGCCGGTGCTGATATTGATGCGACCGAAACTGCGAGAGAATATTTTAGTCCTTATCCGCCTTCGTCGCCATCGATCGGTTTGCTCAAAAACGGTGAATTGGTGAAGATGTTCGAAAGAAAGGACCTTGAAGGAAGGCCCCCACAAGTCATTGCGCAAGAACTGGTTACTGCGTTTGGGGAAGTCTGCGGGAAGTCCGAAGCGGCCAACAATTAGTGCTGTAAGACACTTGGAAATGCCCGTCACCGGAAGGTGGCGGGCATTTTCTATGGGAAACACGAAACCGGCCGGGCCGATAATATAACTGAAAACTCTTGCTCTTCTAGCGTTCAACAATGTAAAATAATGTTTATCAGCGTTCTGCTGATTCTGTTAACGAGATTCAAGATGTCAATTAGTGAACGTAAGCATATAAGGCTGACACTCGATATACCTGCCGTACGCCATACTAAAGAAGGCGAGCGTCTGGCGTTCGTGCTCTATCAGATCAGCATCGGAGGATGTTTGATCGAATGGGACGAGGGTATTGAAGAGCAGGAAGAGTTCCGCATGGAAATCCAGCTTCCCGATGGAAACTGGCTGCCGTTAAGCTGTAAAGCGCTTTACCGGTTCCAGGATGACGGTATTGGTGTACAGTTCTTGGACATTACTCCTTTTGAACAGGAGCTTATTGTCAAGATCATGTCCAGCAATCTGGAACAGGAAGGGATTCCGCTGGAAGTTGATCCTTTCGACAAACCAAAGACATTCTTTAGCGCGGAAATGCGCAAATCAGATATGGGTCTTGATAATGATTCCTAAGCTGAGGCACCGTTTCTAAAACGCTCCGTCATAATCCGGACAAAAGACCCCGAGTCGATCTCATTTTTAGTCAGGCCCGTGAGGGCCTTTACTTGTTTGTAACTGAAGGCACCACAGCGAAGGCCCCTTGTAAAGAAATTCAGCAGCCCTTCTGCTGATGCCATGTCGTCAAAAATGTTTCCCGTCGTCATCGCCTGTGTCGCCTTTTCCAGAAAGCCGTTGAGACGTATGGACTGATCGTCAAGATTCTCCAGGAAATACGAATAAACTGCCCCAAAACGTGCTACCAATTGCGCCGGGTGAAGGTCCCAGCTTTGAAAGAATCCGTTTTGAAGGGAATGGTTGATATTGTTGAAATGCATCCGCCATGCTTTTTGAACGACCGCACGGTTTTCGGCGATTTCCGCAATCGATAGGTTTTCGCTCCGGTGCAAAGGGACCGGCATTTCGGTCGTTACAGAATCCGACAATCTTATCCCCGTGCCTGAAAGGGAGTTCTGCATCATGTTCCGAGCAAAATCACAGGCTTTGTGGCGTAAATGCTGGTGTGCCCCGGCGATCCCGAAAGAAGAAGTATAGTCATAGGCACCAAAATGAGCCGATCGGCACCTTCCACCGCAGGCGTCCGCAATTTGCCTCAGATGAGTTAGTGATTCAGGTGTCTCGACAAGGATTTCTATACCGATTGAACCCGTCTTAAGCCCCGCGTTCTTTTCGAATGCGTCCAGCAGTGTCGAAAGGGCTTCGGTTTCGGCGGGGCTTTTTATTTTGGGAAGCGCAACAACAAAGTCGTTCGGAAGCCAGCCTGAGGTCTTTTTAACCAGATTTTCGAAGAAAAGTTCAAACGTCCTGATCGCTCGATGACGCGTCTCGGGCTGAAGCGATTTGATCCGGAAGCCTGTGGACGGTGCCTGTTTTCCTTTATTAAAAGACCAGAGCTCTGCAAGATTGTCTGAAGCGGAAACGGCGTGCGCGTCCTCCTCGCTGTCCTTTCGAAACCCGTAACCGTCTTCGAAATCAATACGGTAATCTTCGACCGGTTCCGATTTGAGTTTTTCGATAGTTTTTTGAAATACATTCCATGCAAAAACCGCATCGGGATGTTTGGCAAAAGCCTTGGCCGGGTCATCAGCTATCTGAAACTCAAGCTCCCGGACGGCTCCGGAATCGGTCGGTAGATTGTCTGCTCCTTTCAGCCAAAGTGCGCGAGAGAAGTCCGCGAAATCGCCGGCATACTTTTCAAGCGAGGAGACCGCGATTCGACCCAGTTTTTCTGGAGTTTCAGGCTTAAAAAGGTGGGCGCCTCCATATACGACATGAACGGGTTCTCTTTCCTTGTGTATATTTGCGATCTGTTGATCCGCGGTTGCGAGCTTTTGCAGTACCAGTTCTTTTAGTTCTCTCTTCATTGTCAGAACAGTTCGTCGAGGGCTTCTTCCAGCGTCTTAACGCCGATGACCCTCATTCCAAGAAGTTTGTCGATTCCTTTCTTATTTGAAGCCGGAACAATAAGTCGCTTGAACCCAAGGGTCTGAGCTTCGCGGGCTCGAGCCTGGGCCTGCAGAACGCCCCTGATTTCACCTGTCAGACCGACCTCTCCAAATAGAGCCGTTTCGGCAGGGACCGCCAGGTTCTTGAAACTCGAAGCAATTGCCGCAGCAACACCCAGATCGGCAGCGGGCTCGTTTATTTCAATGCCTCCCGCAACGTTTACAAAGACATCATCACCAGCGAGCTGGAAGCCGAGACGTTTTTCAAGCACCGCGATGAGAAGCGAGGTGCGGTTATAGTCGAATCCCTGTGCCATACGACGGCCTGAACCCTGGTGTGTGCCTGATACCAATGCCTGAACTTCAACCAGCATGGGACGGGTTCCTTCCATAGCGATCGTGACTACCGAACCGCTTGCGCCTTCGGGTCTTTCCTGAAGGAACAGCTCGGAGGCGTTCTCGACCGGTATCAATCCGCGGTTGGTCATTTCAAATATGCCGATCTCGTTAGCGGCACCGAACCGATTTTTTGTTGCTCTGATTATTCGGTGATTGTGATGACGGTCCCCCTCGAAATAAAGAACGGTATCTACTATGTGCTCGAGAGTCTTCGGACCCGCGATCGAGCCCTCTTTGGTTACGTGGCCGACAAGGAAAACCGGTGTCGATGTTTTCTTCGCGTACATCATGAACTCGCCCGCAACTTCGCGCACCTGTGAGACACTGCCGGGCGCAGACTCAACACGTTCGCTGAACACGGTCTGAATGGAATCGACGATTATCGAATCGGGTTTCAGGCGGTCGGATTCCGCGAGAATCGACTCGAGGTTGGTCTCCGCCAAAACGAAAAGTGATTCCGCGTCGATGCCAAGCCGCTCCCCGCGCATCTTTATCTGCCGGTCTGATTCTTCGCCAGATACATAAAGGACCTTTGATTTCAGTTTGGCGAGGTGGTCCGAAACCTGAGCAACCAGCGTGGATTTGCCTATTCCCGGTGCTCCGCCGATCAGTACCAGCGAGCCGGCAACGATCCCGCCGCCCAGCACCCGATCAAATTCCGGAATTCCGCTGGACGTTCGGTCATCATCCTGGGGTTTGATGTCACTGTAAGAAACGGGCCGATTTTCAAATGCCGGTTTAACAGCCGCCCCGGTCTTGCTCTGTTTCTGGGCAGACGCGCGAAACCTCTCCTCGACGAAAGAACTCCATTCGCCGCAGTCCGCACATTTTCCATGCCATTTACGTTCCTGCCTGCCGCATTTCTGGCAGACAAAAATCGTCTTCGGGGTTTTTGCCATCTGATAGAGTTTCGTGTTTCTCGCTTCAAGTTTCAAGCGAAAGAGACAATTGATAGTTGATGGTTGATGAATGATAATCAAGGAGTCAGGAGTCGGGAGGCAGGAGTCTGTAGCCAGAAAGCGGAAACCAGGAACGGGGAACTCGAAACTTGAAACTTGAAACTTGAAACTTGAACTTGTTCATCTTGTCCTTGCAGGACTGTAGAGGGATTCCGGACTGGAGCGCAGGCGACTCGCCTGCCTTGAGCGACGCATGTCG
>JABDKD010000132.1 GCA_013003215.1 Pyrinomonadaceae bacterium
CCGGTCGATGGCGGAATCGTAGTCGGTACGGATCGAATGAACCGCATCATTGAGATTTCTGAGGAGAATCTTTACGCGATTTGCCAACCCGGTATCAGGACCATCGAGATCCAGGAAGCTGTTCAAAAACAAGGACTTATCTTTCCACCCGATCCCGCGAGCTACAAAGACTCCTTTATCGGAGGAAATATCGCCGAAAACGCCGGCGGAATGCGAACACCAAAATATGGGGTTACAAAACACTCGGTCCTTGGTCTCGAGGTCGTCACAGCGACCGGAGAGGTGATTCGAACGGGTGGTAAGACTGTTAAGAATGTCGTCGGTTTTGATCTTACCGGCCTGATGTGCGGTTCAGAAGGAATGCTCGGGATAATCACCGAGGCGACTCTCCGGCTGCTACCCGCACCTGAAGCAACGTCAACCGTTCGCGCTTCTTTCAAAACGATGGAAGAAGCTTGTCATGTTCTCACTAAGTTCACACCCGAAGGCCTGCTCCCAATGGCAATGGAAGTTATCGACCGGAATTGTATTGGTGCGATTGAAGAAAACTTCGCTTTCGGTTTTGCTGACGAAGCTAACGCGATTCTCCTTGTCGCCGTGGACGGTGAACGGTCTCAAGTCGAGCGCGAATCTAAGTTGGTTGAGCGGATCCTGATCGAAAATGGCGGCTTTGATATCCTTCGTTCGAAATCAGTTGATGAGGAGAACAAGCTCTGGGACGCCCGTCGTGCGATTTCTCCGTCTTTGATGAAGTACAACTCTCTAAAGATAAACGAAGATGTCGTTGTACCGCGTTCGAAGGTTCCGGAACTCGTTGCAAGGGTTGAGGAAATCGGAAGCAGGCACGACACGTTCGTCGCGAACTTCGGTCACGCGGGGGACGGCAATATCCATGTGAATTTTATGTGTGACCGCGAGAAACCTGAGACGATCGAACGTGCCCGTAAAGCGGTCATGGAGACCTTCGCGCTTTCGGTTGAACTTGGCGGAACGATCTCCGGAGAACATGGGATCGGATATGTAAAGGCTTTGTATCTGGATATGGCCGTTGATCCGACGACGCTTCAAGTAATGAAGGGAATCAAGAATCTGTTCGACCCCAAGGGGATTCTCAATCCGGGGAAGATGTTTGTTTAATCTGTTTTTCCAGGTTGGGAAGCAATCACACCGAAAAAAAAGGTCCGCGCCTCGGGAAGACGCGGACCCCTTGGAGTACGGAAGGTTTTTCGGACTCCGATGTTTCTGTCTAGTTATCCAAGGGTGAGAAACCGCCTTCGGGCGTGCAGAGAGCGACACCAGAGTTTCCCGCAAATCCGGCAGCGTTTGACGCTGGACGCCGTGCGTGCACAACGCCTTCGGTCGCGATCACATAGTTACTCATACCAGTTTGGGTCACACCGGATTGAACTACAGGATACGCGTGTGCCAAATGGCATGCAGGGTTACCGGCCGAGGCGGTTACCGAGTGTCCGGCAAAGGTATAGCCGCTCTTTGTTCCCGACCCGAGTACCGGATCAACAAGATTCTCAGCAGCCAACACCGTAAACGCGTTAGTTGAAAATGGAACACCGGCATAATCGCCGTTTCCCACAGTGCTCTGGTATGTCGTCTGGGCTCCATGATAAGTGCGAAGTGATGAAATCGCCGATCCTTCATTCGCGGATCTTCGCGATGCAAGCAGGTTCGGTATAGCGATAGCCGCAACGATTCCAATGATTACGACTACGATCAACAATTCGATCAGTGAAAATCCTTTCTGTTCCTTCATCTATTTGGGGGTCTCCTTTCTTTGAGTCATGTACCCACAAAGGTACATTTGGAAAACTATTCGCAATATTCGTTCCTAATCCCCCAGCACATCCAATGCCGACCTCTAATCTCTGTGAATAAAAGGGTTATGAGATAGCTGTGAATTCTATATGGGATCGTGTATCGGGTGCTCAGATTTTCGGTTTTAACAAATTCTGTCAGCGCAAATGCCATTCATTGGGATTCATTAAACTTGGTATACAATCAGGGAATGAGAATACTTCTTGTTTTTATTGTGCTATTCGGGTCTTCGATTGCGATGGCGAAGACAGATTCTGATCCGGGCGATACCTTTTGGTCTTCTCTTCAGTCGCTTTGCGGAAAAGCCTATTCCGGTAAAGTAGTCGAAGCGCCGTCTTCGGATACGACTTTCAAGGGAAAGCAACTTTCAATGTATGTGTTTTCCTGTCAGTTGGAGAAGATCAAGATAAGAGTGGCAGTTGGAGACGACCGGTCAAGGACATGGCTTATTTACCGCTACGAGGGAAGGTTTCTGCTGAAGCACGATCACCGTAAGAATGGAAAGGCGGATGGGGTCACGGACTACGGTGGTTGGACTTCAAATTCCGGCTCTGCGACGATGCAGGTTTTTCCTGCCGATCAGGAAACCTTTGCAAAGATTCCGGAAGCATCTTCTAATGTCTGGTGGATAAATCTGGAAAGTGGAAAGCAATTCACCTATAACCTGCACAGGATCGGTACCGATCGGAAGTACAGCCTGCGTTTTGATCTGACTAAAACTGTTCCGTTTTTATTGGAGAAGTGAACTTTAAGGCAGTTCGATCTTCTTCATCTTGACCTGAGCAAAATAGATCGCGACCACAAAGGTAATGCCCATCAGACCGGCCGCAGCCCAAAATGTGCGGAAGATGGTGTAGTCGTCAATATCTCCAACAGCGTTGTTTAGGAGTACTCCGGCGATCGCTGGCCCGATCGCCCGGGCCAGCGAGGCGGCAGATTGCATGACTCCCATCGCTTTCCCCTGTTCTTTCGGATCCGCAATCTTTGAAGCGAGACTGGAAAGTGCGGGTGATGAAAGAGAGTTGCCCAGGGAAAAGAACGCAATTCCGATCAACAGTCCCGTAAGACCGCCAAAATCCGGCCCGACATACGGGACGACGAACAGCGCGCCCGCAAGGACAAGACTTCCGAATACTGTAAGCGCAGCCTCTCCGAAACGTTTCGCCAGCCTGCCAAAAGCCACTCCCTGAAAAATTACAGCCAGGATTCCTACATACGCAAACAGGTAACCGTTCACTTCCGCATCATATCCGAACCTGTACATCGTGTAGAGCGTAAACGAAGCGGTCATTATTGAGAAAGCAGTCACCAGCAGAAAATAGAGGAAAGCTAGGACGGAAAACTTTGAATCCCGAAGTGTGTTCCAGACCTCCGCAAACCGGTTTGGCCGAGAGCCCCTTGCGGTGTCTTCCCGGTCTTCCGGCTTTAACGATTCGGGGAGCACGAAATACAGGGCTATTGCGTTGGCAAAAGTCAGGACACTTGCGAACAGAAACGGAACCTCGACACCGTACCTGCTCAAAATACCGCCAATCGCGGGACCGAATACGAATCCAAGACCGAACGCGGCCCCAAAAAGCCCCATTCCCTTAGCCCGGTTTTCCTTTGTCGTGAGATCTGCGATATATGCCTGGGCAGTGGCAATATTTCCTCCGGTAATGCCGGCAATAATTCTTCCTACAAAAAGGACGGCAACGGATGTAGCGAAACCGAGGATCAAATATCCTGCGGCCGAACCCAACAGCGATATGAACAAAACCGGTCTTCTTCCATAGCGGTCCGAAAGACCCCCCAGGATTGGAGCGAAGATGAACTGCATCGCGGAATACGATGCAAAAAGCATCCCTATTTCGAACGGCGTGGCCATGAATCCCGGGGCTTTTGCGTAATACGGAAGCGCGGGGATGACGATCCCGAAACCGACAAGATCAATAAATATCGTCACGAAAATAATCGCGATCGGCTTGGTGAAGAACTTCTCGTCCGAAGTGACTCGTGGGGTGGATTCGCTGTTGCTCATCGAGGATTAATCTAAGCGGTTTATGTCCGATATGCAATCGGTCGGGCAAAGCGGGTATGCAATTCTGCTTGCTCGGGGTAAATGTAGTAAGATATTCAAAATTTTTTATGTTGGAGTGTCCAAATGGTTCGAAAATCCCATTTCAGTAAGTTGTTGTTTTTGTTGATGATCGGGCTTGTAGTTGGCAGTTACTCAACTGCCTTTGCTAAGTCTGAATATGGAAAAGGAAACGGGAACCAGTCGGCGGTGCCAAAGATCGAGTACACCGTTTCGATGACCCGGCCATGGACGCATATGCTTGAGGTCGAAATGAAGCTGACCTCGGACTCGATGCCGGAAAAAGCCGAGGTCAAGATGGCGGTTTGGACACCGGGATCATATTTAATCCGGGAATACGCGAAACATGTGATGGATTTCGTCGTGCTCGACGGGTCCGGTAATTCACTTGAATGGAGAAAAACCAGCAAGAACACCTGGCAGATCGATACCAATGGCGCAAAAGAACTAAAGATCGGGTACCAGGTCTATGCCAACGAACTTACAGTCCGTACGAACGAGCTAAATTACGAACACGCGTTCTTTACACCCGCTGCGCTCTTTATGTATCCAAAAGGACACTTGGCGGCGCCTTCGACAGTAAGAGTCTTGCCCTATGGAAACTGGAAGGTCGCTACCGGGCTCAAGTCAACCGGTGACCCCAACACGTTTTCCAGCCCCAATTTTGACATCCTTTTCGACTCTCCTTTTGAGGTCAGTGACTTCAAAGAAAAGAAATTCACGGTTCGCGGAAAACCGCATCGCTACGTTGTAACCGGTGAAGGGAATTACGATCTCGACCGCATTGCCGAAGATACGGCAAAGATTATTGAACAGTCGTACCAGATCTTTGGCGAGCTTCCGTATGACGACTATCTCTTTATTCTCAATCTTCGCGGCGGCGGCGGACTCGAGCATCTGAACTCAACCGCACTACAGTGGAACCGCTTCGGATTTGCCTCTCCAAACAATTACCGGAGGTTTTTGGGGCTCGTGGCGCATGAGTTCTTTCACCTCTACAACGTCAAGCGGCTTCGACCGGATCCTCTCGGTCCGTTCGACTACGAGAACGAAAACTATACAAAGCTTTTGTGGGTCGCGGAAGGCGCGACATCATATTACGAATGGGTTCTTATGAGGCGGGCGAACTTGGTTGATGCCAAAGGAGTCCTCCGAAACTATGCGAACATCGCGGAATCGCTGCAAAGGCGACCAGGAAGGTTCCAGACCAGCCTTGAAGAAGCCAGCTTTGATGCTTGGATAAAGGCCTATCGAACTGACGAGAATGCAGTGAACAACCAGATCTCGTATTACAGCAAAGGAGAACTCGTGAACTTCCTTCTGGATATTCAGATTCAGGCAGGATCTAACGGCTCTAAGTCGCTTGATGACGTCTTCCGTTATCTTTATGCCGAGAACTATAAGAAGGGCAAGACCTTCACGTCAGAAGATTATCAGAAAGCATGCGAAATGATGGCCGGCAAGAGCCTGGATGGTTTCTTCAAGAAATACGTTAGCGGGCGGGAAGAGTTGGCTTACAGCGAATTGCTTGAGCCAATGGGGCTCAGAATGCTCCAGTTAAGACCTGAAAATGACGCGCCCCGTTTGGGGGCAAACCTCGCTAGCGGGACGGGAGGTGTCAAGGTGAATTCAATTCCGGTAGATACCGCTGCCTACGAGGCCGGTCTTAACGCTGACGACCTGATTATTGCGGTTGATGGATACAGGGCAACCAGCCAGAATGCTCTCAACCGTTACATCGGGATGAAAAAGGCCGGTGATAAGATCGAATTGACGGTATTTCGTCATAATCGCCTCCGAAAGATCCCGGTATTACTGGGCAAGACGCCTGCTTCGGGATACTCGATTATGCCGGTAACGAACCCTACTGATGCACAGCGTTCGCTGTTCAAGTCATATCTTTTGGAGGATTTGGATTAGGGTCATAGCAAAACCCCCGAAACATAATATGAAGACTCAGAGAACAGCCCGTATTTTCCTGGCTGCCTTAGTCGCGTTTGTGGGAGCGTGCGGTTCGACGCCTTTGGCTGAGCCGGAGGTTATTGCAGTTGCTTTGAAGGACGTCCCGGCGGAACGCTTAAGCTATAAGTACGAGCCGGATGTTCCCGCACCTGAACAAAAACAATCCAACGGCGGCACCCGTTTCGAAAGGAACGAGGCGGTTCAGCTTGATTTCGACACCAACCGCATTGATGACATCCTTGACCGAACCATCGCATCGCCTTCAGGAACTCGAATTCTCGCTGTTTACAGAAAGGGCGACGACCTGATATCCGATTTTCGCCTCGTCATGTATTCAAACGAGGGAAAGCTGTTAAGGAAGATTACACATGCCGAGATGGCCCTTCAGTTTCCGGATACGATTGTTTGGTCCCCGGACGGCAATAACGTGGCATTTGTCGCAAAAGTAAGGGGGTCGGACCAAAAATCCCTAGCGGATGTAACCCCAGAGAGGAAGCCTGCCGCGACGCCGGAGGTTGTTTCAAGGGACGGGGAAGGCGATGAAGAGACGTCCGAGAGTCCTGAAGCTGCAGAAGAGAAAGCCACAGCCACACCCGAAGGCTTAGAAGCATCAAAAGATGTTCTGACATTTCGGACAGAGCAGATCTACATATGCGATTCGGAAGGTGCCGGGGTTAAACCACTAACCCAGGTTGAAGGCCTGATGTACTTCTATTTCGCTTGGGCGCCGGACAGCGGTTCGTTGGCGGCATTGGCAGCAATCCATACGGAATGGCAGTTCTTTGAGACTCGGGCGAAAGAAGCGGGAAGGGTCTTTATTCCGAGAGGGCGTCCGCGTCTGATTGAGAAGAATGGACGCGAAAGGCGACTTGATGATTTGGCAACCGCCGTGCATCCGGTTTGGTCTCCCGACTCGGCGAAAATTGCTGTGGCCTTCGACAAAGAAGTACGTCTCTACGACGGAGTCAGGAATCAACCGTCTCAGGCGGCTATTCCATTACGAAATCAGTTATTGGTTTCGTCACGCGAATATGAAAAGACCTTGAAAGAGGAAGGCGATACAAATTCGAATACCGCAAATTCGAACGCTGAAGAAAAGCCGGGGAAAGAGTCCGCCAATAATAGTGCGACCCCCCAGCCGCAGAGCGCATTGCCGGACGCAAGCCTTTTGGTTTCGTTTAACCCGATTGTGAATCTGGTTTGGACAGAAGACAAGATGCTGTATTTCGAGACGGGATTTGTCAGAAACTATTTGGATGAAGCGGATAGCGTTAGGAGTTATATGCGCTGGCACAGAATCATATTGAGTGCGCAGCCGATCACGCTTTCCACACCGCAAGCCGGAGGTCAGTAGGTTATGGGTTTTGAAACGATTGACGATATTTATGCGGAGAACGAACGGGCCCGGAAGCGACTCTTGGAAGTCATTGGCTCGATGTCAGATGATGATCACGAATTGCCGACGGAGAACGGGAAATGGACGGTCTCAATGGTGGTCGAGCACCTGGCGGATGTTGAGAAGAGCATGTCCGCGATCTGCGCAAAGCTGTTGTCGGCCGCAGCCGAGAAAGGCATCGAGCATGATGGCAAGGTAGTGGTGTCTCCGCATTTTATTGAAGCAACAGTGAATCTCAAAAAAGAAGGTACCAAACTTGAGGCGCCGGAAGTGGTACAACCTAAAGG
>JABDKD010000256.1 GCA_013003215.1 Pyrinomonadaceae bacterium
GGGCTGCGAGTAGACGATTTTAGCTCTGGAGGAGCTCGGATTACAGGTAGAGGGCTGCGGCCAGAATATTGGATGTAAATCGATGCGAATGGTTCGCAATGCGGGAAAGCGGGCGTTTTTTTGCAGAGATAGCGTGAGTGCAGGAAAGCGTAAGGTCGAAGTACGTCTCCCAATCCGTTACTTCTGCAAAGTTCAACAATACGCGGTACAGATAACTTACCCGCCATCAAGCAAGGCGAAAGATAGAAATCTCAGGAACGAATGACCGTAAAGCAAAACAATTTCGAATGGGGTGAGAAACTTCCAAGGCTTGAGAGCGAACGACTCCTTTTGACGCAAATGTCCGAGGACGATTCGTCTCAGGTCTTAGCTATATTCAGTGACCCCGAAGTGATGCGCTACTGGGGCATGGCCCCTCTAAAAGATGCGGATGATGCGATTCGATTTATTCGGGAGACTAACAAGAGCTTTACAGAACGAGAGTTATTTGGCTGGGGGGTTCGGCTGAAAGAGACCGGGAAGCTCATCGGTACCTGCACCTTGCTCAACTTTGACGCCCAGAATAAACGTGCAGAGATCGGAAGCGCGGTTATTCGAAAGCACTGGGGTAAAGGAGTCGCCACCGAAGCCGCAGCCACACTCATCAGTTTTGCTTTTGATACTCTCAAACTCCATCGGCTCGAGGCAGATGTGGATCCTAAAAATACTGCGTCGCTCAGAGTGCTGGAGAAGTTCGGTTTTAAGAAGGAAGGTCTTCTTCGCGAGCGTTGGCATCAGATGGGTGAAATCCAGGACTCGGTGTTCCTGGGGCTCTTGCGAAGAGAATGGAATGGATCGGGCGATGATGAAACGGAGATAGGGTGACGGGGGGATACGGAGATATTTTCAGACGGGATTTGATCGAGATAGAGTTTCCGCGTCAGATCGAGGACCAGGTTGTAGATGTCGCCCCGATAGCATCAAGTTCGGGTTCTCATTGGATCGTTCTAACAGCCCGAAACGAGCTGTATGAATTAGACGCGGAAACTGGCAAAGCAGAGAAACTTGCTGTCTGTTCTGAACCAGAAATCCAGGAAGACACGAGATTTGGACAACTTAGACTACGCCTACACATAGATTCGAACGGTGAGTTTGCGGCGGTGGTTAACGATTTTGGAAGATCCGGAGAGTTGATCGATTTACGCACCGGGGAGGAGATTCTTTCGTTGGATGGAGGCGATTACTTATACGAAACAGTGCCGTTTTCCTGTTCGTTTGCGGAAATCGGAGGCAAGACGGTTCTTCTCCACCGAACTGATTGGAATCGACTTGATTTTTCAGACGCGTCTAATGGTGAGCTGCTTACTGCTCGAACACTACCCGATCGAACTAAAAAGGATCACGAGTCGGAGCATGATCTGGACTATTTCCATGGTTCGATTTATCTAAGTCCCAATGGAGATCGAGTACTGGATGACGGCTGGGTTTGGCACCCATTCGGAGTCCCATCCGCGTGGAATATAGTCCATTGGCTTACTGCAAATCCTTGGGAATCTGAAGATGGACCATCGCGAGTCAATCTTTGCTGGAGATCCTATTACTGGAACCATGGAATGACATGGATCGACAATCATACGATTGCCATCGAAGGTATCGGAGATGATGATTCGAATATTGTGAGTGGCGCACGTATTTTCGATACTACGGTGAAGACGAATATTACGAGTTTCGGCGATTCCGATGAATCCGGGGTCCGGGAGATCAATCAATTCAAGGGACCGTCAGGCAAGTTTCTGAGCGACGGCAAAGACCTGTTTTCTTCAAATGAGATGGGACTCTCACGCTGGAGTTATCGCGAGGGAAGCCTCACCGGATTCATCCCAGGGTTCCAACCTGAGCATTTTCATTCGGGAGCACGAGAATTTGTTCAGCTGTGCGAGAACACGTTCATACGACTGAGAATCTGAGAAGACTCCCGCTCTCCCGCTATCTCGCACTCCCGCTTTCATGCACTCCTACCCTCCTGCACACCTACTCTCCCGCTTTCTCAGCCGGGACACCCGCCCAAAGGATCTGATCGATTCTCCATTCGTCGCCTTGCTTGGCGAGAAGCATATAGTCGATTCCCCAGGAGGCAGTCACTTTCGTGATCGCAATAATGCTCTTGACCTCAAGTACCTCAACTTCCCTCGGCGCATCGGCTCCCGGAAACCACTTATTCTCTTTGATCCTTTCAGCAAGGCTGATGGCCTGATCAAATGTCATCTGTTTTCCGGGCTTGTGAGTGTTTGTCTTTTTATCAAGGCTGTAGCCCCATTTGAACATCGTCGGTCTCAAGGCCGCTTTTAGTTTCGATGTGTCACCCTCGTAAAATCCCTCGAGATAATTGAGCGTCGCACGCTTCACGGCGGTATGGTCTGATTCCGTAGATTCAGCCTTTAGCGACGGCCCTTCCCAGATAACCTCTTCGATAATCCATTTATCATCATGCTTGGCGAGAAGCATGTAATCGACACCCCACCAGGCGGAGATCTTCACTGCCGCTATCTTATCGGTGTAGTCCATCACCTCGACCTTTTTGGGCGCGTCCGGCTTGGCAAAGTTTTTCTTCGCCTTTACATTGTCAGCGTAGGCGATCGCTTCTTCGTATTTCATCCAGGATGCTTTCCCAAATTTCCCGGACTTCTTTTCTTTCCAGAACCCGAACTTCCTTAGATCAGTACTCAGTGACTCCTTGAGTTTTGAAGAATCTCCTTCATAAAAACCTTCGATATAGTTTAGGCCGGCCTTGTAGATATTTTCTTTTTCGCTTCCCGCATAGGAAATGGATGTTGACGCAAAAAGGATTAGTATAAGTGCGAGTATTTTGACTTTCATTGCAGTTCTCCAGTTCGTGACTAATTCAAAAATGTGGTCATATTAAAACATATAGTGCGTGAAACTGCACGAAAATAGGGATTTGAGTCTGAAAACCGGAGCATGTGTTGTCTGTTAGTAACTCGGAAATAGAAACCGAAGCAGAGAGAATACGTATTGTGTAGATAAGCTGTACGATTTTGGAATTCAGATTATGATCAAACGAATATGGCACGGGTGGACAACACATGAAAATGCTGATGAGTACCAGACTCTTCTTTTGACGAAAATCATACCGATGATCGAATCAAAGAGTATGGAGGGTTACCGGGGAATCGAAGTAATGCGGCGCGAACTCGAGACGGAAGTGGAATTTATCACGATTATGGAATTCGATTCATTGGACTTGATCAAACAGTTCGTCGGGGATGATTATACGGTCGCCCATGTTCCGGATATGGCGCAGGCGGTCCTGAAGCGCTGGGATGTACGGTCGCAGCATTACGAGATCGTAACAGCGCCTGGGTCCTGAGATGATTAGAAAGTAATGGGATTTTACGAAGACAGAATACTTCCGCATATTATCAACTGCGCATGTGGGTCAGCGCCGGTTAGTAAGCAGCGTTCGAAAGTGGTTCCAAACGCGCAAGGCCGCGTTCTCGAGATCGGAATGGGCTCGGGACACAACCTCTCGTTCTATGATCCTGAGAAAGTTGAGTTCGTCTGGGGACTCGAGCCCTCTGAGGGTATGCGTAAGAAGGCAGCCGGGAATGTCGAGAAATCGGGTATCGAAGTGAAATGGCTTGATCTCCCCGGAGAAGAGATCCCGCTTGAAGATGATTCGGCCGATACGGTCCTGCTAACTTACACACTTTGCACGATTCCCGATTGGCAAAAAGCTCTTGAGCAGATGCGGAGGGTTTTGAAACCGGGAGGAAGCCTTTTGTTTTCCGAGCACGGTAAAGCACCAGATGAATCTGTCAGGAGATGGCAGGATCGCATCAATCCGTTTTGGGGAAAAATCTCCGGCGGGTGTAATCTGAATCGCCCAATTCCAACGTTGATCGAGAAAGGCGGGTTTGCGATCTCTGATCTTGATTCTGCGTATCTCTCGTGGCCCAGATTCGCGTCGTTCAATTATTGGGGATCCGCTGCGGTTAGATAAAGGATGAAGAAGAACAAGGACACCGGCCGGGATCCAAACGAAAAAGAACTTAAAGAGGCGGAACGAATCGAAAATCTTCCTGAAGATGTCCGCAGATCACATCCGACAGCGGTTAAAGCCGACCCCGCAAAGCTAACACACATAAATACTTACGGGACTTTGCCTGATTATTACATTGATCGCGTCTTCACCTGCCGAAAGTGTGGGAAACGGGAGATATGGCGTGCTCGAGATCAAAAGTGGTACTACGAGGAAACCAAGGCGCACATCGATGCGAAAGCGGTTGAATGTCACGGCTGCAGGACGGGGAAGGATAGTGAGGAGGCCTGAGGCCTGAGTGCTGAGGCCTGAGTGCTGAGGTCTGAGGTGTGAGGACAAAGGTCTGAGGGATTGTCCTTTCGCGTCCGCATTCCTGCATCCCCGCGTCCGTGCAAAAAACCGCCTGCTACTGCAAACGGCTCTGATAGCCATCGCCTACCGGCGACGGTTCTGATTGCACGTTCCCCTCATCCCCGCATCACCAGATCCCCGCGTCACCCAGTCACCCCATCACCGCGTCCATTTCAAACCTCCTGCAACCGCAGATGGCTCTGATAGCCATCGCCTACCGGCTAAGGTTCTGGTGGTTCGCTATACTGCCATCCCCGGGCATCTTAAGTAGATTATTCTGAGAACCATGGATGCCGGCCAAATTGATTTCGAGGCACTTTCTCACCGCGGATGACAAACCACTCGAATCCCCTAAGCACGGATACCAGATACTTCTTTAACATTGGATGAACACGAAGAAGGTGAGGAATCCATCGGACCACGGAAGGTATGTCTTGTAAAACGTATGGATAAATGGCAATCCTCAAAATGCTCGAATCACTTGTTTCTGGAGCAACACGCCAGGAAACAAAAGAGGACTTTCCGCCGTTCTCGGCGATTTGGAGGTCATATCCGGCTCCCTCGATCCAATTACAGAACCGCCTCTCAAGAATCCAGCCGTTCAAATAGTGGACCTCATCGCGAGAATCCTCTCCCGGCCAATTGTTCACAGGATTCTTGGAGCAGAATGGGTGGAATTGCTCCAGGTTACCGGGCGTAGAGATCACCTCCCAGACTCTCTCGGAAGGAGTTGCCATCCGATGTGTGACAGCTGTCGGCCACCGGAAGCCAGGCAGGGGATCATCCCAGTGTTGAGATTCGTGATCTTTCATTATCGGTTTGATTACAAAGTTGCAGTACTGCAGTCTGCGTCATTGCCCGTGTGGCACAGCACAGGCCATTGATCAACCGATTTTTCCTCCGACAACCGGAAGAGCAAGCTTGGTGACATCGAGATCCACTGTCAGTTCGGTACCCGGGTCCGGGTGTAAAGTGAACTCCTTATCACTCGAAAAGATCATCAGACCGATCTGTTGTCCCACAGGGATGATCTGATCGTCAGGCTGCAGCTCGAAGGTCATCTCATAGAACTTACCCGGTTTGAGGGGCTTGCTTTTTCGAAGCGATTTATAGTTCTGGATGTCGGCCCAGCCGCGCGTAATGATGTTATCCGTAATCTTTCCGCCCTCGTTCCATGGAAGCGAGACCAACCATACTGACAGGTTAGCGGCAGGTCTGCTGCTGGCGACCCTGATCTTGATCTTTGCCTTGCCCGATATGTGAACAGGGGATGTGAGAACCGGGGTCTTAAACAACAAACGGTTTCTGGACGTTGCCGACTTTGCGAGTTCAGCACCGGAGTAGTTGTAGTCGTCCACGAGCGTCGCGGTTCCTTGTCTGGCTACCTTACCGGTCACCAAATCCCCGCCGGTGCTTGAACCGGCAGCAATGCTCAATTCTACCTCGGAAGCATCGGGATGCGGATAATCAGCATAGGGCGTCGGGTTCGTCCTTTTCTGGCCTTCGCGAACAATCCACGCCCTGGGATCCTTCTCAACCCCGTTCTCGACACCATGCAGATATCTTGTAAACCAACGGTTCATTAGCTTCATCGGCGGAGGGCCGCCGTGCCCTCCCTGGTGATAAAAGATCTGTGTCGGCAATCCTTTTGCTCGCGCGGCCTCATAGATCCGGTAACTGTGTTCCGGCATCACATTCCAGTCATTGAATCCGTGGGACATCAAGAGCGCAGCACGGAAGGGCTTCATATCATTCAAATAATCACGTCCTGCCCAGAAATCGTTGTAATCGCCTGTCGCGCGGTCTATGCCCTGGGCCATTTCTGTATCTCTGACGACCCTGTTGTTATAAGCCCGTTTTGCCTCGTCACCGCTATGGATGAAGTCATAGAGGACATCAATATCCTCACCGGGGTATCCGCCGGGGTTCCGCACAAGGCCGTATGAACGGTAATAGTGGTAATAGGATGTGTTCGGAGCGATAGGTATGATTGCTTCAAGTCCCTTAACACCAGTGGTTGCAGCAGCTACGGGAAGCGTGCCGTTGTAGGAGGTGCCTGTCATGCCAACCTTCCCGCTTGACCAGAATGCCATTACCTTTTCGTCTCCTGTTCTCGATTTGTAGCCGTTGTCTTTACCCGTAAGCCACTCGATTACAGCTTTAGGTGCAAGCGATTCGTTGTCTCCTCCAACCGTCGGAGCACCGTCCGAAAGTCCCGTACCGGGAGACGATGAGTGAACCACGATATAGCCTCTCGGCACCCATTTCTTTATTTGCGAACGGGAAATCACGGGGCGTTGACCCCTGCGCTTTACGTTAGGGTGAACCCGAGCCGGCGGCTTCACGCCGAAGTTATGGCGGACACTCCAAAACAGCCCTTTTGCCATCCCCGCAGTTCCGGCGTAATAGGGACTTGTTTCGTAGATGACCGGGAGCTTGAGTCCCTCGGTTCGAGTCTGCAACGGTCTCGTGACATCGACGTGCATACGGTCAAGCCTGCCATCACCATCTGTGTCGAATTCGGTTTCAACCCAAAGATCTTCCTTGATCCATTCGCTGGGGTTATT
The DNA here is from genome assembly GCA_013003215.1 of Pyrinomonadaceae bacterium. Taxonomy (GTDB): domain Bacteria; phylum Acidobacteriota; class Blastocatellia; order Pyrinomonadales; family Pyrinomonadaceae; genus Aridibacter. Next base: position 6,958 of record JABDKD010000256.1, read on the forward strand.
GAACGCGGGCACAACTTGTGCCTGGCCGTCAGCGAATACGGGCACTGCTTTTGCTTTTGCAGGCTGAGCAAAGGAAGAAGTGACGACTAAAGAAAGCAGGGCGATCGAGACGAGAACGTTGTAGAACTTATTCATGATGCCTAGTTTATAGCATGACCTGCGACTTGGTTAGAAATCCCGCAAAAAAAAAGCTAACGCCTTCCGGTGACGATTCTGATAGCTACCCCGCCATCTCGACATCCTGCCCGCAGGCGTCGCTTTTGAAGAGCAATGTAAGCGCGGCAGGAACTTAGCCAGGCCACAGCATCTGGAATCGATTGCGAACAAGAAGTTTCGGCTCTGGAGGTGCCGGGATTACAGAGATTGCGACGTACTGCAAGACACTCGAATTGAAATTGACTCGAACGGTTCGCAAATCCGGCCCCTCCAGGGTCCATCAGTTTCTTGGGGTCTACCAGAGGCTGCGGCCTTTGGCCTTACCACTGGCTATGTTACGGTCGCGCCTCCAGCGCTTCGGAAGGCCTGAATCTTGAATCCCATTTATCTCTTTCATCCCTGTGAACCCGCTTGCTACCGCAGACGGGTCTGATGGCCGTTGCCTACGGCCGGCGGTGCTGATAGCCACCGGCGACGGCCGGCGGTTCTGATTTCGCTATCCCGCCCTCGCGCTATCCCGCCTTCTCGCCATTACGCATACCCGTTCCCGAAAAGGCAACCCTTGATATACTCCCTGCGTATCAGAACCATGTCGTTTCTCGAGGCGTTAAAACTCGCTGCTGCATCGCTTCGTTCGCACAAGCTGCGTTCGTTTTTGACGCTGCTCGGAATCATCTTTGGAGTCGCGACTGTCATCGTTGTTGTTTCGGTGATCGAAGGATTTAACGCCTATGTCGATGAAAAGATTGCAAACATCGGGACGAACGCCTTTAGCGTTCAGAAATACTCAATCGATGACTTTTCGAGTGTCGAGGCATTGAATAAAGCGCGTCGCCGTAACAAAGACGTGAGGTTGGAAGATCTGGAAGCCCTGAAATCTATGGGTGGTTTTGTTGCGGATGCAGGCGGAAAGACGACAACGCTTGCCGACGTCAAGTTCAGATCCGAGGAACTCCTGAATGTTCAGATCAATGCGATGACGCCAAATATTGCCGAGATTGAGAACATTGAGGCTGAAAGCGGACGGTTTTTTATCAATGCCGAAGAGGAAACAAGGAGGTTTGTATGTTTCCTCGGTTCGGAAACGGCTGAGAAGCTATTTCCAACCTCGGATCCGATTGGCAGAACGATAAAAGTTGATGGCCGTACTTTTAAGGTCGTAGGTGTAGGAAAAGAATTGGGTTCGGCGTTTGGGCAAACCAGGGACATGTATGTGTCGGTCCCGCTTCGGACCTTCTTGGCGGTCTATGGTTTGAGGCGTTCGATTTCGATCAGCGTGACCTCTTCCAGTCCCGCAACTTACGAGGACGCCATCGAAGAAGCGCGGACGCTGATGAGGGTAAGGCGTAAGCTTGGACCCTCCGAGAAGGACAATTTTGGTATCGTCACACCGGGAGCGATCAACGAACTTCGGGACAACATCTTCGGTACGATACAGGTTGCGGCGATTGGAGTTACATCAATCTCCCTTGTGGTCGGCGGGATCGTGATCATGAATATTATGCTGGTGACCGTCACAGAGCGACGGAAAGAAATCGGGATACGAAAAAGCATTGGCGCAAAGCATGGGGACATTATCCGCCAATTCCTTGCGGAATCAACGGCACTCGCGCTGGTAGGTGGGACGATCGGTGTTCTGATCGCATACAGTTTGGCGAAGCTGATCGCGTTTGCTTCACCGATACCAACGGCACTGCCGTTCTTATGGGTCACCGTGGCGTTAATCGTTTCTTCTAGTGTGGGATTGATTTCGGGTGTGTACCCGGCATGGAAGGCTGCAAATCTCGACCCAATCGAAGCGCTGAGGTCTGAATAGACATTGAGCAGGGACCAGGGACCATTGACCATTTGTGGGAAATGACGTGGCGAGGTTGCTTTGAATCAGTTGTTGAGTCTGGTTTTCTTGAGTATCGAGAATAGTATTCTGGAGAGTTCGTCCGCGTCTTCGAACATGCTCTGGTAGGTAGATTCGTTAATGTAGGAGGAGTCTTTGAGAAGAGACAACCAATATTTAGTTTCGAGTGATTCTTTACAGGCGATGCTAATCTTGCTAGAAAAATCAGCCGTAGAAATTGCTCCGTTAGCTTCAGCAACATTTGCTCCGATCGAAGTTCCACAACGGAGAAGCTGCTTGGATAGCACCCACTCCCGTTTTTGGGTACTTAGGTATTGAAAAGCGTTAACGATTCTGAGAGCGAAATCGTAGGATTTATCGTAGGTGAGGTTACGTTCTTCCATACTGTTAATGGTATTTTTTGAACCAATTTTTGTAAACCTTTTTTCGAAACTAAGATTCGAAATGGTCAATGGTCAATGTTAAATGAAGTTATTGCGTTCAGATTTTTATGAAAACCTGCTGATGGCGTTCGATACGCTTTGGCATAACAAGCTCCGTTCGTTTTTGACGGTGCTCGGTGTAGCTATTGGTACGATCACTGTGATCGTGATTGCGGCATTTGTCTCAGGAATCGACGCACGGGTAACCAAAGAGATAGAAGCTTTTGGAACGAATTCCGTTTACGCATTCAAATTCGATCCGGGATTTAACTTTAACCCGTCGATGGAGGAGCGAACACGTAAGCCCCTGACCGAGGAAGACGCGGATGCGATCCGTGCTGAATGTGAATTCTGCGAGCTTGTTAGCCCTTTTATGTCGCCGGTGGATTACCTCGGGGGGCCATTCACTCCAAGAGTAATGGTTCGTCACAAAGAGATCGAGATGTCTAACGCGACGGTTTCCGGGGCATCTGCCGATTATTTTCGGATGGGTGTCACGGGAATGGCCGAGGGAAGGGCCTTCACAAGAGAGGAGAATTCGCGACGGGCACGTGTGGCGGTTCTCGGAGTCGACGTAGCCAACACGCTATTTCCTTTTTCGAGGGCGGTTGGAGAGAAGATACAGATCGAGGGTAGGCACTATCTCGTCATCGGAGTCCTCGAGGAACGTGAGATCTTTATTACCGGCGCGGATAACCCGGATAATGAAAACAAGGCTGTCTATCTGCCATTCAAGACTGTGAAGCAGCAGTACCCTGCAAATGAAGACTGCTTCATCATGACAACAGCGACGCCTGGTAAGACCGCTGAAGCCGTTGAATCGATCCGGGATATTCTAAGAAAGCGTCGAAATGTTGAATATGGAAAACCGGATAATTTCGGGATCCAGACCTCTGACCAGATTCTTGAGCAATTTGCTGCGATCACAGGCGGCATATTTCTTTTGATGGTTGCGATTTCAAGCGTTGGGTTGTTGATCGGGGGTATCGGGGTGATGAACATCATGCTGGTTTCGGTAACCGAAAGGACAAAGGAGATCGGGGTTAGAAAATCGATCGGAGCTCGAAAGATCGATATCGTGACCCAGTTCCTGATCGAAGCCTCTACCTTGACGAGTCTTGGTGGAATCGTCGGTATAATCATCGGGGTTATACTTTCGCTGCTGATCCAGCTTGTGATCCCTACCTACATACCGCTCTGGGCGCCGATCGTTGGATTTGCTGTATCTGCAGGACTTGGAGTTATCTTTGGACTTTGGCCCGCGTGGAAGGCTGCCGGTCTGGATCCGATCGAGGCGCTGCGTCACGAGTAGTATCGATCAAAAAAACATCCTTATCCAAGCCTCCGATAGGTAGTGTCTTTCACTGCAGATTTTGGAGATGCCCCCGATGCTGTCGATGGTTTCGGATCAGTTCCAAAAGGGCGAAAGGCAGCAAGATGAACGCCGGTGTCACAAGCACAAACGCGGCATGTTCCCAGAATGGAGACCCCTGATTGTATGCACCATTTGCCAGGGGCACCCCGAGAGTAATTGAATAGTAGAAAGCTAGCGGTATCAATAA
>JABDKD010000261.1 GCA_013003215.1 Pyrinomonadaceae bacterium
ACGTTGAAGGAAGATATCAATATCGGACTTTTGCTTCCGTGTAACGTAGTTGTTTATGAATCCGAAACTCCGGGCCAGTCGGTTGTTGCGACAATTGACGCGAGCAAGATGATGTCCGTAGTTGGTGATATGCCTGCGATTACCGAAACCGCAAATGAAGTGACCAGTTTATTGCGAAAAGCGCTTGCTAGGATCTAACTGGCGGCTAATACGCAACCGCGCCGGTCTTACGCAAACGTTGGTTAGATTTTACTACGGTAGTGGAGGTATGAAAACACAATGGAACACATTTGGTTCGGTGGCATGCACGCCTATTGGTGGATTTTCTGGGTTGTCATGATCATCTTGTTTCTTATGTTTCTTGAGCCGATACCTAAGAAAGAGGCCAAAAAACGGCGAGAAAATCCACTTGAAATTCTCAAACGCCGTTATGCGACAGGCGAAATTGATACAGAGGAATACGAGGAACGCAAATCGAGATTGGAGGAGACCAATTCGGTTGAAAAAAACTGATTCTTCAAAAGACACGTCCGGCGAGAACGGTGGTCCATTGCTGTAGCTAACTGGAATGACAACAAGATCTTTTCGGCACAGTCTAGAAAGTAGTCTCAAAACAGTTTTGCGTATTTATGCCGTCTGAAACGCATTGAGCCGTTTCGGATGTGAATCAACAAGGATAATTATTGTGAACATTTTATCGTACAAATTCATTGTTTTAGTTTTGTCAGCTTTCTTTCTTATCGGTTGCACTCAGCCTCCATCTGAAGCAACGAAATCCAAAGGCTCGACCGGTGATAAGCAGGTTAGCGACTCACCAGCCAAGCCCGACCAAGAATTGTCGAAAGCGGAAGCGATCCAGATCACCGTTTATAAGTCACCTACCTGCGGCTGCTGCACTTCTTGGGAATCCCACCTGGAGAAAGCGGGGTTTGCGGTCGCTTCCAAACCGACGGAGCAAATGACACAAGTTAAGAAGAAACGAAATGTACCCGAAGCATTGCATTCGTGCCACACCGCGGATGTCGACGGATATGTCATTGAAGGTCACGTTCCCGCTTCGGACATCAAGAAGCTCTTAGAGCAAAAGCCAAGTGTTTTGGGACTAGCGGTACCGGGAATGCCTCAACACTCACCGGGTATGCAGCCTGAGGGAGAGAAACCAAAAGGTTTTGATGTCTTGAGTTTCGACAAAGTCAGTAAGACCGCCGTGTTTTCTTCTTATTGAGAAGTCGCGACAGGTTTGAATTCGTAGTTCTGGGCCGTCCCATGTTGGAGTTTTTATAGGTAATGTCTGTTTCACGACGAGCATTTTTGGCGCTCTCTTTGGGTATCGGCGCGAGTGGCGCCGGTTGTTTTTTGTCAAAAACGAACGGATCAACCGCAAAAGACCAAACGTTTGTTCACCCACTTGCAATCCCGCCGGTTCTCGAAGGAGTAAATAGAAATGAGCGAAAGGTCTTCGACTTAACTGTTCAGAATGGCGTCACTTCGTTTTTTGAAGGTTCGAAGACGCCGACAATGGGATATAACGGGACGTACTTGGGGCCGACCATAAGAGCTAAGCGCGGCGAAAGGATCTCATTCAGAATACACAACAAACTACACGAGGAAACAACAGTTCACTGGCACGGACTTCATGTGCCCGCTGTAATGGATGGCGGTCCACATCAAAAAATTGCTGTTGATGAGACTTGGAAACCTGAATTTACCGTTGACCAACCTGCAGCTACTCTGTGGTATCACTCTCATCAGTTTCATAGGACCGCAATTCAGGTGTATCACGGGCTGGCGGGTCTGTTTTATGTTGATGACGAGAACAGTGAAAAACTATCAATACCTTCCGAGTATGGTGTTGATGATTTTCCAATAGTAATCCAGGACCGGATGTTTAATCGGGATAACAGTTTCTATTACAGCAACAGTATGCACGATCAGATGATGGGAATGATCGGAGACGTCTTTCTTGTGAATGGCGTAGTAAATCCAAGATTAGTGGTAAAGCGCCAGCGGATCAGGTTTCGCATTTTGAACGGAGCCAATGCTCAAACGTATTTCTTGCGTTTCAGCGACAGCCGTGAATTCTTCCAGATCGCGACTGATGGCGGTTTCCTAAAAAGCCCCACCAGCTTAACTGAGCTTCGAGTTGCCCCAGGTGAGCGCGCGGAGGTTCTCGTTGACCTCAAACCAAATGATGATGTGGTGCTCGAAAACCGGCCTCAAGATGGAAGCGGACGAGGCGGGATGATGAACAGAGGAAGGAGCAACGAGAGTAAAGGTGTCCTCCGAATTACGGGTAACGATACTTTGCGCAAGAGCGAGGAAATCCCCGCATCTCTTTCTGCTGTCCGAAACTGGCTGCCCGAAAGGGCGGTCAAGACCCGTCGACTGGTTTTTCAAATGGGGATGGGAATGATGTCAAGATCAGGAGGTCGGTTTACGATTAACGGTCGTTCGATCGATATCAACAGGATTGACCAAACAGTTAAGTTAAATGACATCGAAATATGGGAATTGGTGAACCGTTCACCGATTCCACATCCGATACACATTCACGATATTCAGTTTCGGATACTCGATCGAAACGGAAAAACTCCGCCGAAGAATGAACAGGGCCTAAAAGATACAGTTCTGGTTGAACCGAATGAGACGGTTCGAGTAATCACGCAGTTTGAGCATTTTGCTGATGATAAGTCACCATACATGTTTCATTGCCATATCTTGGAACATGAGGACGGCGGCATGATGGGTCAGTTCCTTGTAAGAAAAGGTCGCTGAAGAGCTTCCCAGTCAATTCTAAGATGCTTGAGCAAAGTAGAATCGGGAATGGACGACTTTCAGTCCGGAAAGAGCCGACTTTTCCATTTTAATCTCTCGTTTATTTAAGGCCTGTTAGAGTCGCCTCATTGAGGTCAGAAAAGGCTGGCGTTCTGTATTTTCGCGCTATTGAGCTACTTCAAAGCGGAGATGAATTTTAGTTAAGTTCTGCAATTACTTGGATTGAAGGATTGCAAGGGTTGGTCGAACCATCTTATTCAGAATCAATTCAAGGAAGCACGATTTTCCAATGGGAACCTATTTTGCAACATTGATTTTAGTCTTTTCGTTTTCCGCGCAGGTACTATCCGGTGCGAACACCTGCAGATGTGATCCGATTGAAGATAGCACCACCTGCCAGGAAGATCACTTAGAGACTGCCGCGAACTCACCCAAATTACTAGATGCAGGAACAAAACACGCATGTCTCGCACACAATACTGCAACATCAATTGTTGCTTGCGATCGTAGCCCTTATGGCCAAATTGTCTGCCACTTGGTGCTCGCACCGAAAGTGAGAACAACACACAATCCGAATCTTTCAATTGGAAAGGGAAATAAATCTCGATCTGGCATTGAAAAGCACCTCTCACCGCAATCTAGCCTAGCAAAATATATCCAATTTCAGGCCATGTTGGTTTAGTACCAATGTGGAGCTTAACTCAGTCATAGATTTCGGAGGCTCGTCATCTCGGAATGAGGCCCGAATTCGGATTGAGTTTCAGCCCCATACTTGCAAAGTTCATACCAATCAGAGAAGTCAGGCAATGTTGGGCAGCCTGTTCGTTCGCTCAACGAGATGATCCTTCGACGGGATCAGATTTATAGGAGGAATAAGGAATGAAAAACAAAGGGATAATTATCGGTTTAACAATACTACTTTCAGTGATTGTTCTTGCTTCGGCTTGCGGCAGTGGAGGTGACGCGACACTTGCCGATATGAAAAAGATCTCTGACAAGAAAGTTAGTGATCAATTGACAATTACACTTTCGAATTCTGATGGGAAATTGAAGAACGGGACCCAGGATCTCATGCTTACGTTCACGGATGGCTGTGGAAAACCAGTGGATATCAGTGCCGCAGCTCTCAATTTCAATATGCCCGCCATGGGCACAATGTCCGAGATGAACCAAGCCTCAAAACTGTCAACCACCTCAACCGCAGGTCAGTTCAAGGGGTCTGTTGATATCTCGATGGCGGGAGAATGGACCGCGCAGATCTCATATGAAGGCAAGGAAACGGGCAAAACAACGATTCCCGTTACTGCCTATTAGATAAGTAGG
>JABDKD010000018.1 GCA_013003215.1 Pyrinomonadaceae bacterium
GGTGATGATCGATACAACAGCACCTGCCGCTTGACCGTATTCGGGTCCGTAAGCATTTCGTAGTGATTTGAATTCAGCGATTGCTTCGATCGAAGGAAACAGAAGAATCGTGCGGTTCGAACCGGTATCATTATTGTTTGCGCCGTCAGTCAGGAAGAGATTACTCTGGGCAGAGTTTCCATTTACCGAGAAATCTACGCCGCCAAAAAGTCCTTTACTCTTACTGTCAAAGTTATTGGCTGATGACACGCCCGGCTGCAGCTGAGTTAGCTGCACAAAGCTTCGACCGTTCAACGGGAGTTCTCGAACCTGCTCGCCGGTAACGATTTCACCCACCGCGCCAGTCTGCGTTTCAATCTGAACAACGTCTGCGGTGATATTGACGGTTTCTGTTACACCGCCGACCTCAAGCATGCCGTTTTGTCTTGTAACGGTCGCGGTATTTACAACAACCGACGCAACGATGATCTCTTTGAAGCCCTCTTTCCTAATGGAAATAATATAGCTTCCTGCAGGTAGATCGGGAATCGTATAGTTCCCGTCGCCGCTCGTCTGAATCGTACGTGAGAACCCGGTTACTTCCTGTGTCACTGTTACAGTTGCGTCTGCCACGGCAGCACCACTTTGATCAGTAACGTTTCCGGAGATCGAACCGGTTGTCTTCTGAGCCACGACAAAAGACGCCAACATTGCGATACATCCAACCAACATAATGACCGAACGCATACTGCGCCCTTTCAAACATCGATACGTAAAGACCTTACTCATTAATCATCCTCCGAAACTGCCTAAACCTGTTTCCGGCTATTTTGCCGATCTTTTTTTTTCGTGTTGCTGAAATACACCGACAAAATCACAACGCTTTATCTAAACGTGCGGTGCGCAAAATACCTGCAACTTATTGTGCAGAAACAATTTGCGTCAAAATTTTGAAATAAGCTTTTTTGGACTTTGTTGTATAACCACCCAAAAGGTATTACAGAAGCATTACATTGTCAACAGTTTTTTAGTGCAATACAGCCGAATCCCAAAATAGTTTTGTGTGTCAACACAACAAAGTGCTCTAAACGAAACTCCGAAAACCTCGTTCTCGAAGTCAGATTTACTTTCTACCGATCATATCGAGACCGACCGCGGCCACGAGTATGGTTCCCTTTATAAGTTCCTGCGTGAAATCGGCATAATTCAAAAGGGACATTCCGTTATCAAGGCTGGCCATGATCAGTGCGCCAAGACACGCCCCAAAAACCGTACCCCGACCACCCATCAAACTGGTGCCGCCAATAACGCAGGCCGCAATCGCATCAAGCTCCAATAGAGTGCCCGCATCCGGTGATGCAGCTGCCACCCTTGCCGTATAGATCACCGCCGCGATCCCTGTAAATGCACCAAGTATCGCAAATACCTTCATCACAACAGCGCGGTTATTGATTCCCGAAAGCCTCGCTGCCTCGGCGTTGCCGCCGATTGCATATATATAACGACCAAACGTCGTGTTATTGGTGATGAAGAACCCGAAAAACGCTACGGCGAGAAAAATGAGCACCGGAATCGGAATTCCCGCATATGCGTTCATTACATATATAAAGGCGATCACACCCGCAATCGGAAGAAGTGCTTTGGCCATTTCGCTTCCGAAACTTGTGTCACCCTCTCCATACATTTTTTGGTTCTGTACGCTTCGGTAGGCGAGAAACAGGATCAGGACAATTGCAGCGACCGCAAGGATCCAACCTCCCATGGGCGCCAGGTAGCTCTGCCCTATTGCCTTAAACGCAGGATCGGAAACCGAAATGGTCTCACTCTTTGAAATACCTTTAATTGCGCCGCGCCAGGCGAGCAGGCCTCCGAGAGTTACAATAAACGCCGGAATACTTGCATAGGCGGTGAGAAATCCCTGGAAAAACCCGATCGCAACCCCGACTGCGATTGCTGCAAGAACCGAAGGAATCAAACCCAGACCCAAGACCGTCAAACAAAGGGCCGCTGTCCCGCCGGCCAGTGCGAGCAAAGATCCGACCGATAAATCGATGTTGCCGGAGACGATCACCATCAACATTCCCACGGCAATGATTCCCGTTACTGATGTCTGTAGCATTAGGTTGGAGAGGTTTCGCGGCGTCAGAAAGATAGAACCCGTCTGCCAGTGAAAAAACAGCCAGATCACAACCAAGGCACCGATCATGGTGTATGCCCTGAGCGATGAAGTCCGCAACTTCTTCTTTTCTGAATCTTCAGTCTTTGCCATTGATATTCCTTACTCCGAATCTGATGGTGCGTTCTGTGTGGTCTGTGGTCTGTGGTCTGTGGCCTGAGGTCTGAGGTCTGAGGTCACATTAATTCACAACGTATTTCATCAATGCCTTCACACCTACTCTCCTTCACACCTACTCTCCTTCACACCTTCTCTCCTTCACACCTTCTCTCCTTAACACCTACTCTCCTTCACACCTTCTCTCCTTAACACCTTCTCTCCTTAACACCTTCTCTCCTGCACACCGTCTCTCCTTCCCACCTGCGCTCTCGCAATCCCGCAATCGCTCATCCCGTCGCTGCGGCCATTACATTCTCCGGCGTTGCTTCTTCCTTAGAAAACTCGCCTGTAGCACGTCCCTCATGGAGCACAAGAATCCGGTCTGAGACTCCTAGGACCTCAGGGAGCTCGGATGAGACCATTACGATCGCTAGTCCCTCTTCTGCGAGCAGGTTGATCTCTGCGTAAATTTCCTGTTTAGCACCTACATCGATACCCCTTGTTGGCTCGTCGAGAAACAGTATCTTTGGATTTGTGAGCAGCCATTTCCCGATAACTACCTTTTGTTGATTCCCGCCGGAGAGTGTGCCGGTCTCGGTCATTGCTGAAGGTGCCTTCACATTCAGTTTCTCCATTACCTCCGTTGTCGCAGAAAGTTCTTTCGGGCGGCTCGTCAGGAATCTTCCGGAAATGTCCTTGAGACCGGCAAGTGTGGAGTTGTCCAGAATGGTCTGGTCCAGAATCAGACCGTATCTTTTTCGGTCTTCGGTCACGAACCCGATACCGACGTCGATCGCGTCTTTTGGTGACCTTATATCGACCTTTTTTCCTTCTACGTAAACTTCGCCGGAGTGATTCCCCCGCCAGGCCCCAAATATAGTTGCGAGCAATTCACTCCGACCGGCACCCATAAGTCCGGCGATCCCAAGTACCTCTCCTTTCCTAACTTTGAACGAGACGTTATCAACCAATTTCTTGTCGGGATGATCCGGCTCGAAGGCGGTCAAATTCCTGACTTCCATTGCGACCTCACCAAACTCATGCGAGACCTCGGGGAAAATGTCTCCCACCTCACGTCCTACCATCAATGAAATTACCTTATCTTTGTCTAGTTCTGCGGCGTGATGTGTTCCAACGGTTTGCCCGTCACGCAGGACCGTGATCCGGTCGCTCATTTCGAACACCTCGTCGAGCTTGTGCGAGATGTAGATCATTCCGACACCCCGGTCTTTCAGCTTGCGGAGAATCTCAAACAGCGTTTCAACTTCGGATTCGGTTAGCGCTGCGGTCGGCTCGTCCAGTACGAGAAGCTTAGCGTCCTGAGAAAGCGCCTTGGCAATCTCTACGAGCTGTTGCTGCCCAATTCCAAGATCTCCAACCTCAGTCGAAGGATTTATGTCTAAGTTCAAATCCTTCAACAACTTAGCAGCATCCTGGTACATCTTGTGCCAGTTGATTACACCAAGATTTGAAGGTTCCCGTCCAAGGAAGATGTTTTCTGCGATTGTGAGCTCTTTGACGAGCGACAGCTCCTGGAAGATTATGGCGATCCCGGCATTTTCGGCCTCGCGAATTGTCTGGAACTTCTGGATCTCGCCGTTTATGAGGATGTCGCCTTTATAATTTCCGTATGGATAGACACCGCTCAGTACCTTCATGAGGGTTGATTTCCCGGCGCCGTTTTCCCCTACAAGCGCGTGGAATTCTCCTTCATGCAAATCAAGGTTCACCTCGTCCAGAGCCTTTACGCCCGGGAACTCCTTGGTGATGTCCTTCATTTCCAAAAGTGGTGTCATAACGAAAGTTTGCTATGTTGACGGAGTTTACTAAGTTGCCCAAGTTGAGCACCAACACCGTGAACTCTGTAAACTCAGTCAACTTCGAACATGATCAGGGTTTCTTCGGCCTTTTGTCTTCGGGTACATTCGCGAAAACATCTTCAAAAGTCGCCCATCCATCCTTGATCACCGTATCCAGAAGGTTTTCTTTATCAACAACGATCACTTCGAGAAGGATCGCCTGGATCGCTTTCTCGACACCGTCTGCCTTGAACTCTTCCGACTCAAGTTTTTCCTTCTTGGCGAGTTTGATAGCAGCTTCTACAGCGCCGTTCGCGAGTGGAGTGATCGGCTTATAAACTGTCATCGACTGTTTGCCTTCGGCAATTCGCTGCAGTGCCGCTTTCTCGGCGTCCTGGCCTGTCACAATAACCTTGCCGGCGAGCCCCTTAGTCTCAAGAGCGGAAATTGCTCCACCCGCCGTTCCATCATTGGAAGCCACCACGGCATCGATCTTGTCATTGTTTTGAGTCAGTGCATTCTCAACGATCTTCAAAGCCTCGTCCGGTTTCCAGTCTTTAGCGTGCTGGTCAGCAACGATCTTGATATCTCCGCGGTCGACCGCGTCCTTCAGAACAGCATTCTGTTCCTTCTTCATGATCATCCCGTTATTGTCGGTCGACGCTCCGTAAACGAGAACATAATTTCCTTTGGGCACTTTTTTGAGCGCATATTCGGCCATAACCCGACCGATAACGGGCACCTGGTGCGAGATATAAAGATCGATCTTGTCGGAGTTGATCAGACGGTCATAACTGACAACCGGTATCCCCTGTGCCTTGGCCTTGTTAACCATCGACGCCGCCTGGGTCGAATCATGCGGTGCGATTACGAGTACATCGACCTTTTGTGTCAGAAGGTTGTCGACATCATTCGCCTGCTTTTGAGCGTTCGCATTGGCAACGGTCACAACGCATTCAACTTCCATCTTTTTACAGTGGGCCTCGAATGCTTCCTTGTCCTTTGTCCAGCGTTCCTCTTTGAGGGTAGCCATTGAAAACCCGATCTTGACCTTGCCATCTGAATTCCCGGCGCCTGCACCGTCTCCGCCGTCGACCGGTGCCTGTACACATCCGCCAACTACCAACAATCCAGCCAACAAAACTACAAAAAGAAAATTCTTGAACATTCGATAAAACTCCTGATATCAACTATTTAGTAACTTCAAACCGGGTTGCCATGAGATCCGCTGAACTACCGCCCACTTCGACCTTGAAAAATCCCGGTTCGACTACCTTCCTCATTTCACGGTTGTAGAAGCTTAACTTCTCAGGTGTGATCTTGAAAGTGACTGTCTTAGTTTGCCCCGGGTTTAGGGTAATTCGCTCAAATCCCTTTAACTCTCTGATCGGCCTCGTAACTGAACTAACCTCATCGCGAATATACATCTGTGCGACTTCATCGCCAGTCCGGTCGCCGATGTTCTTTACATCAACGGTCGCGACCAAAGACGCGCCGATTCCAACCTTCGACTTGGAGACCTTTAAGTTCGAATACTTAAACGACGTATAGCTGAGGCCATGCCCGAATGGAAACAACGGGTTGGTGTCCGAGAACAAATAACCCCGTTTGGCAGTGGGTTTTCTGTTGTAATAGATCGGCAATTGACCGGTCGATTTGGGAAACGAAACAGGCAGCTTTCCGCCCGGGTTAAAGTCACCAAAAATCACGTCCGCCGCTGCGGTACCGCCTTCCTCTCCGAGATAGAAGCCCTCAAGAATTGCCGGGACCTTCTCCGCAACATAATTGATTGCCAGCGGTCCGCTGTTTGTAAGAAAAACGATCACCGGTTTTCCTGTCGCGAGGACCGCTTTTACCAGATCGTTCTGCCTGCCGACCAACTCAAGCGAATCGCGGTCTCCGAGATGGTTATCCGCCCACGCTTCCTTGTTGGTATCTTCGTTACCACCGATCGACAAAACTACGGCATCCGACTTCCGGGCGACTTCCACTGCTTCCTGGATGAGACGCCTGTCGTCGGCTTCATCGTTTAAGGTCGAAGTGTCCCCAAACCAGTCCCCGTCCTCTTTTGTGATCCTGACGCCTTTTGCGTAGTTCACCTTTACTTTGCTGCCAACCTTTTTTTGAATGCCTTCAAGCAGACTTACGGAACGCGGCGGATTGGGATCGGTATAGCCTCCAAGGTGAGCACGCTCAGCATTCGGACCGATTACCGCGATCGATTTGAGTTTGCCCTTATCCAGCGGAAGAGTCTTATTCTCATTCTTCAAGAGAATGATCGCTTTTCTGGCGACCTCCGCAGCCAGCGCCCGGTCATCCGGTGTGTCCGTCAGCCGTTCGGCCTTTGCGGGGTCAACATACGGATTCTCAAACACGCCAACTTGAAACTTGGATCGTAGAATCCTCGAAACTGCTTTATCTATTAACTTTACGGGAATCTTTCCGGACTTGACCTGGGCCACGAGCGTCTTGTTCACATCCGGATCGGGCAACTCGATATCGAGACCTGCTTCGAGTGACTGCTTTGCTGCGTCCGCGTTATCCGCCGCGACGAAGTGCAGCTGGCGAAGTTGCGTCATGGCGTAGTAATCCGATACAACGACACCCTTGAATCCCCACTCCTTTCTCAAAACTTCGTCTAGCATCCATTTGTTGGCGTGAACGGGAATGCCATCAACCTCGTGATACGCCGGCATAATGCTAAAGAGACTCGCTTCCTTAACTGCGGCTTCAAACGGAGCAAAATGCGTCTCACGCAGGAGTCTTCGTGACATGTTTACTGGGGCGATGTTCGTTCCGCCGTCGGGTTCGCCGTGCCCGGCGTAATGTTTTCCCGTGGCAATCACATGTTCGTCACCAATCGTCGGATTGTCATAGGTCGCGCCCCCTTGAATCGTTTTCACGATCGAGACGGCCATCCGGGAGGCAAGGTAGGGATCCTCGCCATATGTTTCCTCGGTTCTTCCCCAACGCGGTTCGCGTGCAAGATCGAGGTTCGGTCCCAGCACGTGGTGCGTTCCTCGAATTCTCGTGTGACGGGCTGCCACTGTGAACACACGCGATATCAGATCGGTATCCCACGTAGATGCCATAGCAATCGGTACCGGAAACACCGTACTACCCGCACCCATGTTGCCGTGTAGAATCTCATCATGAAAAATTGCCGGGATCCCAAGGCGGGTGTTTTCCTTCAACCATTTCTGAGCGGCATTTGCGTACTCGGCTGACCGCCGTGCGTTTCGCATTTCGCGTTGGCGTGCAAAATGCCCTATCCCGTGAGGAATCACCTTTTTCGCAATCTCGACAGAAAATTCTCCTCCGAATGGAAGCTGATCCTTCGGGACCGCGCTGTTGTCGTTTGGCTTTTGCATCCAAACGCTCGTCATCTGAGCGACCTTTTCTTCCAACGTCATTCGGTTTAGAAGGTCTTTGACCCGATCGTGAATCGAGCGACTCGGATCTTTGTAAACGGGCCTGTGCGGTTTCGCGGTCAGTCCAACGGGTGCAACGATTGCAACGATCAGTATCGAGACCAGGTAATTCTTCAGTTTCTTCGCTTTATGCATTTAGTTTTCTCTTTAATTGTAAGCGCCAAGCAGGATATCCATAGTTAGCTGATCGAGTCGCTCATATCTGAGTCCCCGGGCAGCGATTTCTTTTCGGTCGAACGGTGAGGACATCAATTCCGCAGCCGCCTCCTTGCCGTGTTTCATCATTGGGACGGCTTCGTTTTTCGAATCAATATCGGCAAGTATCTCCCGGATTTGAGGATGCTCGTTCCAACGTTCGGCCTTTTCTTTCAGGATCAAATAGGTCCGCATACAGCCTTTCGCAAAATCCTTTACGCCTTCATAGTCCTCGGTCCTGTATGCGTGTGCGTCAAAATGCCTTGGCCCCGAATAGCCAACATCCTCCAAAAATTTGACCAACCAGAACGCTGCGAGTGGATTGGCAGACCCGAATCTGAGATCCTGGTCATAGCGTCCGGGCGTTTGATCATTCAGATCGATATGAAAGAGTTTTCCCATCTCCCAGGCCTGTGCGACGGCGTGGGTCATGTTGAGACCTGGCATGTGTTCATGTGCGACCTCGGGATTGACTCCAACCATTTCGGGACTCTCGAGGGTCTCGATAAAAGCCAAATATGAACCGGTAGTAGGGAAATAAATATCCGCGCGTGGTTCATTGGGCTTTGCTTCCAACGCGAACCTGTATCCATACCCCTGAGCTTTGTTGTAATCGCAAAGGTAATTGATGGCCTCTCGAAAACGCTTTACAGCTTCATCCGGACGCCTGCACGCATCCGTTTCAGTCCCCTCTCGGCCACCCCATAAGACAAAAGTTTCGGCGCCGAACTCGGCCCCGAGATCCATAGCTCCCATTGTCTTCTGTAGTGAGTAGGCTCTCACGTCCGGATCATTGGAAGTAAAGGCACCATCCTTAAATACCGGATCAAAGAAAAGGTTCACGGTCGCCATTGGAACCACGATTCCGTTTTCCTCACATGCCTTTCGGAACTCTCCAACTATCTGGTCTCGCTCTCCCGGAGCGGCATCTATCGGTACAAGATCATTGTCGTGAAAATTGACCCCCCAAGCCCCGACTTCACCGAGGAGTTGAACGAGCTCAACGGGGGACATCGTCGGCCGGACCGCGTCCCCAAAAGGATCGCGACCCCGGTTACCGACGGTCCATAATCCAAAGCTGAACTTATGTTCAGGTGCTGGGGCAAGGTTGTTTTTTTCCATGGAATTTTCTCCGGTTATGATCCCGCGACTCACTCCGTGAATGGCGATTCGGAAAAGTGAAGGATCTAAATACGCAATAGAATGGGTTGTTTCACTAGATTCCGACGACGGCTGACGGAAAATATAATATACTTTTGTGCAGTTATACAACTAAGTATTGGGATTTGTTTATTAGATTATCTGGAAGGATTCTCTGATATTGTAAGATGTGAGGTCTAAATCTATGTATTTGTTAGGGATAGACGTTGGTACCGGCGGATCGCGTGCGGTGCTCGTGACTAAAGAAGGAGAAGTTGCGGGAACCGCAATCGAGGACCACGTACCATTCGATTCCCCCGAAATCGGTTGGGCTGAGCAAGATCCGTTGGATTGGTGGAGAGCAACGGCGAAAGCTGTTCGAAAAGTCCTGAGCGATTTCAATGGTGAGATCGAAGTGGGAGCGGTCGGGTTCTCCGGTCAGATGCATGGACTCGTCATACTGGACCAAAACGATGATGTAATTCGCCCTTCTTTGATCTGGTGCGACCAACGAACACAGAAGCAATGTGATGAGATCACGGAGACATTCGGAAAAGAGAAACTAATTGAACTTGTAAGCAATCCCGCCCTTACAAACTTCACCCTGGCCAAACTCCTTTGGGTTCGAGATAACGAGCCGGACGCTTACAGCCGTATAAGTTCTGTGATGCTTCCCAAAGACTATGTGAGATTTCGGTTGACCGGGAAAAAAGCCACTGAAGTCTCCGACGCTTCAGGAACGTTGATTCTTGATGTGAGCCGAAGAAGGTGGTCTAAAGAGATTCTTTCGGGCTTGGATATTTCGGCTGAAATCCTTCCCGATGTCTTTGAATCTCAGGAACTATGCGGAACAGTAACTGATGCGGCAGCAAGAGAGACGGGACTCAAATCAGGAACACCCGTTGTTGCGGGTGCGGGTGATAACGCGGCCGGTGCGATCGGGATGGGAATAGTAAGACCCGGCCAAACGAGTATGACGATCGGGACCTCCGGCGTCGCGTTTTCCGTCACGGAGCGACCGAAGATCGACAGGAAAGGAAGGATTCACACTTTTTGTCATGCCGTGCCGGAAAGATGGCACGTGACGGGTGTCACCCAGGCGGCCGGACTATCGTTCCGTTGGTTTCGCGAAAACTTTGCCATCGGCCATTCGTTCGACGAACTTGTCAGCGAGGCTGAAGATGTTCCGGCCGGCGCTGACGGACTCCTGTGGACGCCGTACCTGATGGGTGAACGAACCCCTCACATCGACCCCGAAACACGGGCTTCCCTGATCGGGCTTACCGCCAGCCACACCCGTGGTCATGTTGTACGTGCAATTCTCGAAGGTGTCGCTTTTAGTCTGCGGGATTGCCTTGAGGTCTTTTTAGAGTCTGATTTAGAGATCGGAAAAGTAAGACTAGGGGGAGGAGGGGCCAAATCTTCTCTTTGGCGCAGGATTCAGGCAGATGTATATGGGCGTACTGTTGAGACCATAACCGCCGAGGAGGGTGCGGCATTTGGGGCAGCCCTGCTTGCGGGAGTCGGTGCGGGTGTCTGGAAAAGCGTCGATGAAGCTTGCGAAAGCGCGATCGAAATAGCTGAAGAATTGGAAACGGACGAAGAGGTCGGTTCTTTACTCGAGTCGAGGTATTCGGCGTACCGGAAAATATATCGTGCTGTAAAACCAGTTCTTGCAATTGATTAGCACCTCTAATCAAGAAGTCTCTTGTCCAGTGATAGAAGCTGCGGATCGCCGAGGACAACATTTCGGAACTCTTTGTGACCGACGTTGAGAAGGAAATTCTCACCTTCGGGAATCAGTGAGGTCGGAACGCGCAGAACTACAGATTGCATGCTCTCGGCCCAGGCATCTCCGATCTCCTGTATCGCGATTGGCGGCGGCGACTCCCTCCAGTTCTTCGGCAAACCTGCAAAATCCTCTATATTCAGCACCAGTTTTTCGCTGAAGGTCGCGGTTGCGAAAGAATAGTCAGCGCGGAGATGAGCCTCGTCGAAATGAACGACTATTTCAAGCGTAGCGAGTGCCAAAGATTCGGCGGTATAGACGACACGGGTTCCCGGTGATGACCACCGCCCGCCATACTTGAATGAACCCTCACCATCGAACATGTTCGACGAAAAACGCGTCTTCGCGATCCGGTAAGAGATAATCGACACTTAACCAAAAACCCCGTGTTCAATTCGACCGATAAGATTCTCGACCTCACGGGTACCGGTTTGGGTAGTGGCGAATTTGAGGGGCGTTGAACCGCCAAGCGCCCGGTTTGGCTTTGTGATCCAGTCACGCGCGGCGTCTTCATCACCTTCAAATAGTGCGATTATCCTGGCAAACAGGCGAGAAAGGGAAACAAGGCGGTCCGACTCTTCGGGCGTGAACGCTTTTGTCTTTTTCCTACGCATGAATGTGCGCGGTTTGATCCCAAGCGTTTCGAGGAGCACGTCCGAAGGAAGTCCCGTTCGCTTTCTGAGTCGTACGAACACACTAAAGGGAAGGCCCTTCTCGATCTTCTCAACAAGCTTGAGCGTGTTCGTGGCCCGGATGCCCAGCAACTTCTGAGCGGTCGGTGTTTCCTTGGTTTTTATATCTATCGACATAATGCCATCTGGCTTATAATTATACGCCATTTGGCAGTCACTGTAAAAATTTACCTTTAATAATCAAGCCGTCTCCTGTTTTAATAATCGGCGCGATTTATCCGCGCTTGTCTATTAAGACGGAAAACCTTGCCAGAACAGGACGACGGGACCCGAAAAAGCTGAATTCAGGAGGGGTCGATAGAAGGGGAAAATTCGCGGTGCTGTGAAATTTTTCAGGTCACTCAACAATTCATTCGTTTACCGGTTGAGTCAAAACGAACCGATTCAGATTAGACTCCTTTTCTCTTGTCTTATTCCTGCCGAAACCGCACCGAATACCCTTACAAGAATGGGCAAGATGTGAGCATAAGCAACGAGTATTCGAATTCCGTTGAATAACCCACTGGTCAACATGAATCGGCTCCCCCACGGTTCAGATTTGGAATGAGACTTGCAAACGAGAATGGTAAGAGTTGGTTTATACGCAAATTCAAACTTTCCAGAGATAAACATATGAAATCGTCATTCAACTTCACCTCAACCACGCCCCTCGGTTTTGTTTTAAAAAAGACTGCTCTCGTGACAATTATCTTGTTTGCGGCCGCAACGCTTGGTCTTGGCCAATCTTCTGCACTCCGTTTGGATGTACGGAATCTCAAAGTTGAGTTCGTAGCTCCGAAAAAGATCCGGGTCACAGGTGAGGTAAGAGGTCGAGGAATGAAAAAGCTCCGAAGTGGCAATGCGGAGTCCAGCACATTCGGTGTATCTGTTGAGGCGCGGGTTGACTTCATCCGGGATGACTCGACGTTTAGTCTGATCCCGACGGGTTGGGCCGGACGGTTTATAGAAAGCGACTCCGTTTTTCAAAAGAGGTATCGACCGTATTGGTATCATCAGGGTCGAAGGTACGACCAGAAAAGTAAGAAGATTCCTATCTATACAACTGATTTTTGGGTTGGTCCTGCAATAATCGACAAAGAGCTTTACAAGGACAGGGACGAAGGCAAATGGCAGACTTTCGACAGATCCTTTGATTTTGAGAACGTTCTCGCCAGGAATCGCCGCAGGTACCGGATTGTTATCGGATTAACGCATGACTATACCGATTGGTGGAACCCCCCAACAACAGGATACTCGGAACCGAGGTTTTTCGAAGCTTACTTGTGGGTCGTCTATGGACCTTTTGATTGGGGCACCGCTCCTCGCAGCGATCAATTGATGACGGCTAGATATGGCTATCCGGTTTCCTTTACCAAGAAGGGTGCGGTGATTACCAAGGTAGAGGTACGGGAGGATCAGACCTCAGGGTCTAAGACCGGGGCGGAAAAGCCTCCGGCAGAGAAGAAGAAGCGCAAGAAACTGACTCGTCCATCGAAACGGCCGAGCCAACTTGAGGCGGTGAATGCGGCCGACAAGCTTCAGGTCAAACTAAATGCCATGCCGGGTGTTACAGGTTCAACCGTTGGCCTACCGCCATTCGCTGCCCTTTTGAACATAAACCTGTCGAGTGGCCAGACTCCCGACGCGATCACCCGGCTCGTTTCGGATATAGCTGTCGAAGCTGCTTACGCCGCACCGTGGGTCGGGACGGTCAGAATGAACCTGAGCGGAGACAGGGTTAACTCGAGAGTGGTCATCAAGTGGGAAGACGTGGCCTCGTTCGCAAACGGCGGCACGACTTTCGAGGAATTCTTCACAAAATGGGAAGTTGGGGGTGACGCACTTGTCGCCCCTAAAACAGACTAGATGTTTCTAATCGGGAAACCCTGACTTATCGACACCAGGCAAGAGCTTCAGTGCATTCTTGTAATAGAACTTCTTCAACACCTCGTCGGGAAGGTTCAGTCCATACATTCGCCAGAATGCGTGCCGCTTTCGGAAGTAAGGAAAATACTCATCTGACGACTCAAAGATACGGAAGTAAGTGAAATACTCGGAAGGACGATAGGTGTCCTTTCCGAACAATACGCGGTCCTGGTACTTGATAAACCACTCCCGCGCAAATCTCGGCTGCCGACCAAGTTCAGCGACAATAGCAGCGACCTCTGTGTAGACATTCGGGTTCTCATCCAGGATCTTACCCAAGGACGCGAGGTCATTTGCCATCCAACCAAAATGCGCCTGTATGAACTTTGTGTTCGGGTGTTTTTTGAACAGATTGTGCTGTTCGCTCATCACCTTTTCCCAACTCGGAAACCTTTCGGCGGGGCGTGCACGGCGCGGAAACATTTTCAGTTCCAGCCAACGCTCGTTGTATTTGTCGTGAGGATCAAAAAAGGAACGGGGTTCGCCCGTGTGAATCAGAACCGGAATTCCAAGCTCGCCACATTTTTTCCAAACCGGATCCAACCGCGGGTCATCGGTTGGGATCCGCTCACCACTAGTGTCCTTCGCCGTTAAACCGAGGTTCTTATATATCTTCAGGCCCTGCGCACCATTTCGCACATCAGCCTCAAGCTGTGCGGCTGCCTTTTCTCCCCAACCGGGTTCCCCAACACCCCGGAAATTTACATTCGCAAAGATCACAAAGCGATCCGGGTATGCGCCCTTAAAACTTCTAACCGACTGTTTAAGTGCTTCGCCGCTTCGCCCGCTCAGATTTACAAGGACACGCATATTCATCGCATCCATTTCACCAATCATCTTTTCCAGATCCTCAGGCTTTGGAGTGCGCCTACGGTGATTGTGGATATCAATAAAAGGAAACTTCGCGCGTTTGATTTCATTCCCGGGTACTACGAGGGTGGATTTTGGCTCGTAGTTCTCGATCGTCATTTCCTGGGCATAGAGAATTGCGACTTGAGCAATCCAAACGATTACGGCGGCAAATATGATCTTCAGGGCATTCTTTTTCATAATCAGTTCATAACAGTGTAATACCCCAACCGTTTTGAGGGAAAGTCTGTGGTCTATGGTTAAAATTGGCTCGCCTTCTTCAAGCGCTGAAAGCGCGATGGGAACTTAGCCAGTGGTAAGCGCGAAGCGCGCAGCCTCTGGATAATCGCACCACGTGACATTGGGCCCTGAAGGGGTCCTCTAGCAGTAACACGGACCCCTTCAGGGCCCAAAGATTTTTTCGTTATTGTTCCAGAGGCTGCGGCCTGACGGCCTTACCACGGGCGGCGAAGCGGGCTTACTGCCGCGCCTTCAGCGCTACGGGAGGTCTGGAGTCTGGAGGATTGTCCATTCTTATCCTTCCCCTAATCCGCTTATCTTCTTCCAGTCCTTGTTGCCTGAATCCAATCTTCGGATTATTTCGAAACCATTATTGAGGCTGGGGAAACCGCGTTCAAACGCGAAAATGGAGAAACGTAAATGAAAACAATATTATTCTTAATCGCAACACTGATCTTAACCCTTTCGTCTGTCGCATTTGCAAGCGCTCCCCAAAACGATAAAAACCTCAACACGGTTGGCTCGGTAGACCTCGACCGTTACCAGGGTAAGTGGTACGAAATTGCACGTTACCCAAATCGCTTTCAGAAGAAATGCGTCGGCAACACTACCGCTACATACACGATAAAGAAGCCTGGAATCGTTGAGGTTTTGAATGAGTGTCTCAAGGAAAACGGCAAGATGAACCGTGCCAAGGGCAAGGCAAAAGTTGTCGACAATGAAACCAACGCCAAGCTCAAAGTGAGATTCGCGCCTGCTTGGCTTTCGTGGCTTCCTGCCGTCTGGGGTGACTATTGGATCATAGATCTCGAGCAGGAAAATTACAGCTACGCGGTGATCGGAGACCCATCAAGAAAGTACCTCTGGATTCTTAGCCGAACGCCTGAGCTTGATGAGGAAACATATACGAAAATCATCGAAACGATCGATCAGAACGGTTTTGAGTCAGATAAGTTGATCAAGACGCCTCAGAATGTGAGTTAATAATGGCCAACTCATAAGAGGAGCTGAGAAAGGGGTGAGACGTTTGTCTTACCCTTTTTTCGACGTAATAATCCTCGAGCTTTCCGGTTATAGCTGCGAAAGGAACTTGGCCAGTTGAATGGCCGTTAGACCTCAGCGTACGGAACCAATGCAAAATATCGCATAGGCCCTGAACCGACGAATTCTACGCTCCAACTCAGATTGCGATCGCTGTCACCGCGAAGGACCACGGACATCCCTGTCCGCTCGACCGGTAGCGAGACCACTCTGTATCGGAGCTGTGCTGTTTAAAGGTTAAATGGCCGTTAGACCGTAGCGTATGTAATCCGATACAAAAAAGCGATTCCGCCCTGAGAGGCCGGCTTAGAGGTTTCGCTTCGCTCAAGCGGACAGGGATGTCCGCGGTCCTCCTACGTTGCACTTTCAATACAAACCGAGATGGAGCGCAATGCTCTTTGATTTCGGTTGTAACACGATCAAGCCCGCCATCTCTATTCACTCAATCCTCTCTAGTGCTTTCAGCGCTTCTGAGGATTCCGATTAAGCGTATCGACCTCCTACTTCGACTTCTCGCATTCATCGCCATAGATATCCATATACTTATAGATAATCCCAACAGCTTTGGTCCGCATGTCGTTCATGAGCATCTGATTGACGCGAACCCGGTTAGTGATTTGATAGACCTCGCACCAGTTTCCATCCATCGCTTTTTGAGCCTTGATAAGACCCGCAACCAGCATGAAAGTCCTGCTCTTACTCTTGTTCTTCTTGAGTGCCCTTTCCGCATACCTGATCGCGTCGTCAACCTCGAAGTAGTTATCCATTGCCTTCAGGTACGCCATCGATAAAAGCTCGTCGGCCCTCCCTTTCTTATAGAACCTTGTTTCGTTCTTATACCCGTGATTTGTCTTCAGGTACTCCATAAAGAGCTTCGCGTTCGTGCGGCCGCTTATCTTCCAACCAATCCTGTTTATTACCGCCATCTTTACATCGACCGGGTTGTACTCGCTCGCCAGATAGGCCATGAGCTCATTGTTCAACACGCCTTTCGCCTTATCCGCCGTCATAACAATCGGTTCATCCATGTAGGCGTCTGAGAACTTGGTGGATGTTAGTGGCGAGTCGGCAAAAACACCTGTTGTCAAAACTACCGCGGAAAGAAACGTCAGTAGAGCTATCTTTTTTAGTTTCATAATCTTGTATTAATACGCTTCTGGGTTAGGTGGATAATCTCACACCATTGATTTGACGCAAAACTGAGATCATTTTGCTGTCTGAAAAGCACTAAATAGATTAATTAGTACAACTAAACCACGTCAGACCTGAGTGCTAGTGCGGTCCAAGATGCGGCTGCGGCATCTATCACACCAAAGAGAATCAAAGTTGCCGGTGCAAATCCAAGAAGAACAAACGCAGTAAGGAATATAAGTACCGAAAACCTCCCCAGAACGCAGACTTTAAAAAACTCGACGAGTTCATTCCTTGCTGCCTGGAAATAGTAAGCGCCCAGGATTAAGACCAACATTCCGACAACTCGTATCCAGACTTCAGATGTATCGGGAATTGCAAAGATCCGCAAAAGCATGTTCGGAACGATCAACAAAACCAACCCGAGTACGAACATATACAAAGAAAAAACGAAGACACTTGTCGCTGCTTTGCTCATTGATTAACTCCCTTTGTTGTCATATTTAATCACAGATTCTCAAAAGCGCGGATAACCCCACCGTAACTCAAACAGTGGACAATCCCTCAAACCTCAAGTAGCGCTGAAAGCGCGATAGGATGCCCGCTTCGCCGCCTCCTGCAAGCGTGCAAACGCGCAGCATCTCAACAAATGTATTCCTTAAAAGCGCTGAAAGCGCGACTGGAACATAGCCAGTGGTAAGCGCGTAGCGCGCAGCCTCTGGTTAGTAGCGCCACCAGACGTGGGACCCTGAAGGGGTCCTAGAGCAGAAATTTGGGATCATATTCGACACCCGCCTCATCCAACAACGTGATCAGCTCTTCTTCAAATGAAACCCCTTTATGATGCTCTTCCTGGTTGAGAATGTATTTCTTTACCTTTTCGATTCTTGTTGGACTTACCGAAAAAGCGGCATAACCGCTTTGCCATTTGAAGATAGACTTCTTTTCGTTTGTGACCCATTTTGTTGAACCTGACTTGATGTCTCTGATGACGTAATCGGGCCGGTGCCACGAACGCAGTCCCAGCAGTAGATGAATGTGGTCTTCGATTCCCCCTACCGCGATTGGAATCGCTCCCAGGTCTTTTAAAATTCCGCCGGTATAGGCGAAGAGATCATCTTTGAAAGCGGGTTTGATTAAGGGTCTTCTTTCTTTTGTTTAACAAACAACGTGAACATTGAGACTTGTGTGAGTCGACGGCATGGTGAGGTGCCCTCCTTATGTGAGAATTTGTCTATCTATAACACGGGCCCCTGCAGGGCCCAAAAGATTTTTTCGCGTCTGATCCAGATGCTGCGCCGAAACGGCTTGCAACTGGCTATGTTACTGCCGCGCTTTCAGCGCTACGTGTGGTCTGTGGTCTGTGGTCTGTGGTCCGTGGGCAATGGTCCGTGGTCAATGGTCCGTGGTCGTTGGTCAATGGTCCGTGGTCGTTGGTCAATGGTCCGTGGTCCGTGG
>JABDKD010000124.1 GCA_013003215.1 Pyrinomonadaceae bacterium
GGCCTACGACGTTAATGCAGGATCCGGAATTGGTTGATGAGTGGAAACGGGAGTTTTCGGCTGTTCACATTCCATCTATCCTAAAAGGCCTTGATGCACTTATGACTCGAGATTCACTGATGGAACGCCTTTCTCAGATCAATGTGCCCGCACTGGTAGTGGTTGGAGATGAAGACAAATCACTGCCCCCATACCTTTCCAGAAGGATTCATGATCGGTTGCCGGATTCTGAGTTTGTACCGATTCCCGAGGCTGGGCATTTGTCGGTGTTGGAACAGCCTGACATCGTGAATAAAGCGATTCTGGACTTTTTGGACAGGAAGATTTCATGAACCGAAACCGGGACTGGATTCGTTGAAATACAGAAATGCCAGATCGCTAAGTGTAATTCCAATAGGGGGAAATGTTTTGGCTTTAATTTCAAGCAAAGAACAGGAACAGAACTAGGACCTTTTTTTTGGTAAGTGGATTCGCGGTATAGTTTCTTGAAACTGCTTGTCTTCTTTCCGGTATTTCGTACAATCTGGACGCGCCTGCATATGACTGATCGTCGTATTGACGGATTTTTTTACGGACTTTTCATGGACAGGGATGTTCTGCGCGAGAGCCAGGTCGTGCCCGCGAATCCCCGCCGGGCATTTGTCGATGGATACCGCTTGCGTATCGGTCTGCGCGCGACTCTCGTACCGACTCCGGGAGCGCGTTCTTATGGGATGGTTTTTACGCTGACAGACGACGAGCTCGATAAACTCTATAACGCCCCAGGACTGGAGATATACCGGCCGGAATCCGTGCTCGCCCATTCACTGGAAGGCGGATCTTTTCCCGCTTTGTGTTATAACCTTCCCGAAGCACCCGGTCCCGACGAGTTAAACACTGAATACGCAGCACGCCTGAGGGCGGTCCTGAGTAAGCTTGAATTTCCACCTGAGTACGTGGCTTCAATCACCGAGTAAGTACATCGATAGCTCACGATTTTTATGGCACGATTAATTCTAGTTTGCGGCTCCACCGGTGCCGGTAAAACCACCTACTCAATTTCTTTTGCCAAGGAGATTGAGGCTGTTAGGTTTTCAATTGACCCATGGATGCAGACGTTATACTCAAAAGACATGAAATCTCTCGATTATTCGTGGATGATCGAAAGGGTTTACCGGTGTTACGAACAGATCTGGGACGTGGCTAAACAGATACTCCTTCTAGGCGGCAGTGTGGTTTTGGATCTTGGTTTTACGACGAAAGCACAGAGAGACATCTTTGTAATTAAAGCAAAGGAACTTGGAATTAACCCGGAAGTGCATTACCTGGACGTACCAAAAGATGTTCGTAAGAAAAGAGTAAAAGAACGAAATGCCAGTAAAGATCCCGACCTATTCGCATTCGAGGTTACGGATATGATGTTCAATTTCATGGAGCCAAGATTTGAAGTCCCGGACGAAAAAGAACTTGTAAATGGTTGTATCATAGATGCGTAGCGCAATTGCAGGTGCTTTGGTAATAAGGTGATGAAAGGGGCGTTCGTCATATAGAAATGTACGGAGCGCGCCGGGAAGAGGGATTTCTTGAAACGTGTCATTCCCAAACTATTGATCGGAATGCTTTGCGGAGCGCTCGCGGGGGGCATGCTGAGCCTTTATGA
The DNA here is from genome assembly GCA_013003215.1 of Pyrinomonadaceae bacterium. GTDB lineage: Bacteria > Acidobacteriota > Blastocatellia > Pyrinomonadales > Pyrinomonadaceae > Aridibacter. The sequence continues at coordinate 1,640 of JABDKD010000124.1, forward strand.
CGCATGGCGCGAGGCAAGCAATAATGGCGGCCAAAAGGCGGCCGAACCATTCCGTATTGCGGATAACCTCTATTACGTAGGCGCAAATGACACCACCTCCTTTCTACTGACGGCGCCCGAAGGACACATACTGATCGACGGCGGTTACCCGGGCACCCCAAGCCTTATTTTGGCAAGTATTGAGAAGCTCGGATTCGACATCAACGATGTGAAGCTGATCTTGAACACGCATCCGCATTTGGATCACGCGGGCGGTTTGGCGGAACTACAAAAGGTATCCGGTGCGGAACTTTGGGTGAGTGATAATGATGCGGAAATAATGGAAGCCGGAGGCGCCGGAAGCCGTTTTCTTGGACCGCTTGAATTTGTATCGTATCTGCCAGTTTTTAGGTTTCCCCCTCCGCGAGTCGATGAAAGGTTTTCGGACCGCGAGTCAGTAAACGTTGGTTCGACTGAACTCATTGCAAACGTAACTGCGGGACACACTCCGGGATGTACATCCTGGTCGTTCAAGGTCCGAGATGGCGAAAGGGTATTGGATGTCGTATTGATTTGCGGTCTTACGCCACCGCTGTCGCTTTCAATGGGCGAATATCCGGAGATAAGGAAAGATTTCGAGAAAAGTTTTAAGAGATTGAGGTCATTAAAAGCCGATATTTTTCTCACCCCGCATGCCAGGGATTTCGGCAGGTGGCCGAAATATCAAAACAGCCTGGAAGCTGAAAACCCGGTCGATGCGTTTATCGATCCCGAAGGCTATCGGAAGTATATCGATGAGCATGAAAAGCGGTATCGGGATGCGATCGGCAATTAGTGCGGCCCATTTTGTTAAAAGCGGGGTTGAAGTGAATTTCGCAGGCAATTCGAATATACTTATCAGCATCGTAACAATACCCCCCGAAACGCACCCCAGAGGAAAATGTATGAATAGACAGAAGATTGTGAATATCGCCGTGTTCAGTATCGTATTTGCTTTGCTTGTACCTGTAAGTGCAAGCGCTCAAAAGATTTCCGATGCGGCCGCTGCGCTCGGACTAAAAGAGGCACTTACAAAGGGGGTCGATTTTGCCGTCGACAGCCTAGGCCAGGAAGACGGCTTCTTTGGAAACGAAGACGTAAAGATCCCTTTACCAAAGGGATTGAAGAACATCGCGCGCGTCGCGAAGTTTGCCGGCTACAGTGACAGGGTAGATGATTTTGAGCTTGCGATGAACCGTGCCGCCGAGAAAGCGGTACCCGTCGCGAAGGATGTGTTTATCGATTCACTCAAGCAGATGACTTTTGATGACGCGCGTAAGATCCTTTTCAGCGGGGAAGACGATGCCGCGACGCAGTTCTTCAGACGTACTTCGGAAGAAACGCTCAGAGAGAAATTCAGGCCTATCGTCGAGAAATTCACGGAAGAAACCGGGGTCACCAACAGCTACAAGCGAATGGTCGACAAGGCTGGTTGGATGGCACAATTTGCCGGCAAAGACGCGCGTGACCTCGATGGCTATGTAACCCAGAAGGCACTTGATGGGACCTTTTACATGATCGCCCAGGAAGAGAAAAAGATTCGAAAAGACCCGATAGGGCGGACATCGAAAATTCTCAGGGATGTATTTGGGATCCTGAAATAATTTCCCATTGGACAATGGACGATTGTTCAATGGCGCCGGAGGCGCCGAAGAGATTAGCCCCGTGTGAAGCGCGTAGCGCGACACCCGGGGTGATTGTTTTTTTAACAAAGATTTGGCCCCGGTTAGGGGCGAATTAGGCGAAGATTGCCAATAGGCAGGAGTTAGCCGATGATGCACTGGCCCCTGTTTTTGTGCTTTTGAACTGCCGAGCAGCCCCAAAAATGCCTGAACAGAATAGAGTCACGGAGTGACGAACTGATCGTAGCCGTGGACTTGAGTCCACGGGAGTCGGCAAATTTAACGAATTGCCGCGTCAGCGGCAATTGAATTCATGCGTCGCTAACGCGACGCCAAATCCGCTCTTTGCCTTCGCCCGTGGTTTGAAAACCGCGGCTACGATAAGTTCGCCGCATACGCGGCTTGAATTATCCGAAATTACACACTGCTTTGTAATCGAAATCCACGAAAGACTTTGTGATTCATCTTTTAAGACATCCTCACTAACCTTTTTTCGCAGTTGCCCCCGCATATCGCTGCGTTTCATACGGGGTAATGTATTCGAACCTCCAGCGCTTTTCTGGGTCCTTCTCCATTCCCGTTCTTATTCTCCGGTTTTCAGTTTCTCGTTCCGCTTGTTAAAATAACCGTTTAACCGAACGAGAATTATTCGATCTGTAAGGTGTAATGGCTCTAAAGAACATATCGGTACGCGGCGCGCGCCAACACAATCTAAAGAATATCGACATCGATATACCGCGGGACAAGTTTACCGTGATAACCGGTCTGTCCGGCTCGGGAAAGTCATCGCTCGCTTTCGATACGATTTATGCGGAAGGCCAACGCCGATATGTCGAATCTCTTTCGGCATACGCCAGGCAGTTTCTGGACCAACTTGAAAAGCCTGATGTGGATTCGGTCGAAGGCCTTTCACCCGCGATTTCAATAGAGCAGAAGACCGTCTCGAGGTCACCGCGCTCGACCGTTGGGACTGTCACAGAGGTGTATGACTACGTACGCCTCCTCTTCTCATCCATTGGAATTCCGCATTGTCCAAACTGCGACGCACCGATCGAACGTCAGCCTGTCGAACAGATTATCGAAGAGATTCTCCAGATCGAAGACGGGGAAAGGATCATGATCCTTGCGCCTATCGTTCGAGGTCGAAAAGGCGAGTTTAAGAAGGAGCTCGAAAAACTCCACAAAGAAGGATTCTTGAGGGCGAGAATCGACGGGGAACTTCGTGCTTTGGATGAAGAGATAAAACTCAAGAAACAGAAGAATCACACGATCGAGGTGGTAGTTGACCGCCTGCTCGTAAAAGAAGGCATCGATGAAAGACTGACTGAGTCGGTCAAAACAGCATTGAAGCTGACCGACGGCGCTGTCCTCGTTTCGATCATCGACGGCGACGAGAAGCTCTATTCCGAGAAGATGGCCTGCGTCAACTGCAAGATCAATATTGCCACGCTCGAGCCTCGTTCGTTTTCTTTCAATTCGGCCTACGGCGCCTGTAAAAGATGCGAGGGAATCGGGAGAATCGCTGAGGTTGATCCGAAAAAGATGATTCCGGATGAATCCCTTGCTGCGAACAAGCTGCCACTTCTGGACGAGATCGATAAGCCGGCGTCTTCATACTTTCGATCTGCCCTGATCGGATTGGTAAAGGAATACGAGAAGAAACATGATATCGGGCTCCGTATCGATAAGGCTTACAAGGATATTCCCGAACAGATAAAGAAGGACTTTTTTGACGGTGTGAAGCGGAAGGTCCCGATGAGGCTGTACCGGCGAACGTCAAGACAGAAGTGGAGCGGCGTGACCGAGTTTCTGAAGGGCCGAATGCACAGTGCTGGTTCCGAAAATGTTCGTACAAAACTCGAGCAGCTCGTATCCCCGGTAGTTTGCGACGAATGCAACGGGCATCGTCTGCGTCGGGACAGCCTTTCCGTAAAGATTGGAGGCAAAGGGGTTGGCGAATACGTAAGCGTGCCTATCGAAGACTCCGCTGAGCTTTTTTCCAGAGTTAAACTGACCGATCGAGAGGAAAAGATAGCGGGACTCGTACTGCGCGAGATTCAGAATCGTTTGCGGTTTCTGGATGCCGTCGGGCTCGGATACCTGACGCTTGACCGTGCTTCGGCCACTCTCTCCGGCGGCGAGGGACAGCGTATAAGGCTTGCGACCCAGATTGGCTCACGTTTACGGGGGGTGTTGTATGTTCTGGATGAGCCTTCGATTGGCCTTCACCCGCGCGACAATCTGAAGCTATTACAGACGCTTCGTGAATTGCGTGACCTTGGTAACACGGTCCTGGTCGTAGAGCACGACGAAGAAACCATCGAACAGGCTGATTTTGTGATCGACCTTGGTCCGGGAGCAGGAACCCGCGGCGGAGCGGTTGTTGGAAAGGGAAGGCCCAAGCAGCTCGAAAAGAGCAAAAAGTCTTTAACTGGGCAATATCTTTCGGGTGCGCTACAAATCGATGTCCCGGAAAAACGACGGTCGCCGAACGGCAAGAACATTGTCGTGAAAGGGGCACAGGCGCATAACCTCAAAAACATAAACGTAAAGTTTCCGCTTGGCGTGTTCACGGTCGTTACCGGTGTCTCCGGTTCAGGTAAATCGACCCTGGTGGATGAGATACTTTACCGGGCGCTAGCGAAAGAAATTTACCGGTCGGTTAAGGAACCGCTGAAGCACAAGAAGATTGAGGGTATCAAGCACGTCGACAAGATCGTCGAGATCGACCAAAAACCGATAGGAAGGACTCCGCGCTCGAATCCGGCAACCTATACAGGGGTTTTCGGGCCGATCCGCGACCTTTACGCAATGCTGCCTGAGTCACGAGAGCGAGGATACAAGGCGGGCCGGTTCTCGTTCAATGTAAAAGCGGGTCGATGTGACGCTTGCGAAGGTGCGGGAATGAAACGCATCGAGATGAACTTCTTGCCCGATGTTTTTGTGACCTGCGATGTCTGCCGCGGCTCCCGTTATAACCGCGAAACGCTTTCAGTGAAGTTCAAAGGACTTTCGATCGCGGATCTTCTGGATACAACGATCGAGGACGCATTGCCGATTCTTGAAAACATCCCTTCGATCAAGCAAAAACTTCAGACGCTGCTTGATGTAGGGCTTGGTTATCTAAAACTCGGGCAGTCGGCGACGACGATATCGGGAGGGGAAGCGCAGCGGGTAAAACTTTCAAAGGAGCTTTCGAAACGAGCTACCGGAAAGACTATCTATATCCTTGATGAACCTACTACGGGGCTGCATTTTGAGGATGTCAGAAAGCTGCTCGATGTCCTGCAAAGGCTTGTGGATAATGGGAATACGGTGATCGTTATTGAACACAACCTGGATGTCATCAAATCTGCGGATCACATCATCGATCTTGGTCCTGAAGGTGGTTACAAAGGCGGAAAAGTGGTCGCGCAGGGAACTCCTGAAAAGGTCGCACGAAGTAAAAAGAGTTATACAGGGATGGCGCTGAAAGAGGTCCTGTGATTGAAGATTGAAGTTTGAAGATCATTGTTTAGAGTCGGGCTCTGCCCGACATGCCGTGCGGAGCACGGCTCTAAACGGTAATTCCTAGGTGAGAGCTCGCCACCGGCTACCACCGGCGGTTCTGATTCAGTTCTCGATTCTCAGTTAATCTCTGCCGCTTCCTTCCGAAGTTTCTCCTGAAGATCATTGACGCGTTCTTTATAGGAAGCCTTTGACTGACGTAAAAACAGCCCGGTATAGATGGGTTCCTTGCTTTCAGATAACGCCAGTGCCTCGACACGATTATCTGCAACATAATTTTCCGGCAAATAACTCACCTTGTCTTCCCAGCTCTCGTACGTAACCGTTTTGTGAAACTCAATGCACGGGCTCAATACATGAATAAATGAGAATCCCTTATGCGCGATAGCCTCGGTGATAAGGTCGGTTACATTGTCCCTGTCCTGAGAAAACACTCTGGCGACAAACGTCGCGCCATAGGTAAGTGCCATGGTCAGGGGATTTAGAGGGGCGGCGAGGTTTCCGTACGGGGAGGTGCCGCTTTTCATTCCGATTGGTGAAGTCGGCGATGTCTGTCCTTTCGTCAGGCCGTAGATCGCGTTGTCGAGGAGCAGGTACGTCAGATTAAAATTACTCCGGGCCGCGTGCGGGAAATGACCTCCGCCAATACCTACGCCGTCACCGTCACCGCCTACAGCGACAACCGAAAGTTCAGGGTTGGCGAGTTTTACACCCGTCGCTACCGGGATCGCCCTGCCATGAAGAGCATGGAGTCCGAATCCCTTGATAAAGAACGGAAACCTTCCTGAACAACCGATTCCCGACACGAGTACAAAGTTTTTAGGCTTGATCTTGAGCCGCTCCGCTGCCTCGTATAGACCCTGCAACGGTGTGAAATGCCCGCAACCGGGACACCACGTCGGTAGCGTGTCACGGAATTCCTTTGCCTTTGTCGACTTCGCGCGTTCAAACGACTGTAAGACGTGGCGTTTCTGCAATATGCTCATGGTGTACCTCTTTTATCTTTTCAGCTATCGATCGCGGGCTTACAAGTTTCACGGATGGGCAATGGATTTCGACAGGCCGGATTCCATACCTGGATTTCATAAGTCCGGCGTATTGTCCTGAATGGTTCTGTTCAGGAATGATCACCTCGCGGCAGGTGTCAAAAAACGCGCGAAACTCTTCTTCCGGCTGCGGATTAATCATTATCGACGTTATCAATTTCGATTTAATACCTTCAGCACGTGCGATTTCCATGCCTTCGAGAATCGCTCCTGTCGGAGATCCCCAACAAGTTAAACCAATTTCTGCATCTTCATCTCCAAATATCTGAGGACGCGGGAGTTCCGCTTTCATTGTTTCAAACTTACGGGCTCTTTTCTGCTGCATTCGTTCATGAATACCCGCATC
>JABDKD010000090.1 GCA_013003215.1 Pyrinomonadaceae bacterium
GTACGAGGGTAATCGGTTCAGAAACGACTGACTTCCGGGTCTCCTTTGCTTTTTTAACGGCCCACAGACGATTAGGCGTTGCCCCAAGATCAAGTCCGAGCGCTCGTTTGTTGGGTTCAAACGGGATGATCCAGCGGACCTTGTAGTCCGGATCTACCCATTCGACCGCCTGATACCCACCGTAATCTCTATAAAGCCTCTTGGCGTCCTTCTCCCACTCAGGCCTTTCAGTCCCACCGTGGACTGCCCATCGCCTCGCCATTCTTTCGTTGGCAACAAGTCTGTCATTGATTTCTGACTCGATCGTTTTCGAAAGGCTCCGAAGTTCTATTGAGACCGTGTTCTGAACTGAGACTACATCCTTTGCGTGGAAGTAGTGACGCATCACAAATGAAAGGGTCAGGCCAACTACAAGAAGCACGACGGGTACGAAATGCTTCCAGTCCGTGCGAAGATTCATTTGCCGGTGACTGCTTTGCGCGATAATTGCGACTCCAAGGACAAGGAATGCGACTGCGCCAGGAATGGACAATTCTGTAGACGGGTTCCATTTCATATGCTCCAGATATCCGGAGGAGTACGCAAGCAATGTTCCCAGTCCACAGGCAAGTGAGAATGCACCGAATGAACCGCTCACGATCGCACTGCGTTTCTTGGTTCTCCAGCGGGCAGCAATCGCCAGCCCAACGAAAAGAAATGCCAGAGACCCGATCAGGGTCATGTGAAACTCACTTTCTTCAAACCCGAATATCACTGCAAATCCGTCAATGCCGGCTTGGTGTCCTACAGCGAAATGCAGAATCTCAAATACAGCTATGAGAATCAGCAAGTACGAAAGAATTACAGCAGGGGTTTTTCGTTTAATGACTGTAAGAACGACAGAGACGCCCGCGATCACGAATGAAACGGCCGGAAGAAAGTGTAGCCGAGGCGCACCTTCGATGAGGGCTGTGAACAAGTGGTTATCGCCAGTCCAGCCATAAAGCGCAAAAAGCCCCGCGGCGGCCGAGATCGCACCGGAGACAATAATCAGTAGTTTTATGTAATTCGACTTAGAGGTCGCGGGAGAAGACATAATGGGAGTGTGTCTAATGTGAGATTGAGGACATCAGGCAGAGGAACCCTGACCATCCTTAATTATACTATCTTTCGTGTCCTTCTGTGAAGGAACTTCTGCATCCTCAGTGTTTTGCCACGATGCGCTACGAACCATCGCGCGGCTTTCCTCGTATCCGATCGCCCAGTAAATGAGACCAGTGAATCTCCAGAAAGCATTGATTTGGCGATAACCTACATTCTCGACAAACGCAGCAACCAGAAGAGTCAGGAGCTGTTTCGGTCTGGGGTACGTATGAAACATCAATTCCTCAAGTAGCATCGCCGTCACGGTAAGAAGCACTCCGAGCCCCACAGACAGAAGCAGGAAGAAGAAGGCACCCTCGTAGTTCAGATATCCGAAGAGAAACAGAATTAACGTTGAAACGTATCCACCAATTTCAATGGCGGGGCTGAGAGCCTCGAAGATGATTTGAAAAGGAATCGAAACCCACGAAAGGACACCTCCCTTCCGGTGAAAAAGAAGTCTGCGGTTAAACCAGAGGCACTCTACAAAACCCTGATGCCACCTGACGCGCTGCTTTCTCAGTGTTCTGTAGTCCTCAGGAGCTTCGGTCCAACAATTGGCATCCGGGACGTTCGCGATTCGATACTTCTTTTCTTTGTCCAGGTAATGAAGATGAAGTCTCAATATGATCTCGAGGTCCTCTGCGTGAGTTTGGCGACTGTAACCTCCTACTTCGATTACGGCATTTCTGTCGAAAAGCCCAATCGCTCCCGAGATAATCGGCAAAGCATCAAGCGCCGCCCAGCCAACTCTTACGAAAAGAAAAGCCCGCATGTATTCGAGCACCTGGAACAAGACAAGCGGTTTCCGGTAGGCGATGCTCTTTTCGAGCATGACGCCTTCTTTCACTTTACAGCCGTTTGCAATACGTACGGCCCCGCCGACAGCGATCGTTGAGGAATCCTCGAGGAAAGGTTGAACGAGAAGTTTGTGGGTGTCTTTCTCCAGTATGGTGTCGGCATCCAGAGGAGAAACGAGCGGATAGATTGATGCGTCAATTCCCGCATTCGAAGCGTCCGCTTTACATCCGCCATTCTCTTTGTCGATAACTCTCAGATTCGGAAATGGTTTCGAACGATACACCGCGCGGATCGGTTTATGTGGGAGTCTTTGCTGAACGGTTACCGGGAGCTTGATCAAGTTGAAAGCCTCGATAAGGACTTCAAGGGTCCGGTCTTTTGAACCATCGTTGACTACGACGATTTCAAACTCAGGATAGTCTGTCTGAAGCAGAGACCGGATTGATTCTACGATCACAGCCTCTTCGTTGAAGGCGGTCACCATGAGACTTATTGGGATTTCGTACGCCGTGTGCGGCTGTGGAAGTTCGCGAAGCAGAGTATGCCTTTGGACGATCTTTGGCAGGCTGAAATAGGAAAGTATGCACAGCGAAATATAGCTCACGTTGATACCAACGAAAAACGCGAGGCAGAGCCACTGAATTGCCAAAAGCACTTCCCACATAGCTACTGAAATGCCTCCCTTTCCTTTTGGACCTTGCTGATGATGTCGCTGCCAAAGAAGTTTTGGTGTTCTGAAGCAATTCGTTTCAGTCGGGGTACGGTCATCGTTGGAAGTTCCGCAAGAGCATGCGCAGACCGAAACCTGACCCACCAATTCTGGTCACCGGCTGCGTGGACCAGTCGCGGAATGTCTTCCTCAGTTCCCAATTCTCCAAGACAGATTGCTGCCTGTGTTCTGACTCTCCAGCTATCATGTCTCAGTAATGCCCGGATCATGGGCAGGTCCAACGGATCGACGACTGCGCGCAGGCATGACATCAAGACGTTCTCGTCGTTTGAATCGCGGAGTAGCTTGCTGACCAAAGGGGCCACTTCTTCCTCGTAGGCGGTATCGAGAAACCTGAGCAGCCTCACAAGCTCATCGCCCTCATGACGGGACGCGATCTCGATCAGGGGTTTGGTGACCACATCTGCTCCTGCTTCTTTTAGGATTTTGCCAACGGTTGAAAAGGACCAGTGAGACCTTACAGGTATTAGCTCGAGAAAGAGCGGGACGCCCTTGTGCGGATCTATTCTCAAAATTGCTTTTGCGGCACAGAGTGAGGTGACGGGACTTGCATGCCTCATGATTTCGAGGAGTTCATCCCAACCTCTCTCTTCCTGAAGCCACCCTAATGTTTGTATTGCAAGAAGTTTTTCACGGATCGAGTCGTCAAGGGCCTTGAGGGCCCACTCGTCGAGTTCGAGTTTCTTTGCAACAGCGTTCAGGTTGTCCTTTCCGGCCAACCGCAGGGTCTCATGAAAATAGTTCCAAAGTACCAGGAATGATGTGATATCCCGCTCTTCGAGAACGGGCAAATTCTCCGGCTCTCCATCGAGGCATGACACCAGGATCGGTTGCCATTGCTCATGAAGCGCAGCCTCTCTGCGATTCCTGCGAATCAGCAGATAACGAAGGACGATGATGTGGATCGAGACCAGCCCGACTAGTACCAGGCTGATAAACCCAACCCACTTCGCCAACCAAACCAATGTTTCAGAACTTGTAGCGAAGTCCAACAGTCACTCCCCGGCGTGTATAGACAGCGCCTTGCCTGTGATGGGTGTACCCGTATCCTAGTGCCCAGCGCCGGCTAAAAGCGTGTTTACCGTTAACGGAAATGTTGTAGATGTCCGATTGCAGAACCGTGTTCGGTCCGATGTTCTCGACCTCACGGCCTGCAGCGATTCCGATGCCGATGGAACTCAAACCGTTCCCGTAGTAGCGGCTGTAGTGAACCCTCGCACTTCCAGATGTCCCTGTGTTTTCGAGGTTTATCACCGATGTTGATCCGGCGAGCCTGTTGTGTCCCCAGTATTTCTCAAATCCAAGCTTCGTGATGTTCACCTTGGCGGTATTGTTTTGGATCCTTCGGAAACCGGCATGAGCGATCCAGCCGTTCCCGAGAGAGCGTTCTATCTGTACCATCGCGGACCACTTTGGAAGCACCTTGTGAGTCGGGCTCGCGGCCGCCTCGGCGACAAGGGTCCACTTTTTGCTCAATGGCTGATAGATTCCGAGCGTGCCGGTTCGGTCTCTGAGGCCGAATCTCTTCGTCTCACTGTAAAAGCCGAAAAGTACCTGGCGTTTCGTGAACTTGTGGACCACCCCAATACGGGCTTCATCCCAGGTACCGCGACCGTTGGTAAGCCACTGTCTGGTGTAATCTACAGAGACCTCGGTTTCGTTTCTTGCTTCAGACCGTTTCACGGCGTTCGCGGGAAGGAGTTCTTTCTCCGGCTTCTTTTCCGGCTCCTTCTCGGGGTCGAGCTCTTTTTCAGGCACTTTCTTCAGCTTCGCGATATCTAGTTTTGGCTTTTTCTGCTCTTCCTGAGCATTCAAGCCGATCGCAAAGAGCGCAATAAACAAGAGAAGCAGGGCTATGTTTTTCATACTACCTCTGGCTCACAAAACGCTTGACGCGAGCGATCAATTCCTGCGGCTGGAATGGCTTGACGATGTAGTCGTCTGCACCGGATTCCAGGGCACGCACGATATCTTCTTCTCGCGTTTTCGCTGTGAGCATGATTATCGGCACTTCCTGCCAGCCGTCCTTCTCCCTTACTTTTCGGATCAATTCAAATCCGTCAACAAAGGGGAGCATGACGTCGAGTAGGATTAGTGCCGGGGGTACATCGGAGTCGATCAACTCCGTGGCACGCCGGCCGTCGGCAGCTATCTCGATCTGATAACCGCGACGTTCGAGTAGATGCTTGAGCATCGTGGAGACTATGCTGTCGTCTTCCACAACCATTACCGTTGACACGGCAGGTTCCTCGTCGGCAGTTTCTGGTTCGGGCTCTTCAGCATCTGAAATGCCGAAGAAGTTTACGGAGTCTTCATGTCTCACGACATTTTCAACGACCGCTTCTGTTCTGTGGGATTCACCACTTTCGGTTAGTTCGAAGAAAGTTACAGGATCACCCTTAGGTTCCCCCGGCTTAGTGACATCGAAAAACCGTACCGGTTTCCCGGGCGCACGCTCATCTGTCTGCCCGTCTTTCGAAGCATCAGCATCTTCAATCGAAATGAAGTTTATTGGTTTCATTGTAGGAGTCGTCAGTGGGAGTTCACATATGCACGAATGGCCGGACCCAAAACACAGTTCTGGCCGGATCACTGGCGTCAGTGAATAACTGACTCTTTATTGATTTTAAATTTTCGGAATAGGGTGGGTTCCGAATTTATTGAGCGCGGTAAAACCTGCAATTGTTTCACAAGTTTTAACAGTGTTTATTCTACCTTTTTCACACGTTTTAAGTCAATAAAATCAGTAACTAAGAGCAAGTCCGGGATTTGACCGACAGGCATTCCAAATCCTACGGTGCAAACGAAAGAGGTTGATCTGAAATACAGGTGTTTGCTCCAGTCGGGACTCGCAAATCTGAATTGGACAGGTAAGCTGAGCCAAAACCGCAACTCATCTCGCAGTTGCGAGACAATTCATTAATGTTTTAGACGAATCCGAATGAAAAACTCGTCGGAAAACGAAAAGGGGACGGCGTTTTGCCGTCCCCTTTTAAAAGCGCCCGTAAAGTCTTCTAAGGAGTCGACTTACGCGGAATCTTCTGGTCCATCATAGCCGTTTGGTAAACAAAAGCCGCCATGATCGTAGAGTTTATCTTTATATCCCCGGCCTGAATTCGATCAAAATTGTCTTGATTCGAATGGTGGGTCAAGGGACTGTATTCGACCGGGTCCTGTATGAACTGGAATCCCGGAAGACCGATCGCATCAAACGAAAGGTGATCTGTTCCGCTGGTGTTGTTGATGGTCAGGGTAGTAGTCGATTTTCCGCGGATCTCATTGCCCTTTGTATCCTTGCCAAGCAGTATTTTATCGAAAGGCATCAGCCAGGCGCGGAAGATATCCGCAACTGCGGCGTTCCCCTGCAGGTAAACACCACGGAACTGGCCCGTGCCGTTGTCCATGTTGTAATACGCCGAGAATTTTTCGTAGTCGGGTTTGGTCGTGAGTTTGCCTTTTTGACCAAGGATAGCAGCGAATCGTCCGCCGCCTTCCATCTCGCCAAAGTGCTGCTTAACATACTCGCGTGAACCGTTTAGGCCCTGCTCCTCCCCGCTCCAGAGAGCGACTCGAATCGTTCTGCGGGGCTTGAGTCCGCTTGCGAGGATGATCCGTGCGGCCTCCATTGCAACCGCGGAGCCGGCGCCGTTATCGGTGGCACCGCCCGCCGCATGCCATGAATCGAGGTGAGCGCCAACCATCACGATTTCGTCTTTGAGCGCCGGATCCGTTCCCGGAATCTCAGCAATTGTGTTGTAGCCCATCAGGTCGTCATCGTGGTAGCTGGCATCGATGTTCACAGACATCGTCACTTCTTCACCACGCTTGAGCATACGAGCTATTTGGTTGTAGTTCTCTGTCGACATGGTCATTTGCGGGACCATGTTCTTTTCTGCGCCGATCTGGTACGCGGAGTTGCGTCCACCAAAAAGATCCTGGATTGAAGTCGGTGCCGGTCCTCCAACAGAAGCACCCGAAACAAATACGGTACCGCCTGAACCCTTACGGGAATTGTCGACCATTACCGCTGCGCCTTCTTCAATTAGCATGTTCATGGCCATATTCTGAAGCGCAAAGCTCTTCATGAACGCCTGGATTCTCGCCTGGATTGGATTCCCGCCTTGACGGCCCCTCGGCATCGTGGAAGGATCCGGGGCGTTTGCCATTGCCAGCAACTCGGAATCAGTAAACCTGTGTCCGATCTCCTTAAAGCCCGCTTTTATAGGTCTCTTATTGGAAATGAACACGATGGCTCCCTTGAGCTTTCCTTTATATTTCTCAAGATCTTCCGCGGTCTTGTATTCAAGCTTAACTACCTTGCCGGTCACCATGCCCGGCGTACTCGGACTCCACGCCTTCGGAAACGCGATTACCGGCAGTGCGTTTGGAGCGACTACCTGAGCTGAGAACCGGTTCAGCGACCAGCCTCTTCCAAAAGGTCCCCACGCTTCAAGGTGCGCATTGGACATTCCCCATTTGGACATCGTGTCGCGCGTCCACTCATTGGCGCGTTTCATTCCCGGTGAATTTGTCAGACGCGGTCCGATCACCTCCGTCAAATAACCGAGAGTGTCCATAACTTTTGAATTCTTTAAACCCTCGATCTTGATCTTTTCAAGGTCTTCCGCCGGGGCCCTGTAAACTTCTGATCCGGCACTCTTCGCAAACGCCGCGGACGGCAGAAGCAAAGCAAGAACCAGCATTATTGCTGCGAATCTATTTCGAAACATTGCAAAATCTCCTCAATATGTTTGTTTGAATATTCGATATTTATACCACAGATACAGTCCGATAGTTTCATCTTTTCGGGTTTGTATGACTATTCGGATCGTGAGAGCGCAGGCGGGAAGGATAGAAGGATAGAAGGAGCGGAGGAGGGACGGCGGGATAGCGAGATGGCGGGATAGCGAGATAGCGGGATGGCGAGATAGCGGGACGGCGAGATCCGGGAATCAGAACCGTCGCCGGTAGGCGATGGCAATCGGAGCCGTCTGCGATAGCGAGATAGCGAGGTCGGGGAATATTTCGCGTGTTTGCTGGCTATTTTAGATCCGTTTTCATCCGTGTTGATCCGCGGCAATTGCACCACTTCCAGCCCGCTACAGCCGTCGGATCACATTCCGATCCCCGTTCTTGTGTTGCGCGTATTTCATGGGCGCACGTCATCAATCACAGTTCATGATGGGGTTAAGCAGTTTTCCAGGTGAGGGTCACTGCGGGCGGGACATTCTTAAAGACAATACGGCTTTTTTCCATCGGTCCGTATCGTTCCGTCATGTAGTCTCTAAGCCTTTTCGCAGGTGGGGTGTAAAAACCATGGACATACTGGAAAGTTCTAAACATGCAGCCCTTTTCCATGAATCCATCGATCTCTTTGAATATCTGACCGCAAATATCTTTCGGAAGTGACACAAAGGGAATGCCCGAAAGTACGTATTTCACCGCCCCGAGTTCTGATTTTTCATGAATTTCCGTACATGACGTTGCATCGGCATTCATGATATTGAGATCGGGATATTTCTCCTTCACGAGGGAGGCGAGTCGTTTATCGATCTCGATCCCAAGATAGGAATCCGCCGAGGGAAGGATTTTGCTGATCATCTCGGTAACAGCTCCCGTACCGACTCCAAGCTCCAGTACCATCTCGGATTCAGAAGGTTCAACACCCTCAATCATTAACTTGGAAAGAGCGCGGGAGCTTGGAGCAATAGCACCAACTGCCAACGGGTTCTTTAAGGTTGCTTTCAGGAATTCCTGACTGTCCTTCATATTGAAGTCCCCCGCCGTTATGCCGTTTCGGAGGCTTCAGCTTTCTCCGGTTCCGCTGCGGGTGTTTCGACGCTTACCTTGTAATCGCAATCGTCGTTCTGGCAATACCTTTCGGTGCCGTATTTTTTCGTTGTTTTTTCAAGCACAACCGGCGCCGCACACTCGGGACATGGTTCCTGGATCGGCTTGTTCCAGAATACGACGTCGCAATCGGGATATTCGTTACACCCGTAGAAGACCTTTCCGCGGCGGGATTTCTTGATGACGATGTCGCCTTTGCAATCATCCTTGGTGCACGACATGCCGATCTTTTCCTGCTGTATATACTTGCATTTAGGGTAGTTAGAGCAAGCGACAAACTCGCCGAACCGGCCGTCCCGCCGAACGAGCTTGGCACCGTCTTTGGGACACTCTTCGTCCAGCTCAACCGGCGGCTTGGTCGGTTTCTGGTCGCCCTTTGCGATCTTCCTAATGTTCTTACAGTCCGGGTATCCGGTGCATCCGTAAAAGGCGCCAAACCTGCCCCGCTTGAGAGCCATTTCCTTCCCGCAAAGTTCGCATTCCGGAATCTCTTCGGATTCGCCCTCTTCGTTCTCGGAATCACCACGTTTTTTGACTTCGCGTGTGTTCTTACATTCCGGGTATGTTTCGCAAGCCAGGAACTGGCCATAGCGGCCAAACTTAATCACCATTCCCGAGTCACATTTTTCGCACTTCTCGTCGGTGGGGATCGCCTGCTTCTTCTTGCCCTTGATGTTCTCTTCGGCCTTAGTCAGGTCCTTTGCAAAGCGGTCGTAGAATCCGGCGAGTGCCTTGCGCCAGTCCAGTTTTCCATCCTCGATCTCATCGAGCCGGTCCTCCATTCGGGCCGTGTACTCGGTGTTGAAAAGGTCGTCGAAGTTCTCGATCAAAAGATCATTGACCGTCGTTCCCATCGCTGTCGGGTGGAATCTCTTATCGATTTTTTCTACGTACTCCCGAGTCTGGATCGTCGTCATGATCGCGGCGTAAGTAGAAGGTCTGCCGATGCCCTTTTCTTCCATAGCTTTTACAAGGCTGGCTTCCGAATAACGCGGGGGCGGATCTGTGAAATGCTGGTTTGGCGTGATCTTCTTTAGATCAAGTACATGTCCTTCCTCGACATTCGGAAGGTTCAGTTCAGCGTCC
Organism: Pyrinomonadaceae bacterium; assembly: GCA_013003215.1. Taxonomy (GTDB): domain Bacteria; phylum Acidobacteriota; class Blastocatellia; order Pyrinomonadales; family Pyrinomonadaceae; genus Aridibacter. Next base: position 9,590 of record JABDKD010000090.1, read on the forward strand.
TCGTCTTTGTCCCTGCTCGAACGTGCCTCCTGATAGACCTTCAGGAATCCGTCAAACTTCTGAATCGAACCGGTTGCGCGGAAACCGTACTTTCCGGCCTTAATATCAATGGTCGTTCGGTCGAACAGCGCGGGTGTCATCTGTGACGCCACAAACCGTTGCCAAATAAGGGTATAGAGCTTCAGCTCATCCGGAGCTAGATACTTTTTCATCGCGTCCGGAGTTCTCGTCGCGTCGGTCGGACGAATCGCTTCGTGAGCGTCCTGAGCGTCCTTCTTCGATTTGAACTGACGGGGTTTTTCAGGTAGGTACGTGTCACCGTAATTTGTACCGATGAAACCGCGGGCATTTTCGAGAGCATCACCGGAAACGCGGGTTGAGTCGGTTCTCATGTAGGTAATCAAACCGACGGCTCCTTCGGAACCGATCTCCTTACCTTCATAGAGACGCTGGGCGAGCGTCATGGTCTTCTTAACTGAAAACCCGAAGCGGCGCGACGCGTCCTGTTGAAGTTTCGAGGTGATAAACGGAGGCGTTGGATTTCGCTTTCGTTCTTTTTTAGTGACCTTCTCGATTACGAAGTCTTCGGCCTTTGCCTCTTCGACGATCTTATCGGCTTCTTCTGTCGACTTAACGTGGACTTCCGAGTCTTTTACGTCTTCGCCGAATTTACCGAGCTTGACCGTTTTTCCATCGATCTTTCGAAGCTTTGCGTCGAAATTGGGCGGAAGGCTGGCCGCCAGGTTGGCAATGACAGACCAGTATTCCGTCTTAACGAACGCTTCAATTTCCCGTTCGCGTTCAACAATCAGTCGAACAGCGACAGTTTGTACGCGACCCGCCGAGAGTCTTCCGCCAATCGTCTTCCAAAGAATCGGAGAAACCTTATATCCAACAAGCCTGTCGAGAACCCTTCGTGCCTGTTGTGCATTCACGAGGTTTTCATCCACTTCCTGAGGATGGTCGAACGCAGCGTTCACTGCTTTCTTGGTGATCTCGTTAAACATCACCCGATAAAAAGGTTTCTTGTTTCGCTTTGAAAGCTCTTCGGCGAGATGCTGACAGATTGCTTCACCTTCTCTGTCGGGGTCAGCCGCGAGGTAGATCGCTTCGGAAGCCTTGGCAGCTTTTCGGAGTGCCGCCACCGTCTTCTTATTATTGCGTTTCTTTTTGTCGGGTATCACGACATAGGTTGGCTCGAATTCGTTTTCTACATCGACACCGAGTTCCTTTGTCGGGAGGTCTTTAATGTGACCAATCGAGGCCATCACCGTGTAGTCTTTACCCAAATATTTATTGATTGTTTTTGCCTTTGCAGGCGACTCAACTATTACTAGATTCTTGCTCATTAGAAATAAATCCTGTCCGGCGGCTAAATGTATTTTGTCTGACCCGGACGTGCCTGACAGTTATAAACGAAAAAAAGAGGATGTCAAATTTTCCCTTATTATGGCCACCGGACGCTTCTGACGATTTTAACCAAAGAAGGGTTGCCCCGCCGTTGAGTCGCAGGTTGCGGATTTCTAGAGCTTCACCAGTTCCCCGGGGTTACATCTTTCTTGCGTAGTGATTGCCGGGAAGCACCCGGATCAGCTCCTTCAGGTCGAGTCCTATCAGAGCTTGATTTACGTCGCCAAAGGAGAGGCCGGTCGCCTCAAATATTTCATCTATATGCAGGTTCTGATCCGGCTCGATCAATTCCAGGATCCGTTTTTCATTCCTTTCAAGACCGGTAGGCAGCGACCTCTTTTGAGGGCCGTCGATTGCGGGCGGAAGAATACCGGCGGAGATATCATCGGGAAACTCCGAAACGACATCCTGCCAATGCTGTACGAGTTTGGCGCCCGATTTAATTAGATAGTTTGTGCCGAATGACGTCTTTGAAGAGATGTTCCCCGGAACTGCAAGGACATCCCTGTCCTGTTCGGCGGCCAGCCGGGCCGTGATCAGCGAACCACTTTTTTCTGAGGCCTCTATCACCAGTAGCCCGATACTCAACCCGCTGATGATCCTGTTTCGATACGGAAAGTTGTCTCGAAGGGGAGGTGTGCCGAAGGGGAATTGGGTGACTACCGCGCCGCCCGTCTCAAGGATCTCATCCATAAGCGCCTGATTCTCGCGCGGGTAGATGCGGTCAAGTCCGGTTCCGAAAACCGCGACCGTCTTTCCATTAACCTCGGCCGCACCCTTGTGTGCTGAGGAGTCTATACCGCGGGCGAAACCGGAGATAATCGTCAAGCCTCTTTGAGCAAGATCGCGGGCCAGCATTTCGGAGGTATTCCGTCCATAAGTGGAACACCTTCTCGAACCGACCATTCCCACGCAGGGAGCTTCGAGGCATTCTAACCAGTTGCCCAAAACGTAGAGTACGATAGGCGGATCGGGAATTTCACGTAAAAGAGCCGGATAAACACCGTCATCAAGAATTACTATCTCGCCGCCTCTTTCCTTTATTAGATCGAGTTCGCGTTCAGCGCGGGAATGAAACTCTTTGTTGAGGATGCTCTGTATAGATTCCGGTCTGAGCCTGACCGCTTCCAGCTCGCTTCTTAAAGCGCCAAAGATACGATCAACAGAACCGAAGGCTTCCAGGAGTTGAGTAGCTTTTCTCGGGCCAATGCCCGGGGTCATATTGAGGGAGATCCATTTTTTCATTTGTTTTCGTATTCAGCCGGGCACACGTGGGGTTGCCGGGCAGGTGAGGATTAAGTCCGCCTTGAGTTCTGCGGGTGCAGTTCGGGCGAGACGGTTGCCCTGAATAATTCAGTGGGTAACGATTACTACTATTGATTGCAGGGGTTAACTGTGAGCGCGGGGATACAGTCGGGGAATCTGTCGCGAATACTGGTTCAACGTCGTTCATGAGGGAGTTCGCCGGCTTGAAATACGATATGGTTCCAATGTGAGAGCCGGGACGCGTTTGGTTTTGAGGAAGATAATACCACCCGCCGGGTCAAACTCAAAGATTTTTGGAAGTCGGGCGGGTGAATGAATTGAATTGGCGGAGACGTGTGGGAATCGAACCCACCTGAGCATACTTTCGCAGTCTCACTAACGGTTTTGAAGACCGTGCCGTTCACCAGAACGGATTCGCCTCCCCATCAAAACAGACGTCTTGTCAGGCCGAATTCATAACACTAATTGCTAGCCTGAAAATGTGTCAAGCCGAATGACTTCGAACTTCGTTTCGTCCCGTGTTTTTAGCCTTTAAACAAAGGGCTCAAGGTGCTTGACCACCCAAATACCCCGTGATATTCTTTTGTCTTTTGTAGCTACGTGAGACTGTCATTAGTGGCATCGATTCGTTAGTGCAAATTTTCACAAGGTCGTAAGAATTATGGGTTTTCTAGCATTCGCAGAGTCGGTACAGATCCTTCCGGATTTTGCGTTGGTCGTTCATGTCCTGATCATTTTGACAATGATATGGATTTTGAACCGGACGTTCTTCCGTCCGATCAACCGTGTGATCTCGGCACGTGATACGGGCAAGGGCGGACACATGTCCGAGGCAGAGAAGATGCTCAAGAGCGCCGAGGACAAAGAACAGCAGTATCAGGAAGACCTCCTGTCGGCTCGAAATGAAGGTTATGAGTTGATCGAAGAGAGGCGCGCCGAAGCAGTCAGCGCCCGCGTTGAGAAAGTTGCTGCGGCAAAGGCTGAAGTTGCCGCTCAAAGGTCAGCGGACCTGGAAGAGCTTGAGAAGATTACCGACGACGCACGACAGCAGATTTCCGAGGAAGCCTCGAAAATCGCGGATGAGATTAGTTCGAATTTGACGAAAGCAGCATAGGAAGAAGCTGCAAAAGAGTATGTTGGCATTTTTATCAGGATTGATTCTTGCTTTTGCTGAAACCGGCGGAGCTGTTGCCGGTGACAATTGGTTTAGCAGTGTCGAGCCTTACGTTAATTATCCGGGATTTGAGGTTTGGCGGTTTTTGAACCTGGCGATATTCGCCTTGATCATGTTCTGGCTACTTAGAAAGCCGCTCAGTGAGGCGTTTAAGAAGAAACGTGAGGAGATCCGAGCTGAATTGATTAAGGCCGAAGCTGAGAAAAAGGCAGCTACCGAAAAGCTCGACGCAGCTAAAGCAAAGCTTGCCGGATTTTCCGCTGAGAAGAAGGTGCTTATAAAAGGTGCCAAGGATGAGGCGGAGAGCGAGCGGAAGCGAATTGAAGCCGAAACTGAAAACGATATTCGGCGAGCTAAGGCACAGGCGGAAACCGAGTTGGCGCGAAAAAGGGCTCAGGTACATGTTCAGCTGCGGCGTTTTTCAGCAGACGAAAGCATCAGGCTTGCAGAAGAGAAGCTGAAAAGCACCATTAACGCTCAATCTGACGCTGAGCTTATAAAGGCGAACGTACGGGCGATTGGAGGTGTAAATTAGCATGGGTGTTGGAACGATTGCACGAAGATACGCCGGAGCGCTCGCTGATGTAGTTGTTAGTTCCGGAAGTTCAGAAGAGGTCACGGCAGAACTCAATTCATGGAATGAGCTGATTAAATCCAATCAGGATTTACGCTCCGCATTTAGCAATCCTTCTATTGCTCACTTGAGCAAGGAAAAGGTGTTAGAGTCGCTGATCGGAAAAACAGGGCCATCTCAAACCACCGCAAACTTCCTCAGAGTTCTTCTTCGCAACTCGCGATTGACCGAACTCGATTCGATTACCACGAAATTTGTCAATGTTCTGGAAGAAAGAAGCGGCAAGATTTCCGGTACAGTGATTTCCGCGAGAGAGTTGACCGGCGAAGAGAAAGAATCCTTTAAGAACAGCTTACTTGAAAAGACAGGAAAAGAAGTGAAGCTCGAGTTCGGAGTTGACCCTGAATTGATCGGGGGTGCCGTGACTCGAGTTGGATCAACAATATTTGATGGAAGTGTCAGGACTCAATTGGACTCTCTTCGCGAGCAGATGATCAAAAGCTGACCCTTTAGAAAGATTTTAGAAACAAACTACCCCGGGGTAGTTAATCAGAAATTCAAATTGAAACGATGGAAGCAATCAAAGCAAACGAAATTAATGAAATAATCCGCGCTCAGATCGAAGATTTCGATTCGAGTATGACCGTTGCCGAAGTGGGTACCGTTATCAAGGTAGGTGACGGAATCGCTGAGATTTATGGTCTTGAAAAGGTCATGGCCGGTGAGCTCTTGGAATTCCCGCATGACGTACGCGGACTTGCACTGAACCTTGAAGAAGACAAGGTCGGTGTTGTTTTGTTCGGAGATTTTCAGAAGATCAAAGAAGGCGATGAGGCCAAGAGATCGGGGCGGATCATGAGTGTGCCGGTAGGCGAAGCACTCGTGGGCAGAGTTGTTGACGCTCTTGGTAATCCGATCGACGGTTTGGGCGAGATTGTCACCGATGAATACAATCCGATCGAGAGGATCGCTCCCGGAATTATTGACAGACAGCCGGTGTCGGAGCCGCTTCAAACGGGTCTCAAGGCGATCGACTCGATGGTACCGATCGGACGTGGACAGCGTGAGTTGATTATTGGTGACCGCCAAACCGGTAAGACCGCCGTTGCGATAGACACGATCATCAACCAGAAAGGAAAAGACGTAATTTGTGTTTACGTAGCCATCGGTCAGAAGAAATCGACCGTTGCGCAGGTTGTAGAGAAGCTCAAGGAATTTGGCGCGATGGATTACACGATCGTCGTTTCGGCGACCGCGTCCGATCCCGCGGCGATGCAGTACCTCGCTCCTTACACCGGTGTCGCTATGGGGGAATACTTCCGCGATACTGGACGTCACGCGGTTACGGTTTACGACGATCTTTCGAAACAGGCTGCGGCCTATCGCGAGATCTCATTGCTCCTCAGACGTCCTCCCGGCCGTGAGGCATATCCCGGAGACGTTTTCTATCTTCATTCAAGGCTGCTCGAGCGTGCGGCGAAGATGTCTGAAGCAAGGGGCGGAGGAAGTCTCACGAGTCTTCCTATCATTGAGACGCAGGCGGGTGACATTTCTGCATACATTCCGACGAACGTGATTTCGATTACCGACGGTCAGATCTTCCTCGAGGCGGACTTGTTTAACTCGGGTATCCGTCCGGCGATCAACGTGGGTAACTCGGTATCCCGTGTGGGTGGAGCGGCGCAGGTTAAGGCGATGAAGCAGGTTGCAGGTACTCTGCGTATCGACCTTGCGCAATATCGCGAGCTGGCCGCGTTTGCACAGTTCGGTTCGGACCTCGACAAATCTACACAGGCTCAGTTGGAACGTGGTAAACGCCTTACTGAGATATTGAAGCAAGGTCAGTATCAACCGATGGGAGTTGAGAACCAGATTCTGATTATCTGGTCAGCGACCAACGGGTACGTTGATGATGTGGAAGTTGAAGAGTTGAAGAGATTCGAAGGGGAATTGTTCGAGTTCATGGAAAACTCCAATCCGGGAACGATGCAGGGTTTGCGTGAGAAAGGCAAGATTGATGATGATATCGAGGCCGAACTGAAGGAAGCCCTGGGAGACTTCAAGAAGACCCGTTGGAATGGCGGCACGGAAGAAGAGGCGGTTGAAGAATCCGCGGAAGAGACTTCCGACGATGAAACATCCGCGGCGGGAGCGTAGAACTTGGTTCAAGGATGCAAGTTCAAGGTTCAAAGGACAGGAACCTGATTTTTGGGAATTTTGCACAGAGACTTTGAACTTTGAACCCTAAACTTTGAACTAAATATTGTTATGGCAAGTTTGTTGGACATGCGGCGGCGCATCAAGTCCGTCAAGAATACACAGCAGATAACCAAGGCGATGAAAATGGTTGCTGCTGCGAAGTTGAAGCGCGCCCAGGACAGGGTAACGGCCGCGAGACCCTATGCGGTCAAGATGGGCGAGGTTCTCAGTGGACTCAGCGCAAAAGTCGCCGGAGATTTCTCTCACCCGCTTTTAAGCGAGCGTGGCGATGAGAATTATCTGGTTGTTCTTGTAACGGCTGATAAGGGGCTTTGCGGCGGATTTAATGCAAACCTGGTTAAAGCGACCACGAAGTTTCTCAAAGAGCACTCATCCAAAGAGGCTTCGCTTCTTCCTATTGGACGCAAAGGAAGGGATTTCTTCAAGACCCGCGATATCGGTTTTCTCGAAGAGTATGTAGGGTTGACTGGCAAAGGGCAGGTTCAGCTTTCAGATGCTCGTGAGATTGCAGAGTTCATCATTAAGACCTTTGTTGAGGACGAGTCGATAGACAAGATTTTCCTTGTATTCACGGAATTTCGAACCGTAATTGCTCAGGATGTTCGTCTTGAACAGCTTTTGCCGATTCCGAGAGATGATTCTGAAAAGGAAGAACAGGTCGGCTCGGATGCGGAATACATCTATGAGCAGCCTCCAGCGGAGATTTTTGGGAAGTTGCTTCCAAAGCAGGTCGAGACTCAGATTTACCGGGCAATGCTCGAGTCCGTTGCCTCAGAACAAGGTTCCAGGATGACGGCTATGGATTCTGCATCAAAGAACGCCGGTGAGCTGATCGATACCCTGACGCTCAACATGAACCGCATTCGTCAGGCAGATATTACTAACGAGATTATCGAGGTTGTTTCCGGCGCGGCAGCGCAGTAGCAGGCTCTTTTAACATTATTAAGGCAAGCCAGAATTTGAAATCGGAAACGGTTTTGGATATTCTCGGCTTGCTTTTTCAATATTAGGGTCAAGCATAGGAGGCTTAGATGGAAATATTAGCTGCTGCTGGAATGGGTCTCGGTGGTTTGGTAGCACTGATTGGCTGGATTTGGCTTCTGGTCGTAGGATTTAAGGAAGGCGGAATTCTCTGGGGTCTAGTGATTTTCTTTTTCTCAGGACTTGGCGGCCTTATTTTTTGCATAGTCCACAAGAAAGGCTGGGGAGCCTGGATTATGATTGTTCTCGGAGGGCTTCTGGCATCATTCGCCATGGTGCCGATGGTCTTTAGCAACCTTGAACGAATGCAATGAAGGGTCTTCTCGAGAGACTGATATATGGGCACGGACGGCTTTCCCGTTACGTGCCGTTTCTTTTGGCCGTTATGATGATCTTCTATCTGTCATCAGGTGACGGCTCGATGTCGAACACGTCCCGCTTCATCCGCCCGCTACTAGAATTTCTTTTTCCCGGAGCCGATGAAGCAACGCTGAATGTATACCATGCTTTTATTCGAAAACTGGCACACGTTGGAGTCTACGCTGTTTTGGCAATAACCGGATCCCGGGCGTTTTTCACATCCTCCAAATCATTCATAAAGAGCTTTTGGGGACCTGCAGTTTTTATTGTTGTTATTGCGGTTGCGTCGTCAGATGAGTTTAACCAAACCCTCGATCCGACAAGAACCGGCTCTCTATTTGATGTATTTCTGGATCTTGCAGGGGGATTGCTGGGTATCGGATTGTTTGCGTTGCTGATCCGCCGGGTAAGCGGTTCGTTTGTCGACACGAACACTACAGGTGAACAGACCTAAATGTGAACGGCCCAGTTTTTCAAAACCGTTGTAACCAAAAGCGTTTCTGCGCTATTATCAGAACTAACACCAACAAAAATGCGTATTAATATTGTCAGCCGCATACTGAAAGGAGACTAATAATGGGAATTTGGGACAAGGTTAAGAACGAGGCACTGAACCAGTTTATCGAGGTAATAGAGTGGCTCGATGAATCAAAAGAGACGATTTTGTATCGTTTTCCGGTACATGGTCAGGAGATCAAGAATGGTGCACAGCTGATAGTACGTGAGTCACAAGCAGCGGTATTCGTGTATTCAGGTCAGGTCGCCGATGTTTTCGGCCCCGGAAAATATACGATTGACGGCGGAAACACCCCGATTCTCTCGAAACTCGGTGCATGGATGCACGGGTTTAATTCTCCGTTCAAAGCGGAAGTCTATTTTGTAAACACAAAGCAGTTTACCGACATGAAATGGGGCACATCGAACCCGATCATGCTCAGGGACAATGACTTTGGAATCGTCCGCTTGAGAGCATTTGGCGCTTATTCAATGCGTGTTGCTGATCCGGGGACTTTCATTAAAGAAGTGGCCGGAACAAATGCTCACTTTGAGACCGACGACATCGAAGGCCAACTCAAGCGCGCGATTGTTACTGAATTCTCAGATGCGATCGGTGAAATGAAGATCCCGGCTCTGGACCTTGCCGCGCAGTACAAAGAGATTGGCGACGCCATCAAGGAAAAGATCAACACGGACTTCGAAGGTTACGGTCTGGAAGTGACAAAGTTCTATGTTGAGAATGTAAGCCTTCCGAAAGAAGTCGAAGAGGCAATGGACAGGCGTGCTTCGATGGGTGCACTTGGTGACGCCCAGAAATATGCTCAGTTCCAGGCAGCGGATGCAATGGTAGAAGCTGCGAAGAATGAAGGTGGAGGAGCCGGACTTGGAGCCGGACTTGGAGCCGGATTCGCGGTTGGAAACCAGATGGCAGATGCGTTTAGCGGCAGTGGGAAGCAAGAAGAATCCGGCGGTGGAGATCAGGGTGCACAAACAGTTGCGTGCCCGGCGTGCGGAAAACAGAATTCGGCGACCTCGAAGTTCTGTGCAGAGTGTGGCGGCAAGATGGAGATTGTGAAAGTTCCGTGTGTTAAATGCGGTGCGGATCTCCGCGAAGGTGCAAAGTTCTGCTCAGAATGTGGTTCAAAACAGGAAAAGATGATATGTGGAAAGTGTGAAGCCGAACTCGCACCCGGCGCAAAATTCTGCGCTGAATGCGGTGAAGCTTCAGCTCCCGCGGAACCTGCAACCGAATAGACTGTTTTTGAATTGGAGACCAATCGCCGCGGTACCTGCCGCGGCGATTCCTTTGCGGGCGTGATCTTTTTTGAAAATGATCTTACAATTATTGATATAAAACGAGTTGGAGGAAATTTAGAGATGGCGATAAGTCCTGAGCTCTTAGAGATATTGCGTTGTCCGAGTTGTAAGTCCGAAGTCAAAATAAAGGACGACCAAAGCGGATTGACCTGCCAAAACAAAGAGTGCGCGCTTGTCTATCCTATACGCGATGAGATCCCTGTGATGCTTGTTGACGAGGCCAGCAAAGAGACAGCTACCGACGGATAGACTTTTGAACGCCGATTCGCATATTGATTGGACTTCGGTCGACAAAGTACTGCTCGTGCGCCTTCGATCAATAGGTGACACGGTTCTTTCCACGCCCACGATTCTTACCCTTAGAGATCAATTCCCTGATGCGCAGATAGATATGCTGCTTGAGGACTGGGTTGCCCCCGTGCTTGAAGGTCTCGATGAACTTGACCGTATAATCACGGTCGGAAAGGGTTCTGCGGAAAGACTAAGATGTGCTCTCGAACTGCGTCGGGAAGAATACGATATTGCATTCAATCTACATGGCGGCACGACGGCCGGCTTCATGGTTCGAGCGAGCGCGGCGCGTTACAGGGTGGGGTACGAGGGTTTTCAGTTCCCGCTTTTATATAACACGCTGCTGCCCCGGCCCTCCACGTTCTGGAGAAAGGAGATTACTCATTCTGCTGAAAACCAGGCTGCAATGGTTGGCCTTACAGGCGTCGAACTAAATGAATGCCCAAAAACGAAGTTAAGTGTCACTGAGAAACGTGGAGCTGCTGCAGCCAGGCGGCTAACCAAATTGTGGGATTACTATGACAAGGGCGAATTCGCCGTAATTCACCCAACTGCGGCAACCGACACAAAACAATGGGCACCTGCGAAGTTTGCCGAGGTGATCGATCATCTCGACTCAAGAGGACTAACGGCGGTCTTGGTAGTAACAGGCGCAGAACTTGACGTGATCGCCGATATCGAAGAATCGCTCGGAAGGAGACCCTATCATTTAGTCGATGCCCCGCTTCCGGAGATCGCGGCCATCTGTAAGGCTGCAAGGTTGTTTGTAGGCAATGACAGCGGCATCGCACATATCGCGGCTGCTGTTCAAACACCAACTGCTGTGATCTTTGGTTCCTCTAACGTGAATCAGTGGAGGCCCTGGACGGACGCGCCGAGCAGTGTAATAAGAGAGGAGTTTCATTGTCAGCCCTGCCCCGGAGACATTTGCCGGGAATTTGGCGAGCCTAAGTGCATCCAAACTGTGTCGCCTAAAAGTGTTATCAGTGCCGTTGATAAGCTGCTCTTGTCTTCAAAATAAGAAGAAAAATATTCACTTTTGTGCAAAAAAGGGTTAACATTAACTCGTTTCAGGGATTTAAGTAGTGTTTAAGTGCGGTTAGTGGAAGACCGGAACGGTATTCGTGTCTTCTTATGACTGCTAACCGACCTTTAGTGGAGGGTAAAATATGTTGTTCGGGCTTTTGGCTTTGGTATGTGCTGCTATTGCAGCGTATTTGTTCTATTCGATTCGCGGTCAGGCAGACACGAGCATCGTGACTCTGGTACTTGGAGGTTTGTTTGTACTCCTCACGATCGTATTCGGTGTGATGTTCATGACCAAGCGGGTTAATAAGACGGAAGATATTCACGTAACCGAATAGTTGACTGCGAACCACTGCAAAGAAACGGTATTCGATTCGTCGACAGTTTCGAGTCCCCGGCAGAGTATATCCTGACCGGGGTTTAATTTTGCAAGATTAAGGATTCGGGCGCTTATTCTTATACAAATCGTTGGCGATCTGTTGATAGCTGCATAGAAGCGAATTAAATATTCAGCGTGACACCTGAAATACTACTTGTCATCGCGGTTGCAATAGCGGCCGTAGTTCTGTTTACGACCGAGAAGCTCTCGGTTGACGTGATCGCGGTTGTGATCATGTCGATCCTCCTCGTCACGAGGGTCATCACGCCGGAACAGGGAATTTCCGGTTTTTCCAACCAAGCGACGATCACTGTCGCCGCGATGTTCATCATCAGTGCCGCTCTTTTTAAAACCGGCGCTGTAAGCTACCTTGGAAAAGTTACGACTCAGATATTCGCCAAGAGCTATTGGCTTGGTCTTCTCACGGTAACCCTATTTGTAGGATTCTTCTCTGCGTTCATCAATAACACTCCAGTGGTCGCGATCTTCATCCCGATCCTTCTTGGTGTCGCGAAAGAAATAAAAGCGAGCCCTTCGAAACTTCTTATGCCGATGAGTTTCGCGTCGATGTTTGGCGGAATCTGTACGCTCATCGGTACATCAACCAATATTCTTGTCAGTTCGATCGCTGAATCATCCGGCGAGGAACCATTCACGATGTTTGAGATCGCCCCGATAGGGCTGATCCTGTTTGTCATCGGAATGATCTATATGCTGACTGTCGGAATCCGTATGATCCCGGATCGCCGTACAGAGGGTGACCTGATCGAGAGTTTTCGACTCCAGGAATACATTACCGAGGTTGTACTGCTTGAAAACGCGAGTTCGGTTGGAAAGATGATTAAGGACGCGCCGCTTTTACGGGAGATCGATCTGGCGATCATTGAGGTAATCCGAAATAAGGAAGCGTTTTCTGTTCCTTCCCCGGAAATGGTTCTCGAGGCGGGTGATGTACTTAGGATTCGATGTGACCTCGAGAAACTGAAAGAAATCATGTCCCGGGAAGGAGTGAAGCTAAAACCCCGGCACAAATGGAGCGACGAGGCAGTAGAATCCGAGGACACACGATTGGTCGAAGCCGTAGTTGCGCTGAACTCCTACTTTATCAATAAGACACTCAAAGAACTGCAGTTCCGTGAAAGGTTTGGTGCGACGGTCCTTGCGCTGCGTCACCGCGGTAAATTGATGCGCGACAAACTCTCCGAAACAAAGCTCGATGCCGGTGACGCGCTGTTACTCGAGGTCAAGACAGACCGCTTTAGCCAACTTCGCCAGAATCCATCGTTTGTGATCATTTCGGAGATTGAACAGGAAAGATTCAGGAAACGAAAACTGATTCCGGCTCTGCTTATCGTATTTGGCGTAGTGTTGACCGCGACGCTCGGAATTATGCCGATCGTCGTAAGTTCGATCGTTGGGGCGATCCTGCTTGTACTGGTTGGTTGTATAAGGATGGAAGAGGCCTACAAGGCGATCGAATGGAGGATTATCGTTTTGCTGGCCGGGGTGCTGACGCTGGGAGTTGCACTTGAGACTACCGGCGCGGCGAAACTGCTCTCAGCACAGATAGTACAGATTGTCGGTCCCTGGGGCGGTCCGGTCGCGCTGATCTCCGCATTCTTCTTCCTGACCTCGGTTCTGACCGGTGTGATGTCCAACAACGCCACCGCAGCTTTGCTCGCACCGATCGCGATAGCCACGGCGAATTCGCTTTCTATAAGCCCACGACCGTTTTTGATCGCGGTGATGGTTGCGGCCTCGGCGAGCTTCATGACCCCTGTGGGTTATCAAACGAACACCCTTATATATGGACCCGGCCAATATCGGTTCGCCGATTTTCTCAAGATCGGAACACCTTTGAATATTATTGTCTGGATTGCCGCGACGATTCTGATTCCCTATTTCTGGCCGATTACTCTGCCGACGCCGTAGGCGGGATGGCGGGAGCGCGCGAAGGCGGGAAGGCGGGAAGGTGTGCAGGAGTGTAGGGGTGCAGGAAAGAAGGAGAGAAGGAGAGAAGGAGTGAAGGCGGGTCTTGTTCTCATGCACACGTACTCACCTGGTTTCCTTTTTTGGCCGCGGATTAGCGCGGATGATACGGATCAGAAATGAAAGCCATCGTAGATGGCGGCAGCGTGTAGCCCATAGCGTGAGCTATGGGTTATCGACCGGGTAAATGATAGCCCTCGTAGAGGGCGACAGATTGTTTTGCCGCGGATCATCGCAGATGAAACGGATCTGCGCCTTAGAAGCGGCGCAAACGCCGGAGGCGTGAGATAGATTAGCCCCGTGTGAAGCACAGCGAAACGTGGGGTTCCATTGAACATGAATCAAAGAAAAGTCACCACCGTTGATGAACTTCTAAGTTTCGTAGGAAGTTGAAATCCTTAATTCGCTGAAGAAGATGTTGTGGGAGTCTCAATCTTCATCAGGACTTGTATTCATTGAATATGATTGAGGATAAATGAGCCTACAGTTTGGCCGCTCTCCCGCGCTCTCGCGTTCCCGCACTCGCAGTGTTTTTGCTTCGCTCAAGCGGACAGGGATGTCCGCGGTCCTTTACGGTTACAGTGATTGAGATCTGAGTTGGAGTGCATAAGCCCTCGTAGAGGGCGACAGATTTTTTTGGCGCGGATTAGATCGAGCAGAAATCAAACTCGCTGGTGTTGCTCGCTCTCCCGCGTCCTCGCTTACCTGCACACGCGGCATTTCGCTTCGCTCACCGCTCGCAAAATCATCAATCTTCAATCATCAACCATCAATCTATCTTTCAATCTTGACAAAAATGTAAGGATTTTTCACAATTATCGTTCGAGGTTTTTAAGATAGATGCCAAAGATAGCTGACATACAGGAAACTCCTAACCCGAACGCGGTAAAGTTCATACTTCGCGAGCCCGTAAGCCATGGGACCTCGCACCAGTTCGAATCTGCCGAAAAGGCGACTGAAGACGAATTGGCGAAAGCGCTTTTTGACGTTGGAAACGTCGTGTCCGTTTTTTATATGGACAAGATGATCACGGTTGAAAAGAACGACGAGGTAGATTGGGATGAGGCGCTGCCGCTCCTCGCGGTTCCGATCCGGGCCGCGGAATCTGTTTCCAACGGGAACGGCGATGCGGCTTCAGCAGTCGGTGGCGCGATTGCTGCCGCGGCCAACGGGAATCCGCAGGTCGCCGAGATCGAGGCGCTGCTGGATGAACGCATCCGGCCGTATCTCGCGAGCGACGGAGGCTGGCTTGAGATACTTTCTTTGGAAGAGAACACACTCAAGATTCGGTACCAGGGTGCATGTGGAAGTTGCCCCAGCTCGTTGACCGGAACATTGATGGCGATCGAAAACATGATTAAGGACGAGGTCGACCCGGAAATTAATGTCGAGGCTGTCTGATTGTCTTTCGGGGAGAAATCCTGTAACTTCAAAAACTTCAGAAATTTACATGGTCGATAATCCTATTTGACTATTTTTAACAACTTTAAACTAATTCTTGACAGTAAAAGGTCTAATTAGTCATAATTTAACTGATGGCACTTTTCTATTGCCATGCCATCATGTCCTTATTAGGGTTCCAAATACACACTCTCGTCCACCAGCCATTTGCCCAACCCGAATGAAAAATAGCTGTGATTCGATTTACGGAGGATACCGAACGTGAATAGTGAAGAACTCGAACAAAGTTTACGCGCTGAATTCGAGAACTATCTTAAAGACGTTGTTGCCGAGATGCGGCAAAGCGTTTCCGATTTCCAAGAAAAGATAAATGCCGATTTCGACAAGCATAAAGAAAAGCTTGCGGGGTCGTTGCGCGAGCTGGACGAAAAATTCGGCGGCGAAAGGGAACTCGAAGTTAGTTTTACAGAATCTGTTGCAGAGCACCTGAAGCTCGCCCGTGATGACGGTGCCAGAATAACCGCCAATGCAATTGCAGAGGCAGAGAAGCTCGAAGAGCCGAAAGAAGAAGGCCCGGACTTTGATAATCTGAGCAACGCCATCGCGGACATCAGCAAGAAGGATTCGCAATCAGAGATTCTGAAGGCGCTTGTTAATCATGCTTCCGAATACACACCTCGCGGTGCTTTCTTTATTGTAAAGAATGAGCATCTCGTGGGGTGGCGCGTTTTTGGGCGTGAGGATCATGAAGATCCGAAAGCCGTACGCGAAGTATTTTTCCCGGTCGCTTCAAACACAGCGCTTAGTTCATCAGTTAAGGCGCTATCGACGGTTTCCGACACGGATGCTGACGGTGAAGACGATGTGATGTATCGGAACAAGCTCGGCTTTGAAGATCCGCACAACATGTACGCGGTTCCTCTTATTGCAAGAGGACGCGGCGTCGCCGTACTTTACGCTGACAGTGGTTCTGAGGGAGACTCGGTCAACATCGCCGCAATCGAATCATTGATGCGTGTGGCGGGATTGACCGTTGAGGTTCTTGCAGGCGCTCCGCAAGTTGCGCGTCCGAAAGCTGAAGAAGCGGAATCCGTTGCTAAAGACGTTGAAGAAGTAGTTGAGGCGGCCCCGGTTGTTGAAGAACAGCAGGAAGCTCCTGTTGAGACTAGCTTTGAAAACGAATTTAGCGCAGAACCTGAAGCAGTGGAGCCGGCAAAAGAAGAAAGTGAATTTCAACCTGTTGCGCCGGTCGCCACATTTGATGCAGGTGTTGATGTTCCCGAACCCTCTTACGAAGAGGAATCTATCGAGGAGCCTGTTGCCGAAGCCGATGGCGGTGAGTATTCGTTTGAATCTCCTGCGGAGGAATTCGAAGCACCATCTTTTGAGGATAGTGCAACGGATGAAGTTGAAGAATATCCGGTAGCCAAAGAGACTGAATCACCGGCGTGGGAAGCAGCTGAACCTGAGGCCAAAGAGACTGAAACACCGGCGTGGGAAGCAGCTGAACCTGA